>JAUNKK010000010.1 GCA_030532825.1 Propionibacteriaceae bacterium
CGCACCAGAAACCGAAGCGGAACCCGAACCCGAACCGGAACCCGCATCCGACGCCCCGTTGCTGACAATAGTCCCTGCCTCGCCCGCGCCCACGGACACTGTCCCACCCGCTGCAGACACGGTCTTGACGATCACCGCCCCGGCCCCAAAACCAGCAGCTTCCGCCCCGGCGGCAGAAGCACCGGCGGGCCGCCGAAAGTTCTCGGTGCGGCGCCTACGGCGCCCGGTAGGCCCATGGACCGCCAAACCACCGGTGCCCCCGGAATCAGGAGAATCGGATTCCGACGCAGTGCCCGGCGCTAGTGGGGCGACGCCGGTGGCTAGTCCCTACCCATACCCGGCGAGTGTGACGGGGGCACCCGCCGCTGATCAGGCTCTCGCCCGGGCGGGGCTGCGGCCGTTCTCCGTCAAGTCGCTGCGCTTGCCTGCAACCCCAGACACCGCGCGGGTGCGGCGACCGAGCGTACCCGTCCACCCCAGCGTCCCCGTAATCCCACAACCGAGTTCGCCTCGACCAGGTCGGCCCCCGCTGGGTCCTGCGGCGCGGCGGCCGGACAATCGCCCCCTCAAGCCGCTGCTTCCCGGCGAGGCGGAGACGGACCAGGCCACCCCCAGCTCACCTACCCGGCGGCACTGGGGAGGGCGAGTCCTCGCCGTCCTGGCACTGGTGGGGGCGGCCGTGGGGGTCATGTACCTACTGGGGTGGTTCGGCAACTCGACCGCCGCAGTGGACCCGCGCGATCTCGCCGTCGGCGACTGCGTGCTGGCTGATCCCACGACCGGTGGCTCCAGTCAGGTCGACTGCACCGCTGACCACCATTGGGAAGTCGTCTTCTTGACGGAGGTCTCTGGTACGGCGCTCCCGGACAACAACAAGCTCAGCAAGTGGGCGGAGGAAACCTGCATGGCGCCGTTCGCCGACTATGTGGGTCAGTCCTATCCGGACAGCGACCTGGCACTCAGCTGGCTCGCCCCCACGGCCGAACAGTGGCGCGACGGCAGCCGCACGGTGGCGTGCGTCGTCGGCACGGGAACCACGACGCCGCAGCAGGGCTCGCTGCGACAAGGCACCAACTAGCTAGATCAGGAAGCCGAAGAGGTCGGAGTCGGCCGGGATCTCCTCCACATGCAGTGGGCTCGCGTCCATACGGCGCCGCAGCTGGGTGATGTCGGCGGGGTCGGCCAATTCGATCCCGACGAGGGCCGGGCCGGTCTCGCGGTTGTTCTTCTTGGTGTACTCGAACAGGATGATGTCCTCGTCAGCCGATAGCACGTCATCCAAGAAGTGGCGCAGCGCCCCCGGCTGTTGCTGGAAAGCGACAAGGAAGTAGTGGCGCAGACCCTGGTAGCGGGCAGCCCGCTCGGCGATCTCGTCGTAGCGGGATAGGTCATTGTTGCCGCCCGAGACTACAGCCACCACCGCTCCGGTCGGGGTGTGCGGCAAGCCGATGCGCAGCGCGGCCGATGCCAACGCCCCGGCCGGCTCAGCGATGACCCCTTCGGAGTGGTAGAGGTCCAGCAGCTCCGAGCACACCGCCCCTTCCGGCACGGTGACGAAGTCGAGGTGCAACTCCCGCACGATCTCAAAGCTGCGCTTGCCGACACGCGCCACCGCCGTGCCATCCACGAAGGTGTCTACCTTCGGTAGCAACGCCGGGTGACCGGCGGCCAGCGCCGCCTGCATGGAAGCCGCACCTTCGGGCTCGACCCCCACGACCCGCACCTGGGGTTGATTCTCGGCGAACCAGGCGGCGATACCGGCCAGCAGCCCCCCGCCCCCGACGGGTACGAGCACCGTGTCCAGTTCCTGGTCCCCGAGCGCAGCAACGATTTCGGGGGCGATGGTGCCCTGCCCGGCAATGACGAGGTCGTCGTCGAAGGGGTGTACCCACACCGCGCCCGCCTCGATGGCGTGCAGCTGCGCTTGGGCGCTGGCAACGTCGAAAGTCCCGTCGACAATGACTTGATCGACCCAGCCGCGCCCGATCTCGGCGATGCGGTTACGTTTTTGGCGGGGCGTGTTGGAGGGCAGGAAGATGCGGCCGTCGACCCCCAGCTCGCGGCAGGCGTAGGCCACCCCTTGGGCGTGATTGCCTGCGGAGGCCGCCACCACCCCCTTAGTGCGCTCGGCCGCAGGCAGCGCGGCAATCGTGTTAAATGCGCCACGAACTTTGAAGGAGCGGCACACCTGCAGATCCTCGCGTTTGAGCAGCACTGGGAAACCGTGCAGGTCGCTCAAGCGCTCGGATGGCTCTAACGGCGTGTGCTTGAGCACTCCGCGCAGGCGGGAACGGGCACCAGCAAAATCGAGGGGCACGGGTTTTCCTTTCCGCAACGGAGCTTTGCCGCGCTCAGGATACGTCTTGGCGGCCAATGTCGCAGTTTCGTCCAGCGGTCCTATGCTGACTGCATGAACTTGGACAACGAACCTTTGGTGTGGATTGATTGCGAGATGACAGGGCTGTCATTGCGCGACGATGCATTGATCGAGATCGCGGTGGTCGTCACCGACTCCGAGTTGGTGCCCTTGGCGCCGGGCTTGAACTTCGCGATCACTCCCCCACCGGAGGCGTTGGAGCAGATGGACGATTTCGTGCGCAACATGCACACCAAGTCGGGGCTGCTGGAGGTGGTGGCCTCCCAGGGACGTCCCCTGGCCGAGGTTGAGGCCGAGGTGCTGGACTACGTTAAGCGGTTCGCACCCGTACCGCGGAAGGCGATCCTGGCGGGAAACTCGGTCCACACGGATAAGGCGTTCCTGGACCGAGACATGCCCACGTTGATGGAGCATCTGCATTACCGCATCGTTGATGTGTCCTCCGTTAAGGAGTTGGCGCGCCGCTGGTACCCGAAGGCCTACTATGCCGCCCCGAAGAAAGCCGGGGGGCACCTGGCGATGGCCGACATTTTGGAGTCGATCGACGAGTTGGCCTACTACCGGGCGGTGCTCTTCCCACTGGAGCAACCGCGCACGGGGGCGTGCCGCCGGGCAGCGGCGGCCGTGGCCGGGACGGCAGCGCGAGCACTGGAGGCGGGCGGCCCGGCGGCGGATGCCGCCGGGGCGGAGGCCAGGGCTCAGGGGGCGCAAGCCGGGGCGGAGGCTGGAGAGGTGGCAGGGTCCGGGGCGGAGGGCGCCCCGGCGACAGGGGCTGCCGCTGTCGGCACCCCCGAGGCGGATTGACTAGCCCGACCCTGATTTATGGGGTGTCTGCTGGCATAACCACCTCCCCCTGCTGCGGACAGATTGGCCGTGGTGGAAAATGTGGGCGGGCAGACAGTCCACGGATTTTAACTCTGCGGCAAAACCCGCTATTGTTAGCTCTCGTTGCGCCGCAAGGTGCACATGGTGGGCATAGCTCAGTTGGCAGAGCGCCTGGTTGTGGTCCAGGAGGTCGCGGGTTCAAGCCCCGTTGCTCACCCCAAATGGGTCAGGTTTGAACTTTCGACCAAGGGACCGCCCTTGGTCGAGGTTCGAGCCTGGCTCAACTTTCTTGCCTCGGCGGCCCAGGTGAGGGCGTCGGCCTGCAAGCCTTCGATGCTCAGCCCGTCGTACGGCGTCTTGTAGCCGACCCGAACGTCGTTGTCCTCATCGACATAAATCGCCGTGAACAGCGCCTGGTTGCACAGACGACGGTTCGCGTCGTCAGCCTTCTTGTAAATGTCGGCCGCATTCGACAGCAGAGTCAACGCGTCGTCCAAGTTCGCCCGAGCGAAGGCGTACTCCCCGTGGTGGGCGTCGATCCGGTTCTGGATCGTCTCCAGCGATGCCGTGATCCGATCCTGCTCCCGCTTGAGCAACTCCAACGGGACCGCTCCCGCGTAGTGAGCACGGAGCAGCTTCTCCTGCTCGTCTTCGAGCTGGGTCCGACGCGTGGCGAGGTCCGCCAGTTCCGCGGCACCCTCGGACATCATCTCGTCGAACCGTGCGTGCAGCATCGACGAGAGCGCCTGCTTGGTCTCCGCGCTGATCTGGACGTGATCGTAGAACTGCTCCACGAGTCGCTCGACGTGCTCGATGAGCATCGCTTGACGGGTACAGTCACCCCTACCGCCGTGCCTGCTCGCGCACACGAAGTACGGATAGATCGTGCCCTGGCTACTCTTCGCGTTGCACACGATCAGGCGCGAGCCGCACTGCCCGCAGAACACAGAGCCTTTCAGGTAGTGATCGTGCACTTGCGTCGCGTCCGCCGCCGACCGGTGAGTGCCGAGCACGGTCTGCACCTGATCCCACACCTCGTTCGGGACGAGCGCTTCGTGGACTCCGGCGTAGGTGACGCCTTGATAGCGGACGCAGCCCTTGTAGTACGGGTTCGTGAGCATCCGATGCACCGACGACTTGCCAATGGGCTGAGAAGGACGACGCGGGGAAGGTGCTGTCGTCAGCCCCCGCGCCACTAACTCGTGGTGGAGCTGGCTCGTCGACCAATCCCCGGACGCGAACACCTGGAAGGCCCACCGAACCAGCGGTGCACGTTCCTCGTCCAGCTCGACGGTGCGCACCTCACGGCCAAACTCGTCACGCACTCCGATGTTGCGGTATCCGATAGGTGCCTTCGACACTGTCCCGCCCTGCGCGGCCTTCTGTGACAGACCCTTGACGACCTCCGTGGCCAGGTTGCGCGAGTAGAACTCGGCGATCGACGACATGATGCCGTGCAGCAGCATCCCCGAGGGCGTCTCGTCAATGTTTTCAGTCGCTGACACCAGGGTGACCCCGGCGTCCTTGAGCGCGAGGTGGATGGTCACGTCGTCTGCGCGGTTGCGGGCCAGCCGGTCGACCTTGTGGACGATGCAGTAGTTCGTTTTGTGCTTCGTGACGTACTGGATCATCCGCATCAGTTCTGGCCGGTCGGCCTTGCGGGCAGACTCGCCCGCGTCGACGAACTCCTCGACGATGGTCGCGCCGAGTTGGTCGGCCTTGCGCTGGTTGGCCTCGCGCTGGGCTGGGATCGAGAAGCCTTCGGCGCTGCCGCCCTTCTCTGCCTGCTCCTTGGTCGAGACACGGAGGTAGGAGACGGCGATCGCCCCAACGAACGGTGTTGGGGCAACGAGACTGTCTATCGCGGCGCGGCTCGCATCGGTGGTCGTCATGGCTCTTCTCCACAGTCACTAGTTCTGCCGACGCGGACTGATGAGTCGAGGGATGTTGATCGTAAGAAGAGCCCGAAGGCTGTAGGACTAGGCCGAGTCGGCCACGTTTGCTTTGCCTCGCCACAAGGGCGAAGCGCTAGGACCACAACATCCGCCATCCGCGACGGATGCATACATTCTACGACGAAGGCTCCACTGAAGCACGCGGGCGCTTCGATGTCGTCGTTCCTCCCGAGGGGCACGACCCGGACCGTTGGAGCGCGATACGGATGAGTAACTCGCTGAGCTTGTCGAGGTCGGGGGGTTCGTGGAAGTCGGCGCGGATCGTCAGCTCGCGCTCGCTCTGCTGACGCTGCCCGGTCTTTCGTATGTACCGCCGCGTCATGCTCACACCTCGCCGGTGTCAGATTCGAAGGCCGCGAAGAAGGCATCTTCGGCCTCCTGGCGCGCTGCGACCTGATCGAGCACGAACCGCACGAAGTCTTCGTCGCGGTCTGTGATGGGTAAGTCCTCGACGGGCGCGGCGGGGTCTTCTCCGGGCCAACTCGTCTGGCGGGTTGGCCGATCCCTGTCAAGGCGTGTGCCGCAGGCGGCGACCCAGTCTCGAAGCCGGGCTCGTGCATCTGCGAAGTCGCGGTGCCACCCGAGGGGCGCTGAGCCGTCCTGCTCGGCGTCGTAGGCGGATAACCAGTGCAGGTGCAGGGCGGACAGCTCCCAGAGGAGTTCGGGGTGCCGATGCCAGTACGGCGGCACGACGCTGGCTGTAAGACCGTAGGTGTGGCGAAGCCAGTCCACCCAGCGGTTGAGTTCGAGCAGCTCCGTTTCAAGATCATTAGCCGTGAGTAGATTCCAGTTGACCGGATGCGGCGGCTCAGGAGTATCGAAACGAGGCGACCGTGTTTCTGCCTCGGGCGGCAGGTCATCGTGTTCGGGGCCGAGCGAGTCGGTCATGGTCTCCCCGCTCACATTCCGATGGTCGCGGCGTTCGACGGAGCGGAACGCTGTGGCGCGGTGAAGGCAGCGCCATTTCGGCCAGAGTTGCGCTCGGTTCGATCTACCTCGTAGCGCGTGCGCGCCAGGTCGTGGCCGATGCGAGTTGCGATGAACTCCTCACCTTCGTAGCGCTGTCCGTTGCGCTCGTAGGAGTACTCCCGTACACGGCCGTCGGCGATGATGTTGTCGCCCTTGGCGATCCGCTCGGCCCCCTGCTCGGCCGCCCCGCGATATGCGATGAGGTCGTGGAAGGTGGTCTCTAACTGTGTGAAGGTGTTGTCGGGCTCCTTCCGGTAGTGCTCGATGCCGACCTTCATGTAGAGCCGCGCGTCCCCACGTTGGGTGTAGCTCAGCTGCGGCTCCGAGGCGACGAAACCCGAAATGGATTGATGAGTGCGAATGGCCATGATGGCCTCCTCCTGATCTCAGGCAGCCAGCTCGTCGTGGCCGCTGTATCAGGCAGGTGCGCTCCCGCACTCAGACCGTGGTGTCAGGGTGCAGGGCGGCGTAGGAGGGCTTCAAGTTCGGTGCGGTCGCTGCGGAGTTGGGCGGCGTCGGAGCGGTCGGGCCAGGCGCGGAGGTCGGTGACTATGGGTGGTGTGGAGCGCAGCAGGGTGACGCCGGTGCCGAAGGGTAGGGTGCGGATGCGGTCGGGTGGCAAAATTGAAACCCGCCGTATGGAGCGCTGGTTCGATCGGGTGCCGCGATCACCGAGGGTCACGCTGTTGGTGTATTCGTCGCGTTCGCCGATAAGGGTGGACAGATCTTGGAGGTCGCGGCTGTTGGACGCGCCGCCGAGGATGATCTTGGCGATGCTGGCGTCCCATATCGCACCGGCTTGGTGCTCACTCCACCGGTCGCGGGCTTGGGCGAGGGACTGCAAGACGGGCATGGTGGTGATCCCGGTGCCGCCGCCTTCGGCCATCAGCATCGGCAGCGATGGCAGGGGTGCGAGGTTACCGATTTCGTCGAGCGCCAGCAGCAGAGGCGGGTCGAGTCGGGCACCGGGTAACCGGGCGGCGAGACGTCGGGCGGTCTCGATGAGGTCCTCCACAAACGCGGCGACGAGCGCGGCGGATGCGCCGGCCCCGGCTCCGGTGGCGAGCAGGTAGAGAGTGCCTTGCTGGGTGAGGAAGGTTTCGGGGTCGAACTGTTCGTTGGGTCCGGGTGTGACGGCATCGAGCACGCGGGGGTCGGCGAGGGCTGCGAGGGCGAGGGAGACGCCTTGCCAGATGCTGTCGCGGGTCTTGGGGTCGGCGTCGATCATTGCGCCGAGCGAGTCGCCCCACCCCATCGCGGCGTTCGGGTTCGAGTTCAGGATCGCGACGGCCTCGGCTGCGCCGCTGGCGTCGAGGGTCCACCGGAACAACTCAGCAGGCGGCCTGCCGTCGAGCGCTGCGGCGTGGAGCAAGGCTTGGAGCGCGGTTCGGGTCTTACCTTCCCAGAACCCGCCGGACTCCACTCCGCCAGAGGAGAGCCCGGTGGCGGCGGCGAGTCCGTTTGCGCGAATCATTGCGGTCAGCGGGTCCTCACACCCGCGCACCGGTGACCATCGCAGACCAGCGGGGATGCCCTCGGCGAGGCGTTGGGGGTCGAATACTGCAACGGGTCCGCCTTTACGGCGCCTCGCTCGCAATGTGGCGGTCAGATTATCTGGTCGGGTGCTGGTGGTGACGACGGCCCCTGGTGCGTCCAGGATCGCGTTGATGACGACGTGCAGTCCCTTGCCGGAGCGGGGCGGGCCGATCAGCAGGATCGAGTCTTCCACCGACGCCCACACGCCGGTCCCGCGGCTGGTTCCGAGCAGGTAGCCGACGTCAGCGGGCGAGGGTGTCGCAAGCGATGGTCGCAGGGTTCCAGCGCGGTGCAGGAGAGCTTTCGACGATGCAGTGGTCTTGACTTCATGAGCGGTGGCAATCCCCGCGAACCTGTGCGGGTCAGTGTCGGTTTTGCGATTGTGTCGGCGCAGCAGAAACCAGACCCATGTCACCGTGGCGATCAGCCCGGCGAGCAGTATGGCTGCGACGATCCAGTAGACGACAGGACTGAGCCCTGGGGCGTCGAGAACCCCTGCCGGGTCTGCTGGGCTGAACAGCACTCCGAGACCTGAAGCCGGCCCAGTCTCGGGCTCGGGTGTGCCAGAGAGGAACGCAGCGATTGAGCCGGCTCCTCGGAGGACGAGTGCGAGGCCGAAGGCTCCGATCAGGGCGATGAGGGCGGCGTTGGTAAGTTCGTCGCCCATGCTCCCGCCCTGTCTCGGGTTCATTGCAGCCGCCGGATCGCGGTCGTGCCCGAGATTCGCCCGAACAGGATCACTTCGCCCGTCGTGTCTGTCGGGAGGTCGTCGAGATCGACCAGCGCACGCGCAGTGCCAGTTCCGGCGGCGTCGGTGTGGCTCACGATGACCGCGACGGTGACCTCCTCACCAGGCACAAACCCGTCGCCCTCCACCTCCATCAGATGCGGTGCTCGGGGCGTGGCGGCGCGGCGGCCTCGCCGTATGCCCGGTACCGATTCCTGCTCTGTTACTCGGACAGGTGGAGTTCGTTTACGGGCGTGGATGATGTCGGTGAACACTCCACCGTCGCACTCGCGCACCTCGACCCGGACCGACACGGTGCGGTCCTTCGTGATCTCATCCATCAGCGGCCCGAACGTCGCCCGAGTCCACGCCCCCGCAGCAGGTTGCGGGTGAGTGATGCCATCGATAGTGGCTGTGAGAGTTCCGTCCGCAGCGACGGTGACGACCACATTCGGCAGATCGACGGGCACCTCTGGCTCGTGATCGCGGCAGTGGCGTGGGTGTGAATGGTTCATCGGTGAACGATCTCCAGACCTGCATTTACCTGACGAAGTTTCATGCCCATCAGGTGCGCTTCGCCCACATCAGCAAGGGGTCACTGCTGTTCAATGATCAGGCCTGCCGGAGACCTGGTACATCTGATCCGATACGCCGACTTGTGATCGGTGGCAGAAGGACTGCGAGGAGTTCGTCCCGCTC
Organism: Propionibacteriaceae bacterium; assembly: GCA_030532825.1. GTDB lineage: Bacteria > Actinomycetota > Actinomycetes > Propionibacteriales > Propionibacteriaceae > Arachnia. The sequence continues at coordinate 9,089 of JAUNKK010000010.1, forward strand.
CAGGACTGTGATTTGGAGATCCGACGAATCCTGTGCTTTGCGATTGAGCCGTTGAACGCCCGGTTCCGGCGGGCCGTCACCGCCAAGGACCACTTCCCGACCGAACGAGCCGCGCTCAAGTATGTCTACCTCGCCGTGATGACGGTGGACCGAACGATGAGAGGCGCACACAACGCCGTCGACATCACCTTCAACGACCGGCTGTCCGCCCATAGCCACTAACCATGAGATGCACCGTCAATTCGACAGACTCTCTGAGTGCCGCTAGCGGCAGTCGGCAGAGTCTTTGTCTTTATGTTCGACCCGAAGGACTTCGCCGAGGGCGTCGAGAGCGTCGGAGGCGACGGCGTAGTAGGCCCATCTGCCGCGCTTATCGCGGGTGATCAGGCCGGCGTCGGTGAGGATCTTGAGGTGGTGGGAGACAGTGGGCTGGGACAGGTCGACCGGCTCAGTGAGGTCGCAGACGCACGCCTCACCTCCCTGGTGGGAGGCGATGAGAGAAAGTAGGCGTAGGCGGGCAGGTTCGGCCAGGGCCTTGAACATCGCCGCGAGGGCGTGAGCTTCCGCGTCAGCGAGCGGCTCGCGGACGAGTGGAGCGCTGCAGGCCATCTCGGGCTCGAGTGTCTGTGGGATCGGCATCATGACACCATTGTCCCCTATCAATTGACGCCTGTCGATGAGATCTGCCATGCTGGGCTCGCCATATCGAAACCTATCGATATGCACGAGTGGCTCATACCCTTGTGAGGAAGGATTAGTTATGTCGTCGCCTACGATGACGCCCTTGTCAATGACCCTGGTTGGGGGTGGCTCTGTTGGTCTGGCGGCCGCTGCTCATCTGGTAGTCGACGCGGTCGCGGGTGCGACCAGGTTCCTCCCGGACCTGGACCCGTACAGGGAGGCCAGCGCGAGCGTGAGCATCGCTCCGCAGTGGCCCAGCACTTCGCTGTTGGTGGCCTGTGGCAACGCGGTGGATAGTCCGTCATGCTGCTAGCCGTCGGGATTTTCCTCGCGACCCTTGTCCTGGTGATCTGGCAGCCTCGGGGCCTGGGCATCGGATGGAGCGCGCTGGGTGGTGCAGCGGTCGCTTTGGCCGCCAAAGTGGTGCAGTTAAGTGATATTCCGGTGGTGTGGGACATCGTATGGAACGCGACGCTCACATTCGTTGCCGTCATCATCATCTGCTCGATTCTGGATGAGGCCGGCTTCTTCGAGTGGGCCGCCCTGCACGTCGCACGTTGGGCTCGTGGCAACGGCAGTTTGCTGTTCAATCTCATCGTGGTGCTTGGGGCGGCGATCGCGGCCCTGTTCGCCAACGACGGTGCGGCTTTGGTAATGACGCCAATCGTCTTCCAGATGATCCTGGCGCTGAGGTTCTCCCCGGGGGTGGCCTTCGGCCTCGTGATTGCCACTGGCTTCATCGCCGACACCACGAGCCTGCCATTCGTGGTGTCGAACCTCGTCAATATCGTTATCGCTGACTTCTTTGGCATCGGCTTCGCACGCTATGCCTTGGTCATGGTGCCTGTTGCACTGGTCTCGCTGGGTGCGAGCCTGATAGTGTTGCGGCTGTTTTTCCGTAAGTCCATTCCAGGCCATTACGACGTCAGTGCGCTGCGCAGCCCGAGGGAGGCTGTGGTCGACCCAATGACATTTCGCGCCGGGGTGGTGGTGCTCGCCACTCTACTAGTGGGCTACTTCGCCGCCGACGCAATCGGAGTGCCGGTGGCTGCGGTGGCATCCGTGTGCGCCATCGCCTTGGCGCTCATCGCCGCACGCCGTCCACGAACACTATTTAAGAGCTTCAGCGGCAAAGGCCATCCCCCCGCAAGGAGCGCCGACCTGGCACCTACCCCACTGGATAGCGCGGCGGCCGATAACGCTCAGACCATCCCTGCCCGAACCAGAACTATCACCACCACTGAGCCAAGAATCGCAGTGTGGTCAGTGGTGAGGTCCGCACCGTGGCAAGTCGTACTGTTCAGCCTAGGGATGTACCTGGTCGTCTACGGCTTACGCAACGAAGGCCTAACCGACTACCTCGGCGAGGTTCTCGCAGGCCTCGCCCAGCACGGTGACCTCGCCACCGCGACAGGGACCGGATTCCTCGTGGCTGGGATATCCTCGGTGATGAACAACATGCCCACCACCCTCATCGCTGCCCTGGGCATCGAGGCCGCAGGCGCCGGAGGGCTAACCGAGCAGATGATGGCCTATGCTGCCATCATCGGTGCCGACCTCGGACCCAAGATCACCCCTATCGGGTCGCTAGCAACCCTGCTTTGGCTCTCGGTACTGGAGCGTAAAGGCATGCACATCGGCTGGGGCACCTACTTCAAGATCGGCATCGTGCTGACGATTCCGGTGCTGGCGGTCACGCTTCTCGCCCTGGCTGGCTGGCTCACCCTACTTGGCACCTGAGGGAACTAGACAGATCAGGAATAGGTCAGTGACAATCGAGGCAATATCGTGTCCCAGCACATGGACGGTGTGTTTTGTACTGGTGACGGCAGTACCTGCAACAACGCCCTGGACGACCTAACTCGCTGCGTCGTCGCTCTTGCCCCCGCCTGAGTCCCACCCACTGAAGGAGATCCCGTGTCAAACCGTCCCAGCGTCATGTTTGTCTGCGTCCACAACGCGGGCCGTTCCCAGATGGCCGCCGGCTACCTCCGCCACTACGCAGCAGGCCGCATCGAGGTGCGTTCGGCCGGGTCGATGCCCGCCGAGCAGATCAACCCCGTTGCTGTCGAAGCGATGCGCGAGGAGGGCATCGACATCACGGCGGAGCAGCCCAAGGTGCTCACGACCGAGGCGGTCCAAGACTCCGACGTGGTGATCACGATGGGGTGCGGGGACGCGTGCCCCATCTTCCCCGGAAAGCGGTACGAAGACTGGAAACTCGACGACCCCGCCGGTCAAGACATCGACGCCGTGCGCCCGATCCGCGACGACATCAAAGCCCGCATCCTGACTCTCACGGCCGAACTGCTGGGTGAGGACCAGGAGACGCCTACGTGATCGATGTCGTTGTCATCGGCGGCGGTCAGGCCGGACTCGCCGCCGGCTACTACCTGCGGCGAGCCGGTCTCGATTTCGTCATCCTCGACGCCCAGCCTGGCCCGGGTGGGGCCTGGCCTCATGGATGGGAGTCGCTGCGATTGTTCTCCCCGGCGCAGTACAGTCCGCTGCCGGGTTGGCCGATGCCGCCCCAACCGGGCGAAACGTTCCCCACTGCCACACACGTCGCCCAGTACCTCGCAGACTATGAGGAACGCTACGAACTTCTCGTCCACCGTCCCGTCCGCGTCGAAAGCATCCGGTGGGATGTGGAAGGCTTCCTGGTCTGCACTGATCGGGGCGAATGGTCGGCGCGGGCGGTAATCAGCGCCACTGGCACTTGGCAAAGCCCCTATGTTCCCGCCTATCCGGGGCAGGATGAGTTCACTGGAGTGCAACTGCACACCGTTGACTACCGGACGCCGGAGCGGTTCGCCCGGCAGCGGGTGGTGATCGTGGGCGGCGGGAACTCTGCCGCCCAGATTCTGGCCGAAGTCTCCACTGTCGCCGACACACTCTGGGTCACGCCGCGCCCGCCGCGGTTCATGCCGGACGACGTTGACGGGCGGGTACTCTTCGACGTCGCCACCGCCCGCGCCGCCGCCCAACGTTCCGGAGCCAGCCACGTCGGGGTGAGCGGGCTCGGGGACATCGTCATGGTGCCCCCTGTGCGCGAGGCCCGCGATCGTGGCGCCCTCAACGCGATTTCGATGTTCGACCACCTAACCCCAGCTGGTGTGGCGTGGAGCGACGGGCAAGAATATATGTGCGATGCGGTCATCTGGTGCACCGGATTCGCCCCGCACCTCAACCACCTCACCACGCTCGACCTCACCCTGGAAGACGGGCACCCGGCCACCGTGGGCACCCGCTCGGTCGATCATCCCGGCCTGCACCTGCTCGGCTACGGCGACTGGACCGGGTTCGCGTCGGCGACCCTCATCGGCGCCGGACGCACCGCCAAACTCGCCGTCGCCAAAATGCGAACCTACCTCGCCGGACGTACCCACTCTCCAACGCCCTCCCACTTGGGATCTGCGTGTCAACTGAGAGGCGATTCAACTACGACCTGATCCGGGCGCTCAGCAGACCGATGAATTCATCGGCCGCTTCGAGCTGCTGGGCAAGTTTCGATCGGCGTTCCTGCGCATCATCCAGGAACTGTGCCAGCGCAAGTTTTCCGTGCGCGCTCGCTGTGTTACCGGTGTGCACACTTTCCAGTGCGCGAAGCAGGTCGCCCATCTGCTCCAACGAGTAGCCCAGGGGCTTCATTCGACGGATCAGCATCAGCTGTTCATAGTCCTCCTCCGTATAGAGCCGGAACCCACCCTCGGAGCGCCCGGACGGGGCGAGTAGACCGATCTGGTCGTAGTGACGGATGGTCCTTAGTGACAGTTCCGTCCGCTCGGCAAGTTCACCGATGTGCATCATCCTCGTTTCGGGCAAAGCGCTACTCCCTCCTCCGATTCGATCTTAACTCTCACGTTACGTTAGAGTTGATTCTTGTGCTCGCATGTTCTCGCGGGCATCGACCCGACACCGGCTCCTGAGCGGTGCTGGTGTCGGGGGCGCGCCAACGCGTGCTTTCACTCTTCGATGGTGTCACATCCGACCGCCCTGACCTTGGAGGCTTGCCACATGACAACTACCACGATCACCGACGACCGGGCACGGTATCGGCCCGAACCCTCGGTGCTCACTGCACTGAAGACCCCGCGCATCCTCACGCGCGAAGTCCTCGCCGGCCTCGTTGTCGCCCTCGCTCTCATCCCCGAGGCGATCAGCTTCTCGATCATCGCAGGCGTTGACCCCAAGGTGGGTCTGTTCTCCTCCTTCATCATGGCCGTCACCATCGCGTTCGTCGGCGGCAGGCCCGCAATGATCACCGCCGCTACCGGTGCGATCGCGCTCGTCATCGCACCGGTCGCCCGCGACTACGGCATGGACTACTTCATCGCGACCGTGCTGCTCGCAGGCGTCCTGCAGATCGTGCTGGCCGTGTTCGGAGTGGCGAAACTGATGCGATTCATCCCGCGTAGCGTCATGGTCGGGTTTGTAAACGCGCTGGCGATCCTGATCTTCATGGCGCAGGTGCCTGAACTCATCGGCGTGCCATGGATGGTTTACCCGCTCGTCGCGATTGGCCTGCTGATCATGATCCTCATGCCGAAGATCACCAAGGTCATCCCCGCCCCGCTCGTGTCGATCGTGCTCGTTACTGCGGCGGTCGTGGTGTTCGCGATCAACGTGCCCGCCGTCGGCGACAAGGGCGAACTCCCGCGCAGCCTGCCCGAGCTGTTCATCCCGAACGTGCCGCTGACCTGGGAGACCCTCACGATCATCGCCCCTTACGCGCTGGCAATGGCGCTCGTCGGCCTCATGGAGTCCCTCATGACGGCCAAGCTAGTCGACGACGTCACCGACACCCACTCGAACAAGACCCGCGAGTCCTGGGGCCAGGGCGTCGCGAACCTCGCCTCGGGCTTCTTCGGCGGCATGGGCGGCTGCGCCATGATCGGGCAGACCATGATCAATGTGAAGGCCTCGGGCGCCCGAACCCGCATCTCAACGTTCCTTGCCGGTGTCTTCCTGCTGATCCTCATCGTCGCGCTCGGCGATATCGTCGCCATCATCCCGATGGCCGCCCTGGTCGCCGTGATGATCATGGTTTCAGTTGCCACCTTCGACTGGCACTCCGTCAAACTGTCCACGCTCAAGCGCATGCCCAAGAGCGAGACCACGGTCATGGTCGTCACCGTCGCCGTCGTCGTCGCCACCAACAACCTCGCCATCGGCGTAGTCGTGGGCGTGTTCGTCGCATCCGTCATGTTCGTGCGTCGTGTCGCCCACCTCATCGACGTGCGCCGCGAGGTCACAGAACAGGACGGCACTCCGGTCGCGCACTACACCGTCGAGGGTCAGCTCCTGTTCGCCTCCAGCAACGACCTCACCACGATGTTCGACTACGCCGATGACCCCGCCCGTGTGATCATCGACCTCACCCGATCACACGTCTGGGACGCCTCCACCGTCGCCGCCCTCGACACCATCGAGACAAAGTACGAACAGCGTGGCAAGACCGTCGAGTTCGTCGGCATGAACGACTTCACTTCCGCGTTCCACGGGCGGCTCACCGGAGGCCTGGGGGCGGGGCACTGATCCGCCCGCGCAGGACTGGGTACTAGGTAGATGATGACGGTTCGCACGGGCGGGGTGGTGTTCACCCTAAGAGGGTGGTTGCTGTCGCATCCCGGCACGAACGGGTACATCTCCTCCTGGGGCGCGATGCTCTCCGGCACCACACCGGATGCGGCGTAGCCCCAACCCTCACTCGGGCACCACCACCATGTGCGAGTTCGCACGCGTCTCGGCGTTCGCGGCTCCGCCCGGGGTTGGGAGATGACCCCTGCCCGCACCCCGACCCGGGAGACCCCTGTGACATCAACGACCCCACAACCTTCGTTCCTTTCGCTACCGCACCTTCGCGGAGGCTCGTCGCATTGCGGCATTGCTGCGGAAGGAGACCGTCGGCGGTATCCTTCTCGTGATCGCCGCCGTGATCGCACTCGTCTGGGCGAACTCTCCGATCGCGGACGCGTATTTCGCGTTGCGTGACTTCGAGATCGGGTACGAGCCCTGGCACCTGCGCCTCTCCCTAGGCTCGTGGGCCGCAGACGGGCTGCTGGCGATCTTCTTCTTCCTCGTCGGGCTCGAACTCAAACGCGAGTTCGTTGCCGGTGACCTCAGAAACATCCGCACCGCGATCGTCCCGATCTCCGCCGCTGCGGGTGGTGTCGCGGTCCCGGCGCTGCTGTACATCCTGATCGTGTGGCCGCACCCTCAGTTGCAGCAAGGGGGGGCGATCCCCACTGCCACCGATATCGCGTTCGCGGTCGCGGTGCTCGCGATCATCGGCTCACGCCTGCCGCCGGTGCTGCGCATCTTCCTCCTCACCCTCGCCGTCGTCGACGACTTGCTCGCGATCAGCATCATCGCGATCTTCTACACCGAGAAGATCCAGGTACTCCCACTGCTGTTCGCCGTCGCCACCATCACCGTCTACGGGGTGATCGCGCAACGATATCGAGAGTTCTTCGGCCTGCGTCCGTTCGCGGCCTGGCTGATCCTGCTCCCCATCGGCGGGATCGCATGGGCGCTGATGCACGCCTCGGGCATTCACGCCACCATCGCGGGCGTCTTGCTCGGCTTCATGATCCCCGTCCTTCACCGCCGCGCTGCGAGCCCGGACGTGCGTGCACGGCAGGGACTCGCCGAGGAGTTCGAGCACCGCTTCCGGCCCCTGTCGGCCGGGGTCGCCGTCCCGGTGTTCGCGTTCTTCGCCGCCGGTGTCAACCTCGGCGGGTGGGCTGGCGTACAAACAGCGATGACGCATCCACTGACGTTTGCGATCGGGGCTGCGCTCGTGCTCGGCAAGCCACTTGGCATCGTCACCACCACCTGGCTCGTCACCCGGGTTACCCGCACGCGTCTTGACCCTGCATTGAAATGGGTCGACCTGATCGGCGTCGGACTCCTCGCGGGCATTGGGTTCACCGTGTCTCTGCTTGTGGCAGAGCTGAGCTTTACGCCCGGGTCTGCCGAGCACGACACCGCCAAAGTCGCGATCCTCACCGCATCGCTCACCGCCGCGATCCTCGCATCGATCCTGCTGAGTGTGCGCAATCATCGATACCGCAGAATTCAGGCTCGCGACCGCATCGACGCCAACCAGGACGGCATCCCCGACGTGTACCAACGCGACCAGTAACGAGCGTCCCTCGAACACCTCACCGCAATCCACTACCTCCCCAAGCACGAAGACCCGGGTTGAGCCAGCCCAGTACACCCACATCTTCCCCGAATATGCGACCCCCCGTACAGAGCCTCTCAATCCTCATCATTCCCGTGAATCAGGCTTCAGTGCTCTTGAACTTGCGGGGAACCCAGCCGCCCGTGAACTCGTGTCGAACAGGGCGAGTTCGGCCGGGTGGAGTTGGTGCTGGGTGACGAAGCTCCTGGCCTTGATCCGCCAGAGGCCCTGGCCGACGCCGAGATTCGGTAGGAGTTGCTGCTCAGTGCCGGTCAGGCCGAGGGCTTGGGCGGTGGAGCCGAGCTGGTCGGATTCCTGCCGGTACACGATCCGCGTCTCCGCGTTCGCCAACAGGCTGTTGGCGAGTGAGCGCATGGCGGAGCCTTGGTCGCCGACGTTGTCGAGGTCGGTGAGCTTGTGGAAGATCAGCATGTTCGCGATCCCGTAGTGCCGGGCGAGCCGCCAGTGGGCGTCCATCCGCCGCAGCAGCGCGGGGTGGGACATAAGCCGCCAGGCCTCGTCGTATATCACCCACCGCTGCCCACCATTCGGGTCCAACAGGGCCGATTCCATCCATGCCGACGAACACGTCATCAACACAGAGATCAAGGTGCTGTTCTCCGTCACGCGCGACAGGTCGAGCGAGATCATCGGCAGGCTGGGGTCGAACGTCACCGTGGAGGGGCCGTCGAACAACCCGGCGAGGTCACCGGCGACGAGACGGCGCAGTGCGTGGCCGACGAGGCGGCCGTCTTCGGCGAGGCGGCCGTCGGTGTCGGTGCTGGGGTCCAGGATGCGCTCAACCACCATCGGCAGTATCGGCACCTCGTTCTCTCGCACCGTCTGTGTCAGTGCCAGGTCGATGGCGGTGTGCTCCAACGGCGACAGCCCGCGCGCGAGCACGGTCTCGGCGAGCGCGCCGATCAGGTCACGTCGCCGGGCGGCGACGGTGGATGCCCACTGCTCGTCCGACAACCCGGACGGGCGGTGCCCCTCGTCGAGAGGGTTCAGACGGGTATTGAGGCCGTGGCCCAGGACGATGGCCCGGCCGCCGACGGCGTTGGCGACGGCGGTGTGCTCACCCTTCGGATCGCCCGGGACGTAGACCCTGCGGCCGAACGGTAAAGACCTTGTGTAGAGCGACTTCGCAAGACTCGATTTGCCGGAGCCGACGATCCCGGCCAGCACCACGTTGGGGGCGGTGATGATGCCGCGGGCATAGAGCACCCATGGGTCATAGACGAAGCTACCGCCGGAGTAGAGGTCTTGGCCGACGAACACCCCATCGGCGCCGAGGCCGCCTTCGGCGACGAACGGATACGCCCCCGCCAAGGTCGCGGAGGTGTCCTGGTGACGTGGGAGCCGGAACCGTCCCGGCGTCCTCAGCTGCGCCGCACCTGGCTCGCCGCCCTTTGGCAGGTAGATCGTGGCGCGCCGCTCCGCCCGCTCAACCTCCACCCTTGCTTTCGCGGCGGCGAGTTCAGCCTTGCGCTGCTCGGCGTGGAGTCGGGCTTCGGCACGGCGGCGTTGCTTGCGGAGCTTGCGGCGTTCCTTCGACGGCGCGACCAGCACGGCAGTGTGCAGCCGCTCGCGATCTTGGTTCACAGTCCCAGCCCTCGTGACTCGCGGAGGGCGGTGAGCTTCGCGGGCTCGAACCACGACCGTCCCTGCTTTGGGGGCGGCATGTCACGGCGCTTTGGAGCGCCCGGCGAGGAGTACGAGACCAGCAGCTCCGGCCCATCCCGTGTCGGCGACGGCTCGTCGATCGCTTCGGTGCTTGCGTCGGGTTCGGGGTGGCGGCGCAGCAGGGAGACGTACCCGACGTGCGGGTTGACGACCAGGGCGTAGTCGCCGGACATCATCACCCGGTCGTTGGTGCCCTCGCCGGGTTCGTCGTAGACGTACCCGTTCTCCAATGCCGCCTGGGTGGTCTCCTCGCCGTAGTCCCACTGCGCGAGGTAGTCCACCGCATCGACGTGACCCAGCTCGCCGAGGATGCGCAACGGACGGTCGGCCTCGTCGCCTTGGAGGAACACCACGTTGATCCACCGCGACGGCATGGTCTCTTTGACGACGGGTTCGGGATGCCATGCGATCCGCCCCGCTACGACGAACCCTGCCGCGAGCCGGTCGTAGGCCTGATCGACCAGACGAGCAGACCGACGCAGCTCCTCCGCCGTCGTGAGAGCATCCCGCACTCCGGCCGTGTGGTCGCCGTCGTCGTTGAACGCGTGCACGGCCTTCCGCTCGTGCACATCAGCGAGCTGTTCCAGCACCTGGTGCAGCGACCGCATCCCCGAGGACAGGTCACCGATCACCCCGTACATCTGAGCGGGCTGATCGAACGTGCGGCTAGCGTGCGCGAGACCCCGCAGAGCCTCGGACGCCTCGGCGGCATCGGCGGTGGAATCGAAGAACGTGGGCATCATGGACCTCCCTGGTGCTGTGTGATGGGGAGGTACGCACAAGCGGCCCGCGAAGAATGTCAGCGGTCCGGCCTACCGTTGTATCGACGGATAGGCATACGAGCAGGAGCACGACAGAGTGAGCGCAAGCCAGTACCGAGGCCAACTGGATCGCAAACGCAAGCAGCGCATCGACGCGGATAAGAAGGCTGGCGAGTATCGGTCCAAGGAGTCCTCGAAGCGTGCCGACGCCGCCAAGGCGCGACAGGCTGCAGCCAAGACATCGAGCACCTCAACCCGCAGCAGCAAGCTCCGCGAGGCCGAGCGCAGAGAGAAGGAACCCGAGACCGCGGGCAAGGAGGCCAGTCGCTGGCAGACACGGGCAGCCGGGTACGCGAAGGAAGAGGCGGCCCTGCAGGTCAAGCTTGCCCAGGCTGAGCAGTCGGAGGCAGACGCGGCCGAACGTCGCCGCAAGAGCGAGCAGCAGCGCGCTGACCGGCGAGCAGCCGTAGAACGCGCCCAACTGGAGTCGAGGATCATCGGCGCCGAGGTAGCCGTGACCACTGTGCTGCGGCACCTCCCCGCGCCCAAACCCGAAAAGCTCCGGGTGCTCATGCTGGGTGCCTCGGCTGAAGGTGACCTCCGCGTTGGGAGGGAACAGAAGCGCATCCGGGCGGCGGTGGAGTCCGCGCTGCACCGCGACCAGATCGAACTCGATGTGCGACCAGCGGCCACCACCGTGGACCTGCTGGACGGCATCACGAAGTTCCGCCCTCACGTAATGCACTTCTCGGGCCACAGCAACGATGACCTGATCGTGTTCGAGGACGAAACAGATGAACCCCACGAAGGTGTGATCGTGACGGCGCGCGCGTTCGCGCGAGCGATCAGTGCGACCGATGACCCGCCGCTACTCGTCCTGCTGAACTCCTGTCGCTCCGCCGCTCAGATCGACGACCTGGTGGCGCAGGTGGTTCCGTTCGCCATCGGGATGGCCGATAGCATCGAAGACGCCGACGCGATCAGCTACGCCGCACAGTTCTACGCGGCCGTCGCCAACGGGCAGTCCATCAACTCTTCCCACCTGTCAGGCCAGGCTGCACTTGAACTCGCGGGGCTGGACAGCGTCGACCTCCCGACCCTCGCCTGGGCACCCGACGTCGACCCATCGACGACGGTTCTCGTCAAGCCCACGGACTGACTCTCAGACTCGCCGACACAGCGGCAGCGCCGCGGCGGTGAACGCGACGGCCTGCTGACCAACGAGGAGCCGGGTTTCGCAGGAGGCTTGGATCGCTGCCTGCTCGATCGCAGCCACGGCGGCGTCGAGTTCCTCGATGGTCGGGGCGGAGACGGCGATGAGGCCGGTGTAGCGGAGGATGCCGTGGCCGGCGGTGAGGTCGGCTTCTTGTTGGAGCACGTCGTGGTATTCAGCGGTTTGGGAGGCGTCCTCGATCTGGCCGATCTTCGCTCGTTGGGCTTGGTCGGAGATGTGCTCGACCTTCTTCTTGCGGATGTCGCGGGCGGCCTGGTCGGAGCGCATCGGGGTGCAGATCAGCGAGAACGACCGCTGGATACCGGTGGACAGCAGCACCGGCGACAAGAACCCCGGGTACACCAGCGACCTGGGCCATTCGTTGATCCACAGCACCGCGTGGTGGGCGGAGTCGGTACGTAACCGTCCCCAGGTTTCGGTGACCGCGACCGGTCCCGCGGTGGCAAGGGATTGGCCGAGTTGGCCGTGGCGTTCCAGGGTGGCGGCGATGGCGGGGTCGTAGGCGGAGCGCAGCATGACCGCGATCTGTCCTGGAGTGAGCCAGCCCGACGGTGCGAGGTCGGCGGAGCGGAGAGCGGCGACCAGGGTGTTCATCTCCTGGCGCAGCACGTTCGCCGCACCCCGAATGCCGCCCCCTGCGGTTCTGATCTGGCGTGCCGCCGCCTTTATATCCAGGGAGAGAGACAGGGTGGTGGCGTGGCGTTCACCTGCGGGTCCGGCGCGTTCGATCAGCTCGGCGTAGGTGTCGGCGGCCCATGATCCGTCGGGAGTGCCGTGCGCGGCCCACCACTCGGCAAGCCCGGTGCCCGAGTCCGGCAGGGTCCGTTCGAGGACTTGGAGGGTGGCGACGCGGCCGGAGCGGCAGACGGTGGCGAGCACGCGGCCCCATGAGGTGACGCGGCGTTCCTGTTCGCCGGGGTCGAGGAGCACGAACGCTGGGTGGGTGACCTCGCAGACCACTGTGAGGGTGGCTGCGTGGGGGTCGTGGATCATCCCGGCTCCGGTGTCGGGGTCGTCGAACTCCCGCAGCCGTGCCATGTCTCCGGGCAGCGCGAGCGTGCCGACGGTCCGGGGCGTGACGATCCTTCGCCGGTACAGGAGTTGCCCGCCGGTGGTGCGCCACAGCCACCAGCACGCGACCGGCAGCCACTCGACGATGGGCCTGCCCACGATGGGTATCCAGGTCAGCGCGGCCGAGAGCACCCACACCGGGGCGGTGTAGGCGAGGAGCATCCCGCCACCTGCATAGAACGCCACGATCAGCGTCACTCCGCCTATAGCCAGGGTGATGAGCTGGGTCAGAGAGAGGCCGAGGAGGATGCCGCGCCGGGTGAGGCGGGAGAACTTCACCGGCACGAGATCACCCATGCTGCGAGCGTTCTGATTCGAGGTCACGGGTCTACTCCTTCGGTGCTCGTGGCGCAGGTGGCGGGGTGGGCTTCGGTGGCGGTGCGGGATCGCTCCTCGGCGCTGGCGGTGCTGGACTCGACGACGGCGATGGAACGTGCGTCGGTGTCGCGGGAGGTGTGCTTGCTGGGGGTGGCGGTGGGGTCTGGGCGGCGGCATCCGCAGCGTGCTCGCCCTGTGTACCGAGCGCGGTTCCGGTCTTCGGTCCGGCGATCGCGGCTCCCTTGGCGACCTGGGCCCCGACGACCACGGCAGCAGCGGGTCCAGCAGCCGCAGCACCGCCGCCTGCGGCTGCGCCGCCACCTGACGCACCCGCCCCGCTTCCGGCCGAGGATACAGGTGTGGGTTTCGGTGCCGGCGGCGCACCGCCTCCACCGCCATCACCACTGAAGCCGCTGGTGTTGCCTGCACCGTCGAGTACCTTCTTCGGCTCTGCACCACCGCCTGTGCCGCGTCCGGGGACGGGGATGGGCCGGTTGAGGGCGTGTTTGGCGTCTTGTTCAGAGCCGATGGCGTGGTACATGTCGAAGCCGACGAATGCGATGAACTTGTACGTCAGATACGGGGCGAACGCGGCCATCGCCATGAGCACGATCCCGGCGATGGGGTCGCTGATCGAGGCCAGGTCGGCGTCGATGGGTGCGGAGACCTGGGTGATCGCTACCAGGAACATCACGACGAGCACGAGCTTGGAGCAGATCAGCGCGACGACGAACATCGCCCACTTCCCGATCCACCCCCGTGAGGCGTCCCAGGACGCGCCACTGAATGCGAGCGGTGCGAACACGATCGCGACCAGCAGCAGAGCCTTGCGCACGAGGAGGGAGAGCCAGACGATGGCGGCGGCGGTGATCGCGAGGCCGGCCAGGAAGATCGTGATGATCGCGCCGACTCCGGGGGCTGCGATGTTGATCCCCACCAGACCGGCAACCATCAGGGCGATCTTGTCGCCCATCGACTCGGTGGTCTCTCCCGCGGCTTGGACGATCCCGATGCACAACTGGTCCACCACCTCCAAGAGGAGTGCTGTCAGGGTGATGACGACGAACGACCCGAGCACGGATTTTGCAAGGCCGAGGGCGGCTCTGGCGAGGGCGGTGGGGTCGCGGCGGATCAGGCCGGTGATGAGTTGAAGGCAGAAGAAGATCAGCATCACGAATACCGCGATACCGAACAGCAGGTTGTAGACGCTGATGTAGCCCGGCCTGGTGACATCGACGAGGGTGGTGGTGTCGAACACCGACCAGACCGCCTCGAACAGCCAGCCCGCCGCGGCTCCCATCGCTTGGGCGAGCCAGTCGAACGGGGCCGCGACCAGCGTGGCGGCCCCTTCGCCGACGGCATCACAGACCGAGGAGATCACCGGGATGTCGCACACGCTCATCACGAACCACCAAACCTCTCGACGGTGCGGGTCAGACTTGCTGGCCGACGTTCCAGAAGAAGTTGATGAGCGTCACCGATGCGCCGCAGATCACCGCCGCACCGCAGGAGACGAGGACGCCGATCTTCCCCCGTGAGGCGAGGTGCGGGTTCGAAGAGTTCGCACCGAAACCCCACACGATCGCCGAGACGATCAGCGCAAGGACGGAGAGGATCAGGCCGATGGTCATCACCGCGCCGACGATGGTGCGCAGCTGGTTGATCCCCGGCAGTCCGTTGGTGTTGGGGTCGATGTTGATGTCCATCGGCACCAAGCCGACGACGGGCAGAACAGAAGTGGTGAGCAGATCGAACACGGTAGGTCTCCTTGACGCGGGCGGTCGGCCCGCCAGCGCGGATGCACAGACGGGTACACGCCACAGGTGCGCCCGCCCATCCGAGCTGAGATGCAGCGATGCCCACGCCAGTGCGGGCGTGAGCATCGTCGAGGCGGCGGGTCAAAGTTGCTGGCCGAGGTTGATGAGCCAGTTCATCCACGTCACCCCGGCACCGGCGAGGATGGCGGCACCGACGGCGACGAGGACGCCGACGCGGCCTTTGCTTGCGGTGGCGTAGTTGCCGTGGCCGGAGGCGATGGCCCACACGATTGCTGAGATGATCAGCATGAGTACAGCGATGATGAGCACGAATGTGAGTAGTGCGCCGACGACGGCGCGTAGGTCTCCGATGCCGCCGAGCCCGTTGAAGTCGGGAAAGATGCCCATCGTGGTCACCCTGCTTTCACTGTGACGTGGAGATGGTCGAAGTGGCCGCCGGTCACGTCGCCCGGGTCGTGCATGCCTCCGCCGTTGTAGGGCCGCCAGCCGTCGGCATCGCGGCTGACGGACCAGATTTGGCCTTGCCAAATGACATATTCGACGCCGAGTGTCGCCGCGTTGTCTTTCATCCAGTTCGTCACGGCCCATCCGGCGTCGAGCTGGGCGGAGTTGGGACGTTGGCCGATTCGGTTACCGAAGGTGATGTCGCACGCCCGCCCGAGGGGGTGCTCCGACTTGGTTCCGGGGCGCGGTGAGTAGCAGCCCCAGCCGGTGTCGGGGAACGCTGCGAGCGTCTGCTGGTAGAGGTGCAGTAGCCGCGCGGTGATCTTCCCGCCGGTGGTGGGATCGTCGACAACCCGGTTGGGGTCGCCGTCCACACCCGTGGGCGGTCCTGCGGTTCCCGCCGCGCGGCAGGCCGCTGGTGATCCAGAGGTGGCTTCGGGGAGGTTCGCGGCACCATGTTGGTTGAGCCAGGTGGCGGCGTCGATTGCTTCGGCGTTGGTGCCGCCGGGGCGGACCTCGAAGTGCAGGTGAGGACCGGTGGAATTGCCGGAGGAGCCGACGTCTCCGATGTGCTGCCCAGCATGTACCTGGTCGCCGTTCTTGACGTGGATGCCGTGCTGCCACATGTGCGCGTACGCGGTGGCGACTGTCTGGCCGTCGATGGTGTGCTCGATGACGATCAGCCCGCCGTAGCCGCTGGTATACTCCGCGACAGTCACGGTTCCGTCGGCGGCGGCAAGGATCGCTGTTCCGTCGGGTGCAGCGAGGTCGGTGCCGGTGTGCCGCTTGTGTTCCCCGGTGATCGGGTGGATACGCATCCCGAACGGGGAGGTCGCCACCCAGGTTCCTTCCGGGAGCGGGAACACCACCCGCGACGACAAGGAGACCGGCCCGCCTGCGCCCGAGGGTGCCGCCCCAGAGCCGCCGGTTGTCAGTGTCGCAAGAATACTGTCGGCGACGGGCGCGTAGTTGCGGTAGCGGTCGGGGTAGGCGGAGACCTCCACGGCTTGGGCGGCTTCGCCGGGGTCCATCTGCTGCCAGCCGTCGATGTCGAGCAGCCCGCGCGGGCTCGGGTAGTTCGGGCCGGTCGGTCCGCCGAAGAATGCCCGCGCTTGGTAGGTGGGGTCCATGAGTTCGGCGACGGTGCCCCAGCCGGATTGTGGCCGCATCTGGAACAGGCCTAGGCTGTCGTGGTCGGAGCCGTTGCCGTCGTTGGGGTAGTTCGCGCTCTCGGGGTAGGTGCCGGTGTTGGACAGCATCCGCAGTGTGGACTCGGTGAGTGCGGCCATAAGCGCGATCTTGATCCCTTGCCGTCCCACGCCGTCGGTGCTGTTGCCGATGGCGATGATCGTGGCGGCGTGGGTGAGCTGCTGCCGGGTCAACGTGAACGTCTCACCGTTCGCCGTGGACACGGTCAGCGAGTCCGGCACAGGACCGAGGCTCACCCCACCTGTCGTGGTGCAGTTCGCGGCGGCGGGGTTCACCAGCGCCCCGATCCCGAGCAGGATGACGGACGGAGCAAAGAACATGAGCGCGAGGGCTGCGATGATGGCTTTGCGGAACACGACGACACCTCAACGGAGCGGGTTGTCGAGCTGAGACAGTCGCAGCAAGTGGCAGGTCGGATACGTCGGCGCGCAGACCACAAACACGGTGAACGAGACGGGATGCTCGGAGGCAACGGGCTGGCCGTTCCAGATACCGGAGCGGTGGCGTGTGCCCTCGATCGTGACCGCGGTTGTGCCGGGGGCGATCTGCCCGGGCTGCGCCTGCGCAACTGCGTCTGCCCACGCGTCAGGGACGAACGAGGTGTCGATGACGAGGTACTGGACCGTGGCGTACTGACGCAGCTCGATCCAGACATCCCGGTTCGGCAGATAGGTCGAGATGTCGGAGGCCAGACCCGCCTGCTCATCCCCAGACGGGTCACCGGCGGCGAGGATCGCCGAGGTGTAGTCCAGCGGCCACAGCCCCAGCCCGGTATCCCAGGCGAACAAGGTGATGGCGACGCCTTTGGCGAAGGTGACCGGATCGGTCGAGCGTGGCACCGCTGGAACCTTCGGCAGCGGCGGCGTTGACGGCCCTGGCGACGACGGCGGGCTGAGGGTCGGTGATGGCTCGGGGCGCGGATCGTCCGTGTTCGGGTTGCGGGGGCCGGTGAGGAGTCCGTGGACGCCCACCCCGGCCAGCACCAGCAGGACGATGCCAGCGGCGATGAGGGCGACGAGTCGGCGGCGAGTCTTGGGATCAGTGGGGGCGGGGCTCATGCCTGGCAGGTGCACGCCCGCGGCCGCGTCGGTGTCAGAGTGCGCGCAGGATCGGCTGTGCTGCGTGTGCCTCGCGGGTGGTGCGGAGGTCGTCGGCGAAGCGGGCGGTGGCTTCGGCGACGGTGAGGAAGTTGTCGTACTGGTCGTCGGTCAGATCGACGGCGAGCACGTCGATGTCGTAGTGGGTCCACCATCCTGCGAGTTCGCCCCAGGTCTGGACGAACGCCCGCACCGGGTACCGGACCGGCGGTGCGTCGTCGGGCACGGGTGGCTTGGGGCGTGGCTTGGGTTTCTTGCCCTTCTTCATCGCGTTGGCACGGGCGACGGCATCCTCGGCGAGGGCGTGCATCGTCGCCTCGCGCACCTCACGCGCAGCCTCTGCCGATTCGTGGATCGCCTGGTAGAGCGGGTGCACCGGGTCGCCCGCTTCGATCCGCTCCAACGCGGCTGCGGCTTCGGCTCGGAGCGTTTCGGGTTGCGCGGGGTTGGCGGCGATCTCTTCGATGTAGCCGACCTTCTCCAGCGTGGTGTGTGAAGCGCCGCCGGGGATCATCGCTGCGGCGAGTTTTCGTGCGTCTCCGAGCGCTCCTGACGGTCCCGCAAATTTTGCGGGACCGTCATTTCCTGGCTGGTTCTCGGCGCTGAACTGGGTGGCGGCCTTCCGACGGGCGGCGTCTTCGGCCATGACTTCTTTGATCTCGCGGTACAGGCCGGCGGCTTCGAGTTGGTTGTAGGGCTTGTGGAGCATGTTGTCATCCTGCTCGGCCAGGAGCTTCCCGAGCCGATCCGACAGGCCACCGCGCACCCACACGCTGACGGTGCGCCAGCCGAGCATCTTGATCGCCGCCAACCGCCGCGCCCCACAGACCAGCACTCCGTCGATCGTTATTGTCAACGGCTGGAGCAGTCCGTCGCGGTCGATGGACGCGGCGAGGGTTTCAATGTCTCCGAGGTCGGTGCGGTGGCGCTGGCCGACGGTCAGGGAATCGACGGCCCGGTCGAGCTGGATACCGGTCTGCGGGTCGGTCATCTCTGGTCACCGCCACTGGCTCTGGGGGCTGCAACAGCGAGAGCGAGGATCAGGTCGTCATCGCGCAGCAACAGTTCCAAGGTCTCGCCGAGGAGCAGCCGCAGCAGCACCCCGCGACCTGTGCTGGTCGCGGCGTAGGCAGGATGCGGGTTCCCGAGCAGAGCCCGCAGCAGCGCGGTCCAGGTGCGGCGGGGTAGGTCGAGAAGCGCGCAGGCGTGCCGATCCCGCCGCAACGCCTCATACGCCGATTGGCGGGTTCCTGCTTTAGCGAGAGCGCCGCAGACGTACTCGACCGAGGCCCGCACAGTGTCGGTCGGCCAGTCGAGCAGACACAGCAACGCGATTGCGTCCTCGGCAGCCGACGTCGCCGACATGCAGGCCTGCGCCGACCCCAACCGATCATGCGGATCGGCCGCAAGGTCGCTAGGCAGATCGTCGAAGACCTGGAATGCCGGGTGGTACTCGGCCAGCGCGGTCTCGCGGTCGGAGAACCGTTCTGGGTCGTGGAACGCCGAGACGTGCGAGCGGCGGGCTTGATGCACGGAGCAGAGGAGGCCTTGGGCGCGTTCTTCGTAGATGCAGGTGATCCGCACGGCGTGGGTGATGATCGCCCACGGGTCGCGGGCTTCGCGGGTGGAGCGGTTCTGCATCGCGTCAAATGCCGCCGCGACCGCATCCCAGGTATCGAGGCGGTACTTGCGCGCCAGCGCCTTGTATTTGTCGGCGGCGAACTCCATCAGATCGCGTGCAACCGGGTCGTGAACCCAGGCGTCGTCACCGCCCGTGTGCAGCCGGTTCAGCAGTGCCCGCAGGCCCTCGCCGGTCGTGAAGTCCTCACGCGAGGTCTCGGTGTTGGGATTGGTGGTTGTGGTCATGGTGTCGGCACCTCCTGGCAGGTAGGTGCGCGCCCGCTCCCACGAACGCGCCCCTCCCGTGCTGGGTGCCGTCTGGACCACGACCCGTCACCCTCACCCGATCCCAACACCAGGCCGCGTCAGGGCCGACGTGGTGACGGTGCGCCGCCCGAACGCCGTGATCGGCGGCAGACGACGAGCCCGATTCCGCGCGGCCTGCATTCCGATCCGCAAGGGTGTGCTGGTGCGGCGGGCGAGCTCGGCTTGGAAGTCCAGGCCGCGGCCGGCGACGTTCGCCGAATGACGGGCCATCAGATCGGTTGGGCGCACCCATTCCACACCCCGGCCACGCACCACCGCGGCGTTCCGCTTCTCGGCATGAGCGACCTGCGCCGCGCGTAGCGCCTCCGGCGTCGTCGAGGCTTCAACGGCAGGCTCGCGGTGCTCGCGCGGCACCGAGAGCGCCTCGTCTGCCGGGGTCGGCACGACGCGCTTCGGATCATGGCGCGGGTCGGCGTGCTGCCGGTCGGTGGTGTTCATGAGGTGGTCTCCTCCCGCTCATCGGCGGACTCAGTGATGTCAGTAGGAAGGTGTGCGGGGGCGAACCAGCGGCCCACGGTCGAGGGATGCACCCCGAGCTCGCGGGCGATCCTCTTGTTCGACCACCCCGCCTCCCGCAGCTCCCAACCCAACGCCCGACGATCCGCCGGATCGAGCGACCCAGCCTCAGCAGGCGCGGACGCCAGCTCAGCGACACCAACGGATGCCGGTGCCGCGTCCAGCTCGTCCGCCGCTGGGTCCGCCGTAGCGGTAGCGAGCACGGCGATCTGGGCACGACCAGATGGCTCCGGGACGGAGTCTGGGGTGCGGGTGAGGATGACGGTGAGGTGGGTGATCGCGAGCAGCACAACAGGCGGGACGGCTGCGACCGAGGCGGCGAGGATGCCGGGCACGTCTGCGTCGGCAACGACGATGGCGTGGATCGCGTTCGCGGTGACCGAGACGAGCGCGCCACCGGTCAGGAGTGCCCAGGGGTACCAGGCGGCGCGTTGCCCGGCGAGCGCGACGACGGCGACGGTCGCGACGACGATGATGCCGTCCACAATCAGCGGCCACGCCCATGCCTGCCCCGCCCCGATCCCCGAACGCGCAGCGAGATCGGCCAGCGAGGTGAACGACAGCCAGAACGCCCCAGCGGCGATGAACACCGTCCCCGCCACCGCCGTCCCCGCTGCCCACCGTCGCGGACTCGCCTTGTCGATCACAGCCCCGCCCTCCCGACAGAGGCCACGGGCGAGGTCGCGGAGCGGCTGCACCAGCGATCCGCCCCACGCAGTGCGTTGGCCGAGTGGCTGGCCTCGGGTGCGGGCTGGGTGGCGCGGTAGGCCGAACGCACGGTCGCGGCAATTTCACGCTCACTCAGGCCCGCCTGCGCAGCGGCTGGGCCGAGTACACCGAGTGCGTCGGCGGGCGGGGTGCCGTTCTCGGCGAGGCGGCAGGCCGCCCAGAACAGGCCCCGGTTCCGTTCGCCCTCACCACGCCCAGCGACCCAAGAGGCGAGCCGTTCGGCATCCACCGCGACCGCGCCCCGGTCGTTTCGCGGCGGCGGGGCGGGTCGGGGGTCGAGGAAGTCGCGGAGCCGTGCGGCATCGACGGGTCCGACGGCGTGCGTGGCGATGTCGGCTATCTCGTAGCGCAGCATGGTGCCGTCGATGGTTCGGCGGGAGGGCGGAGCGATGATGTAGCCGCCGTCACCCCGAAAATCGACCCCCGCGCCTGCGGCCTGCCACGACCGCTGCTCGGTGCCTGCTGTGGCTGGGAAGTAGGCGTGCGCGCCGCCGGTCGGGGTCCGCACCAGCAGACCCGCCCCACCAACCAGCCCCGCCTCGGAAGCACGCCGCCACGCCGCACGGCCATCGGCCGGCCCATGAACATCGACATCCACGACGACGACACCAGAAGGTGCGCCGGTGGGGAGGCCGATGTTCGCGTCCGGGGTGCGCGACCACCACGCGGCCACCTGCCTCGGGTTGCTGGTCGCGTCGAGGAACCCCCGCCGGGTGAGTGGCCGTTTCCCATCTGGTTCGCACGGGAACACCGGCACTCCAGCAGCTGCCAGAGTTCGTGCCGCAGCGGCGAGGTCAGGGGTGCGGTCTATGCGGATGAACGCGGCGAGAACGTCGAAAGCCTCAGCCATCACAGCCCCCGCCCTGTCAAGACCGGCGTGGTGTGCGGCCGGTCAGGCTCAACCTGCCGAGCGGACGCGCGGGTCGGCTTCGCGGACGGGGTAGCGCGTTCCAGCCCGGGAGGGGTGCCGTCACCGAGCTGCGGGGTGTCGAGCTGATCCAGAATCGCCAGCGCCGCGTTTCGCACTCGCTCGCCGGTCGCCTGCACGATCTGCGCGGGCTCCTTGTCGTCGGCGCGCGCCGCCCAGGTCGAGACGTACGGGATCGTGTAGCCGTCGGTGGTCATGCCGTGCGCGGCCCCGATCATCAACGCGACCGACTCGGCTTCAACCTCGCGGATACCGCGATGCTGCCGCACCTCCACGTCGCCCGGATCGTGCATCATCACATGCGCGAGCTCGTGCGCCAGCGTCTTTGCCTGCGCGGCGGGAGACATGTTCTCCCGCACCGACACTGTCCGGGCGCCGTAGTCGGTCATGCCGTTCGCGCCCATGATCGCCATCTCGTCCGGCACGGAGACGACCTCGAAACCTGTCGCGCGTATCTGGGCGGCGAGGCCTTCCCAGAGCCCCATGGGTGCTTCGCCCTCCAACAGCACCGGGGTCGGCAACTCGGGCACCGGTTCGCCGTCGGTCTGGGAGACATCCCACACGTACGCAGGTCGGGCACCGACCATGCGCGAACGCACCACCTCACCAGGCTTCGGCTTCTCCCGAGGTCCCAGCCGCCGCCACGAACCAGAATCCGACGGCGTGCCCGTGGCGAACCTGCCTGTGACGGGCGCAAAGATCATGTAGCCCGGCTGGCCCTTCATCACCTGACGCCCCAGACCCTGCCACTGCCGATAACCTGCCACCAAGGTCGGGAACGGCTCGGGCACCCGGCCGGCCTCGAAACCGGCCTGGTGCTGCACCCAGATCAGCATCGTGTTATTGAACGAGCGGGACCGAAATCTCGCGGCGAACGTGAGTGCGTTGCGCCAGTCATCGCCGGTCACGAGCTGCTCAACGGCGTTTGTCAGCTTCTCGTGCAGCTCTTCGAGTTTTGCCTCACGCGCCGCCCGCTGCTCCAGTGTGGATGCCATGATTGGGTCTCCTCTCGTGACCACCACGACATTCGTGGGCGCGGCGGTACACCTTTGAGGTAGGCAACCCCTCCCGCCACGGCGAGAGCGAACCTGCTGGGCCCGCCGTATCGCGCGACCCGGTAGGCACATGTGCTTCCTCGAGAAGCCGCGCGGGATTCGTATGGGGGACAACATCGTTCACCTCCTCTCTGGCGAGAGCGAACTACCCAAGCACAAAATTGAGCACGCTCAAACGGGTCGAAGTTCCCATTGGAGCACGACCGTTGAGCATGCGCAAGCCTTGATTTGTGCATGCCCAACGAGTAGTGTTGAGCATGCACAACTGCCCTTCGGGGTGGACAACAGCGATGCCTTGCCCGTCACAAGGGAAAGGAGCTCAGCGACCATGACCGAAGAAGAGGGCCAGGCTGCGGCAGTTGATCTCGCCAAGCGGCTCCGGCTTCTGATGGACGTTGCCGAGGTCGAGTCCGGCGCAGAGCCGACCTACTCGCAGATCGCGGACTTCCTCAAAGAACGCGGCGTCAACCTGTCGCGCTCGCGCTGGACGTACATGGTCAACGGCCACCGCTACGTCCAAGACCCTGCCGTCTTCGAGGGGCTCGCCGCCTACTTCGATGTCGATACCGACTTCCTCCTGGGAGCCGACGGCGCCACCACCCCGGAGAAGGTCACCGCGCAGCTCGACCTCGTTCGTTCCATGCGTGCGGCGAAGGTGAAGTCCTACGCCGCCCGCACCCTCGGGGACATCTCACCGAAAGCACTCCACGCCATCACCAAGTTTCTGGATGAGGAAATGACGCACATGCCTGAGCACTGACAGGTATCGCGCAACGCGACGCCGATACCGGCTACGTGCTCTCCACCGAGAGGGGCGCACCGTGAATATCGAACAGACCGTATCGGCGGCCGTCGCGGACCTCCGGCTCGGCCACACCTTCACCATCGACGACCTCGTCCACGCGATCCAGGTCCGA
This sequence comes from Propionibacteriaceae bacterium, assembly GCA_030532825.1. GTDB lineage: Bacteria > Actinomycetota > Actinomycetes > Propionibacteriales > Propionibacteriaceae > Arachnia. The sequence goes on from JAUNKK010000010.1 coordinate 32,649, forward strand.
CGCCAGCGGACCCTGCGCGTGCACGAGCTACAAGACCTCGACACCAGCGACGGCCTCTGCGCCATCTGGCTGATCGGCGAGACCAAGGATGTCGTGCTCCACGCGCCGAGCGACTCCGCCCTGCACCGCCAGCAGTTCGTCCTGCACGAGTTCGCCCACATGATCCTCGGTCACTGTGACGGTGAGGACTGCGCGGCCACTGACGCGCTGCTGCCCAACATCCCGCCATACACGCGAGGTCGCCTCCTGAAGCGGCAAGACATCGACGGCGACACCGAGATCGCCGCCGAAGCCCTCGCCGACCGGCTCGCCGCAGGCATCCGAGGGCAAGTATTCGGCGAGTCCCGCTACTCGGAGGTCTTCGGATGACACAGACAGTCGTCGCAGCACTCATGTGGGTGCTTGTGGCGAGCCTGCTCATCGTCCGCAGGAAACGCGCCGACCGAAGCATCACCTACGCCTCCATCACCATTGCGATCGCGATGACCCTGAACGTCGATGCCGTTTACGCCGCCATTGATCCGGTCTTGGGCGGCACCAACATCGCTACCCTGATTGCCGACACTCTGCTGATGACCGGGCTGTTCTTCCTTGGCCGAGGAGTCATGCACGCGGGCGAGTACCGGCCCCGGCTCGTGCGTGCAACCGTCAGCCTGCCTACCCTGCTGGTCGCGCTGGCCGCGATCACGGTGATATTCACGTTCATCGAACGCGGCCACACCACCACACAGTTCATGGCCGACCTCGGAAATCAGCCGGCCACGGCAACGTACTCGATCACCAACTTCGTCTACTGCGGCATCGTGATTGCCGCCATGCTGATTCTTGCTACCCGGGAGTACCGAAACGCCCATGGCGTTCAGCGCCTCCCAGCGGCTCTGCTCACTCTCGGTTCGACATTCGGGGTCGCGCTCTGCGTCGCCGTGCTCATCATGGACATCGCGCATGTCGCAGACCACCTCGACCTCATGCGCACTGTCCAATCTTTCTACGCACCCCTGTCGCTACTCACCTTCGGATTCCTCTGTGCAGGATTCACCGCACAACCCGTTGTCCGTCTCGCCCAGCACCACGCTCGCCGACGCCGCACTGTGGCTCTCGCCGCCGACCTCGAACCAGTCTGGGAACGCGCCACTCGCGTTCGGCCCGGCCTCAGCCAAGCAGAACCCCTCGCTGCCAGGGCAGACGACCCGGAAGGGCGACTCCACCGCAAGATCGTCGAAATCCGCGACGCCATGATCGACGGCCGCGTCACCTTCACCACCACCAACGATGAACGCGCGCTGCTCCAAGCCGCCGAACGACACCTCCTCGGCGAACAGCACACCGAGACCGGACCGAGCAGCGGCGGAGACGACGACGCAACAGAACCCAACAAGGAGCATCCCTCATGAAACGAGCCATCGCTCTCGGAGCCGGGCTCCTCACCGCCAGCGCACTCGGCATCGGCGGGACCATCGCACGACGCCTCACCGCACCAGCCGGCCCTCGCATCTTCGACCTCACCATTCGCGACATCAAGCACGACGACGGGACTCAGCTGGTCGTTCTCGACCGCACCGATCAGACCACCACCGACGGCATATTCAACCTCTGGCTCGAACACGGCGGCTGGGCACAACTCTCCGCACAAGCGTCCGACCGTGGTCCGGGTCGGATTGCCCGCACCGTGGTCGGCACCTCGCCAGGGCTGACGCTCCGGGTCGGTGACCGAGCCTCGTGGAGCGGCATCTACTATGCCACCCCGGCCGACGCCGGACTCAACGCACGCGACATCACCATCACCACACCCGCGGGTCCGTGCCCTGCCTGGCGCATAGACGGCGACCCCTCCACCTGGGCCATCCACATCCACGGACTCGGCAGCACCCGTGCCGGAACCCTCCGCGGCACTCAAGCCGCCACCGAACTCGGCTACAGCTCCCTCCTTGTCACCTACCGCAACACCACAGAAGGCCCCCGCGTCGGCACCGGCCGATCAACACTCGGCCACGTCGAGACTGCAGACGTGGACGAAGCCATCGGATACGCCGTCCGACGAGGAGCGGAACGGATCGTGCTGTTCGGCTGGTCAATGGGAGCCGCCATCACCCTCCAACTCGCCGCCCGCACGCGCCACGACGGGCTCATCACCGCGCTCGTCCTGGACTCACCTGTGCTCGACTGGGCCGAGACCATCAAGGCCAACTGCTCCCGCAGCGGACTCCCAGCTTCCGCAGGTCTCCTCGCGGTCCCGTGGCTCACACTCGGCCCGCCCGCGATCATGGTCGGACTGCCGGAGCCGATCCCGCTGCGTCGCTTCGACTGGATCACTCGCGCCGCCGAGCTCGCTACACCCACCCTGATCCTCCACGGCACAAACGACAGTTCCGCACCGATCCGGCTCTCGAAAGCACTCCGAGAGCGGCGCCCCGAGCTTGTGACTCTGGAGACCTTCGATGCCGACCACACGCTCGCGTGGAACTCCGATCCTGAGCGGTGGCGGGCCGTCGTGAGCGGCTGGCTCGCCGCGCAGCCGGTGACCTGATAAGTGCCGGAGCCACACCGTTTCGGATCGGCCACACCCGGACAAACCCAGTTTAAACCGCAGCCGCCCCGGTATGCTATTGGTTGTCGCCCCGTCCGGGGTGACGCCGTACGAGAGAGGACCAACGTGGCTGAGCCGTGGCTGTCCGCAGACGACATCGCCGCCCACCTCGGGGTCACCAAGGACACCGTCTACACCTGGATCTCCGAGAAGGCCATGCCTGCCCATAAGGTCGGACGCCTCTGGAAGTTCCAAGCCAGCGAGATCGACGATTGGGTACGCGCAGGTGCCGCATCAACCGAACCGCATGCATCTGCGCCGCCATCGCGTGTCGGTGGTCGCTCGTACGCTGACATCAACGAACACGGGAGGGGTGAGGATGACGCAGAATGATGCCCAGCGTTTGGTGAAGTCCAAGCAGCGCGTCGCGGATCACGGCGAAGTCTTCACACCCGCGTGGATAGTCGAAGACATGCTCGACCGCGTCAAGCATGAATCCGAGCGGATCGACTCACGCGTTCTTGAGCCCGCCTGCGGGTCAGGTAACTTCCTCGTCCCGGTTCTGGCTCGAAAGCTTGCCACGGTCCAAGCCCGCCATGGCAGGAGCGAGTTTGAGAAGCGCCACTATGCACTGCTGGCGCTCATGTGCGTCTACGGTATCGAGCTGCTCGAAGACAACGCCGAGGAGTGCCGCGAGAACTTGAGCGAGCTGTTCAACACCTTCCTGGGGATCGGCGAGGAGGACGAGTGGGCCATGGCCGCGCGTGTCGTCCTCGCAGCCAACATCGTTCGAGGCGACGCGCTCACCATGGCGGTGCCGGGCGGGGACCCGATCACGTTCGCCGAATGGGGGTATCTGGGGAAGGGGAAGTTCCAGCGCCGCGACTTCCGGTATGACGAACTCACCCAACGTTCCGCATGGAAAGCGGAAGGATCACTGTTCGTTGACTTGGGGGCCGATCTGTTCGCACCGCAAGCGACGTACCCCACGATGACCGTGAGTGATTTGGCCGGACAGGCGGGCGCTGCATGAGCATCATGCAAGCCCCGTTCACCCTGCGTGCGCATAACCCAGATGTGTTGACCTGCATCGCGAACCTCTCCAACGATGAGGTGTTCACGCCGCCCGAGTTCGCGAACCAGATGCTCGACACCCTGGCGGCAGCGTGGGCTGACGCCAACGACGGCGCGGAAATCTGGGCTGATCCGACTGTCACCTTCCTCGACCCCTTCACCAAGTCGGGAGTGTTCCTCCGCGAGATCGTTCGCCGCCTCACCGACGGATTGATCTTGAAGCTTCCCGATCTTTCCGAACGGGTAGATCACATCCTCACGAAACAAGTTTTCGGCATCGGGATCACGCAGCTCACGTCGCTCCTGGCACGCCGAAGCGTCTACTGCTCAAAGTTCGCCAATGGCCCACACTCGATCGCCAAGTCCTTCACGACCGAGGACGGCAACATCTGGTTCGAGCGCACCGAACACACCTGGGGCGGGGGTAAGCGCGAGTTCCGCGTCGACCCCTTGACGAGTCAGGAGATCGCCTTCTACATCAACCGCAAGTGCATCTACTGCGGAGCAGGCGAAAGTGATTATGCCCGCGGTGACGACCTCGAAACCCACGCCTACGCCTTCATCCACACCGACGACATCAAAGCTCGCATCGCGGAGCTGTTCGGAGAAAACATGCAGTTCGACGTCATCATCGGCAACCCGCCCTACCAGCTCAGTGATGGCGGAGGCAATGGCTCCAGTGCCTCTCCGATCTATCAACTGTTTGTCGAACAAGCCAAGAAACTTGATCCCCGTTTCCTCACCATGATCGTTCCTTCACGCTGGTTCACCGGTGGGAAGGGGCTCGACGAATTTCGTGAGTCGATGCTCTCCGATGGGAGGGTGCGAAGACTCAATGACTACCCGATCTCCGCCGATGTCTTTCCGACGAATGGGCCGAAGGGTGGTGTCTGCGCGTTCCTATGGAGCCGCGATTCCCCAGGAACGTGTGAGGTCACGACCCACTTCCAAGGAACCGAGTCGAGTTCAGCTCGACCCCTCCTTGAGCCTGGAGCGGACGTGTTCATCCGCTTCAATGAGGGGCTCTCGGTTCTTCAGAAGGTCGCCGCGGTGGAGGGTCCGGGCTCGCAGTCACTTGCGTTGCCCGACCACCGCCGCTTCCGTGACCTGGTAAGTGTGCGCAGGCCATTCGGGTTCTCATCAACGTTTCGCGGACGCAACACTGCGAGAAGCGGCGACCTGCGGCTTCTTCAGAAGGGCGGCGTGGGCTACGTAGCCCGCGAGGAGGTCCAGACCGGCCTCAATCTTGCCGACTCGTGGAAGGTCTTCGTTGGCTTTGCCGCACCGGGAACGGGTGACAAGGACACTTACCCTCATCGCATAATCAGCACGCCGTTCCTCGGGGAACCGGGGACGGTTTCGACGGAGACGTACCTCGCCATTGGCCCGTTCGACAGCCGGGCCGAAGCCGAGAACGCCCTGGCCTATCTCTCGTGTCGAATCACACGCTTCCTGATCCTGCTGCACAAGCCTTCGCAGAACACGACCAGGAACGTCTACACGTTCGTGCCCACCCAAGACTGGTCGGTGCCATGGACGGACGATCTGCTCCGTGAACGGTATGGGATCACGAACGAGGAGATGGCCTTCATCGACAAGGTTGTTCGCCCGATGGAAATCGAATGAGCAAGGAAATCAGTCGCTTGCTTCCAGAGAAGCCGGAGGCCCGACTACGCATCTACGCGTGGTCGCCGAACGATCCGCCGACGGGATACGAGGGCCTGCTGAAGGTGGGGCAAACGACGAAGGCGGATGTGAACGCGCGCGTCCGCGAGTCTCAGGGGCAAATGCAACAGGCCTACACGCTGCATGTCGATGAGCTGGCAGAGCGTGGCGACGGAAATGTATTCCGCGACTCGGATGTGCGGCAGCGGCTGATCGAGAAGGGCTTCGAGAACCCGACCTTCGGGTCCGCACGGGAGTGGATGCGCTGCACCCCCGCAGACGTGCTCACCGCGATCACCGAGCTACGCGACGGCATCAAGCTCAGCGGAACCCATCACGAGACGTTTCCGATGCGCCCGGAGCAGACGAACGCCGTCGAGAAGGCGCAGAGCTACTTCGAATCGATCTGGGCCGAGGACACCAAAGCCGTCCCGAGGTTCCTGTGGAACGCGAAGATGCGGTTCGGCAAGACTTTCGCCTCGTACCAACTCGCCAAGCGCCTGGGCGCGAGACGTGTGCTCGTGGTGACGTTCAAGCCCGCTGTCGAGGACGCGTGGCAGAGCGATCTGGAGTCGCATGCCGACTTCGACGGCTGGCAGTACCTCTCATCCGCAACCGGCGGCAGCCCGGACGATGCCGACAAGACCCGCCCGCTGGTGTACTTCGGGTCCTTCCAGGACCTCCTTGGGCGCGACCGGAAGACGGGGCTCATCAAGTCGAAGAACGAGTGGGTGCATACCACGAACTGGGACTTGGTCATCTTCGATGAGTACCACTTCGGTGCTTGGCGGGAGTCGGCCAAGGAGCTGTTCGAGGGCGAGGACGACAGAGTCAAACAGAAGGAGATCGCCGCCGAGTACAACGACGGCCTCATCGCCTTCGACGAGGAACTCGACGAGCTCGGCAACGACGAGGACGACTTTCTGCCGATCACGACCCGTGCATACCTGTACCTGTCGGGCACGCCCTTCAAGGCGTTGGCCACGGGTGAGTTCATCGAGGAGCAAATTTTCAACTGGACCTACACCGACGAGCAGCGCGCCAAAGCCGAGTACGCCGCCGCGCACCCTGACACGTGGAACCCGTACGGCGCACTGCCGGAGTTGCGGCTGTTCACCTACCAGATGCCGGACGAGCTCATCGCGGTGGCGAACCAAGGCGAGTTCGACGAGTTCGACCTCAACGACTTCTTCGAGGCCAAGGGCACCGGTGCAGATGCGGAGTTCGTTCACAAGACCGACGTACAGAAGTGGCTCGACATCATCCGTGGCGCGCACCTGCCCACCCAGGTCGACGCAATGCGAATGGGCACCCGTCCGCCGTTCCCGTACTCGGACGCCCGCCTGCTGCCCTACTTGCAACACTCGTTCTGGTTCCTGCCCAACGTCGCTGCGTGTGAGGCGATGGCGAACCTACTCGCCGAGAAGCAGAACGTGTTCTGGCACGACTACAAGGTCCTCGTCGTCGCCGGGACCCGAGCCGGGATTGGCCTCGACGCGCTCCCACCCGTGCGGGCAGCCATCGGAGACGGCCACGACACCAAGACCATCACACTGTCATGCGGCAAGCTCACCACTGGAGTCACGGTCAAGCAGTGGTCGTCGATCCTGATGCTGCGCAACCTGAACTCGCCCGAGACCTATTTCCAGGCGGCGTTCCGGGTCCAATCTCCGTGGTCGATCAAGAACCCCGACGGCGACGACCCGAGCGCAGAGGCCGTCCTGAAGCCCGTGTGCTTCGTGTTCGACTTCGCGCCCACACGGGCGCTACGACAGATCGCCGACTACGGGGCGGGACTCTCGCCCGAGACCCCGAACCCCGAACAAGCCGTCGAAGAGTTGGTGAAGTTCCTGCCCGTCCTCGCCTACGACGGGTCGAACATGACCCAGGTAGACGCTGGCGGCATCCTCGACATCGCCATGTCCGGCACCTCCGCGACCCTGCTGGCGCGCAAGTGGGAGTCGGCGATCCTCGTCAACGTCGACAACGACACCCTCCGAAAAATCATGAACAACCCCGACGCGCTCAACGCCGTGATGAACATCGAAGGGTTCCGCGCGCTCGGCAACGACATCTTCGAGACCGTCGTCAACAAGAGTGACGCGGTGAAGAAGGCCAAGAAGGAGAAGGGCGAAGACGCCACGCCGGCTGAGAAGAAGGAACTGACCGCCGAGGAGAAGGAGTACAAGTCCAAGCGCAAGCAGATTCAGGACAAGCTCGTGAAGTTCGCGACCCGCATCCCGGCCTTCATGTACCTGACCGACTTCCGCGAGAACACCCTCCAAGACGTCATCACCAAGCTCGAACCCGGCCTGTTCCGCGCCGTCACGGGTCTGACCGTCGAGGACTTTCACCTCCTAGTGAACCTCGGCGTCTTCAACGCCACCCACATGAACCAGGCCGTCTTCGCGTTCCGCCGCTACGAGGACTCCTCCCTGTCCTACACCGGAATCGAGTCCCACAAGGGACTCCGCCGCTACGGCCTCTACGACACCGTGGTCGCCCTCGACGAGCGGGCCTGACGTGAACCGTTCAGCTCCCTCGTTGTTGTATCCGAGAACGTATCCGGCACAGCTCAGCCGCGGGACAGCGCGGTATCCGGACCATGAGTAGCACTCAGCCCGCTTGGGACTACGCGGTTCTGAAGGAAGTTGCGGGAGTACTGGCCGACACGACCGACGGGCTGACAGGCAAGGAGATCGGTGACCTCCTCACAAGTTTGAGCATGGAAGACCCGCTTCCCAGCGCAACCAAGCGAGACCGCCTGGCCGAAGCCTTCGTGGCGCGTCAGAATAAGGACCGCAGCTCGCGACGGATCATCACGTTCATCGTTCACGCGATGGCACCCGTCAGATACCGTGATCGGCCCGAGCTGTTCTCGCTACGTCAGGACCGCCTCAATGAACGGCTCGCGTTCGTCGGGTTGCATGTGACGGCGAAGGGTGAAGTTGCTCGCGGTGCACGCGCCGAAACGCTCGATGAGGCGACACGGATCGCCACGTCGATTCGCGATGAGCTCGCGCGGCGCAAGACCCATCCCGAGGTACTTCGGTACTGCTCGGTGGAAGTATTGAAGCGAGATCACTTCCACGCCTGTCTCGAAGCGACAAAGAGCATCTTCGACCGTATCCGGGCTATGACTGGCGGCTCGGGCGACGGGGCCGGCCTTGTTGACGCAACACTTGCGCTGGGAAAGACGGGGGTCCCTGCGTTGGCGATCAACTCGTTGCGCACTCAGACTCAACGTGACGAGCAGTCTGGCTTCGCCAACCTCATCAAGGGACTCGGGAGTCTGTACCGTAATCCCACTGCGCACGACCCTCGGCTCCACCGCGCAATCACGGAAGAGGAGCTCCTCGAAGTCCTGACTATGGTGTCTATGGTTCACCGCAGACTCGATGAGGCTGCGAAGTGAGCGAGCGTGAAGATGCTGTGGAAGACGCGGATCGTCTGCGGCGAGAGGCACCGCAGGCAACCCCTCGAGCCCACAGCGGCGCAGACCTCTCCCAGTTGTCCCGGTCCGTGACAGTGAAATCGGGCTTCGCGGCAGCGATGATGCCGAGCATCAGGAGGCTTGAGGCCCCGTGGCTCGTGCAGTTCCAAGCCAATCTCCGGTCGGCATTGCCTGATCCGGATGCCTACCTCCGCGACATCGTCGAGCCCCTAAATCGGATGGTGCGCCAGCAGTTGAAGTCATCCGTGCCGGACATTGACGAAGTAGTCCGGCGCACCCTGGAGCCTCTCAACGCGCGGGTCCGCGAGCAGATGGCACAAGTTCAGCAGGACATCCTCTCTAGCGCGCTCCCATCCTTCGACCTCTCGGCCATGTTGACGCCGCGCGTGAGCCCAGGACTCGGGGATAGTCTCCGCCTGATAGCCGACCACCACGTCCAGCTCCTGGACGGGCTCCGCGAGGCTCTCAAGACCCGGATCGATCCGAAGCTCCTAGAGGGGCTTAACCGTGCCTTCCTCCCACCGAATCTCCGGTCTCATGCCAATGAGATCGATGCTCGTGTGGTCCATGAGTTTCTCGAAGCGGAGGGTATCCCGCTGTACTTGGTCCCTCGCGGGCGCACGGCGCTCCGACTTGTGCGGGCGCAGGATCGGGCCGCACGCCGACGGGTGCTAAACGATTGCTACGACTCACTGATCGACGACTGTGCCGCGATCCTCGAAAACGCTGAGAGGGATGTGATCGGGGACGAGCTCTTGTTCGCACTGGATGGACTCGGCGCAATGCGATCTGGACACACCCGTTCTGCCCAGGCAATGCTGACAGTCACGCTCGACACGTTGGTATATCGCTTCCACCCCGACCGGAACAAACGATCAAAGATAACCAACCGGGCGAAGGGCGCGACCGTTCCGGCTGAGATCGAGGAGATGGGACTGCGAGAGGCTCTCGTGTGGCTGCCAATTTGGAACGCGCATGAGCAGTTCTGGCGGCATCGCGGCGACTCGGTGCCCCACTACTACTCGCGGCACGCCAGCGTGCATGCAGTGTCCGCACGACAGTTCAGCAAACGGAACTGTATTCAAGTCCTCATGCTTGTGGCGAGCCTGATCGGCTACGCCAGCATGGTGGCTGGTCAGCAAGTACCAACGACCGGCTAGCCGCTACTGCTTGAAGTGGCAGGACGCCGTTTCCGAGTGCGGTGATCTGCTGGTTCTGCGTCAGCTCGCTGGCGTCGGTGACCCATCCGGCAGGCAGCCCCATCAGCCACTCGACGAACGCCGGTGCTGGGCGGGGTGCGTCGGCGTCGTTCAGGAGTGTTGGGGCGGGTGCTGCCCGTCCTGTGATGTGTTCCCAGCGGCTGATGGCGTCGGCGTAGCGTCCCCAGCGTTGAACAGTCCGTCGATCAGCGACCACAGTGTCTCCGACTCGCGCCTCTTGTTCGGTGAGCCAGCCGGTCCGTGGAGCGCGAAGTCGATGATCTGGTGCGACAGCGCGATCGTCCCGCGCCTCGCCCGTACCTGATCGAGGGTCTCGCCGCCCCGGGAGGAGTCTGTCGCGAGTGGGGTGCGGAAGCGTGCGGTGGGCGAGGATGAAGATGCGGAGGCGGTGGTGAGGAGCGCCGACAAGGGAAGCCGGTAGGCCGATCCATCGTGCATCCAGCCGCAGGTCGGCCAGATCGCCGAGAACGGCGCCGAGAGCCCGTAGAGGTCGAGCTGCGTGGTCTCCCAGATTCCACGGGTTGGGCTCCAGCTCGCGAAGGGTTGCGTCGCCGGGGTTGCGTGAGTCATTCCGCTCTCCTTCTGCTGGTGTCCGCGTCGCGGGTGAGGACAGCAGCCCGCGGACGTTCTCGATGACGACCCACTCGGGTTGGAGCGCGTCGATTGCTTCGGCCATGTGCGCCCAGAGGCCCGAACGGGTGCCCGGCGCGAGGCCCGCGCGCTTGCCGACGGTCGATACGTCTTGGCAGGGGAACCCGCCGATGAGGATGTCCACGGGCTCGACCTCGTGCCAGTTGATGGTGGTGATGTCGCCGAGGTTCGGGACGCCCGGCCAGTGGTTGGAAAAGACGGCGGCGACGAGTTCCTTGAGTTCGGAGAACCACACGGTTTCGGCGTTGAAGGCGTGTTCGACGGCGAGGTCGAGGCCGCCGTAGCCGCTGAACAGCGACCCGATCTTGAGTCGAGACGGCTGATCTTCCTGGTCGTGCATGAGGGCTCCGAGTGACGGGCGGCCCCGGCCTCAGTTCTTCTCGTTCTGATGCCGGGCTGGTCACCTGTCAGGTGCACCAGCGCGCCACGCGTCGCCGCCCTCATCGCCCCGCGCTTCGCTGACACTCGACTGGTCCGCCTCACCGATCCCGACCACCCGGGCTGCTCGTCTCACCGACCCACCCACTGAGAGGACACGCGTCTTGCAGATCGAGGTAGAAGGAGCTTTCTCGCCACAGATGTCACCGGCCGACGGTGCTCACCTGCTCGTCAGGACGGGAGGTAGCGATGACGGTTTCGATGCGGGTGATGAGCGCGGGCGATGGTTACAAGTACCTACTGAAGACCGTCGCGGCCGCCGACGGAGACCGGCCTCTCTCGACGCCGCTGACCCGCTACTTCATCGAAGAAGGCACCCCGCCGGGACGGTGGCTCGGCAAAGGAGTCGCGTCACTTGGCAAGGGTGAACTGGTCGTCGGTGATCAGGTCTCTGAGGCCCAGCTCCAGCTCCTCATGGGCATGGGGCACGACCCGATCACCAACGCGCCGCTGGGCCGGGCGTTCCCCGCCTACAAAGATGCGCCGAAACGCATTGAGGCCCGAATCGCGAAGCTCGACGCCACACTGACGCCTGGCGCGAAGGGCGAGGCTGTCGCACTGATTGTGGCGGAGGAGAACGCGCGGGCGGGGCGTCGAGCGGTGGCGGGGTTCGACTTCACGTTCTCGATACCGAAGTCCGCCAGCGTCCTCTGGGCAGTCGCCGACGCGGGGGTGCAGGCGATGATCGGGGCCGCGCATCACCGGGCGGTTGCGGAGGTGGTTGCGTTCATGGAACGAGAGGTTGCGGCGACCCGCACCGGCGCTACCGCAGGTGATGGAGCCGTTGCACAGGTCAAGGTCGAGGGGCTGATCGCGACCGCGTTCGATCACTTCGACTCCCGCGCAGGCGACCCCCACCTCCACACTCACGTCGTCATCAGCAACAAGGCCAAGACCATCCTCGACGGAAAGTGGCGCTCACTCGATGGCAGACCGATGCACGCCGCCGTCGTCGTGCTTTCCGAGCTGCATGAGGCGGTGTTCGCGGACCACATGACCCGCATCTTCGGCGTCGAATGGGAGGCCCGGGACATGGGCCGCGACCGCAACCCCGCCTGGGCGATCACCGCTGTTCCGGAGACCCTGGTGGTGGAGTTCTCCAGCCGCGCCCGCCACATCGACGCCGAGAAGAACCGGCTCATCGACGAGTACGTCACCGCTCACGGCCGCCAGCCGTCGAATGCCACGATCTTGAAGCTCCGCGCACAGGCAACGCTCTCGACCCGGCCTGACAAGCAGGTCCGATCCTTGGCCGACCTGACCGAGGAGTGGCGAACTCGAGCCACCACCATCCTCGGCGGGGACGCGACCAGGTGGGCGATGGACGCTACCGGCAATGACCGGCCGCTCTTGTTGCGGGCTGACGACATCCCTCTCGATGTGATCCGCGAGATCGGTCGATCAGTCGTCGAGGCGGTCGGTGAGAAGCGTTCGACCTGGCGCCGGTGGAACCTCATGGCCGAAGCCGCGAGGCAGACGATGGGCTGGCGCTTCGCAACCACCACCGATCGCGAGTCGGTGATCGCGATGGTCACCGACGCCGCCCAGCTCGCATCCCTCCGGCTCACACCACCCGAGCTCTCGCTCTCTCCCGTAGTGTTCCGACGCGACGACGGCACGTCGGTGTTCCGACCTGTCAACTCGACGATCTTCACCTCCGAGGTCCAGCTTCTGGCGGAGGACCGGCTCCTGGACCGCTCCCGCGACCTCACCGGTCCCACAGTCTCCCTCGCGACCGTCGAGAAGATCACCCGCAAGCCAGACACGGACGGTCTGCTGTTGGGTGAGGATCAGACCGATGCGCTGACGCGGATCGCAGTGTCGGGACGGGTGCTTGACGTTCTTGTCGGTCCGGCTGGGGCGGGCAAGACCACCGCCATGAACGCGCTCCGCCGAGCCTGGGAGGCCGAACACGGCAAAGGCTCCGTGGTCGGGCTCGCCCCGTCGGCGGTGGCCGCGCAGGTCCTCGCCGACGATCTCGGGATCGAGACCGAGAACACCGCGATGTGGTGGCAGAACCACCTCACCAAAGGACTCACCTTCCAGCCGGGGCAGTTGGTCATCGTCGACGAAGCATCTCTGGCCGGCACTCTGTCCCTGGACCGGATCACCGGCCTCGCCCAGCAGGTCGGGGCGAAGGTGCTGCTCGTGGGCGATTACGCCCAGCTTCAATCGGTCGATGCCGGAGGCGCGTTCTCGATGCTCGCCCACGACCGCACCGACACCGTCGAACTCATCGACGTCCACCGCTTCCACCAGCCGTGGGAGAAACTCGGCTCCCTCGACCTCCGTCACGGCCACACCTCCGTGATTGACACCTACCTCGCCCACGGCCGCATCCGAGACGGCGACACCGAGACCATGACCGACGCCGCCTACACGGCCTGGCGGGCAGACCGAGACGCCGGACGCATCACCGTCCTGATCACCGAGACCCGCGAGCAAGTGACCGCGCTCAATGAGCGCGCCCGAGCTGATCTCCTCATCGACGGGACCCTCGACCAGGATCGGGAGGTTGAGCTGCGCGACGGAACCCATGCCGGTATCGGGGACACCGTCATCACCCGCCGCAACGACCGGAAGATCACGGCGAGCAACGGCAACGACTGGGTGCGCAACGGCGACATCTGGACAATCACCGACGTTCGAGACGACGGAAGCATCACCATCCGCAGACCTGGCCGCTCCTACGGCGGCGCGATCGTGCTGCCTGCGGCCTATGTCGCCGAGTATGTCGATCTCGGATACGCGGTCACCGCGCACCGAGCCCAAGGCGTCACCACCGACACCGCCCACGTCCTGGTCGAGCCGACCGCGACCAGGGAGAACTTCTACGTCTCCATGACCCGAGGACGTGCTGCAAATCATGCCTATGTGATCCTCGACCGGGTCGACGACCACCAACAGCCGCACCCCGGCGACGACCCGAACGCGAGCGGCCGCAGCGTCCTGACCGGGGTCCTCCAGCACGTCGGCGCGGAACTGTCGGCCCACGAGACGATCACCACCGAACACGAACAGTGGGGCTCGATCGCGCAGCTCGCCGCCGAGTACGAGACCATCGCCGCCGCCGCGCAACACGACCGCTGGGCATCCCTCGTCCGTGCATCCAGCCTCACTGCTGAGCAAGCCCAAGCCGCTGTTGAGTCCGAAGCCTTTGGAGCGCTCACGGCAGAGCTCCGCCGCGCCGAAGCCAACCACCACAACGTCGAGACCCTGCTTCCACGCATCGTCCAGGCGCGCGGATTCGACGACGCTGACGACATCGCCGCGGTCATTCACTACCGGGTCGCCCGTGCCACCGCTCGCCCCGCCGGATCAGGACGGGCCCGCAAAGCGCCCAGGCTCATCGCTGGGCTCCTGCCACACGCGGGCGGAGTACACGACGCCGAGATGCGTGCGGCGCTCGATGAGCGAGAAGCACTCATCGAAGCCCGCGCCGACGCCGTTCTTGATGGCGCTCTCACCGACGAGGCACCCTGGATGAGAGCGCTCGGTACGTCACCGAGCGACACTCGCCGGGCCGCAGCATGGAGGAGGGCGGCGCGAGTGGTCGCCGCCTACCGAGACCGCTACCGCATCACCGACGACGCGCCCCTCGGGGCACCGCCCGTGTCCGAGGCGCAGAAGATCGACGCCGCGCGAGCGAAGGTATGCCTAGATCGCGCGTTGTCCTCAGCCACCGAGATGGATAGGTCGGAAGGGTTCAGCGCCCACGGGCCGACGCGCACACAGTCGCAGCTAGGGCGAACCATCTGACTCCCCCTTCCCAATGTCGGCCCACAGACGTAGCCTTGGAGGTGAGGCGGATTTCTCCTTACCTTTGGGCCGTTCGCGGCAGACCCTCGGGTCACTCTCCACGCACCGTCTCGACGAAGCAGGCGCGTGTTGAGAGGAGCCCACCATGATCCGCCTACTGTGGACAGCGAGCGTCGAGGTCCGATACTTCCTCCGGCGCTACATGCCGAGCAACATCGTCCTTGATCTGCTTCGCACAAGGCGGGGACTCAAGTGGGGCATCCCTGCGATGCTCTTGGCCGTTCCCTACCTCGTCGTCGCCCACTGGTGCACCACCCTCGCCGGCAGCGGTGGTCCCGGGTGGCTCCACCTCGTCGTACTCGTGTGCATTTGGAACGCGCTCAAGATGACGCTCTTCGGTCCAATGAGTCTCGTGATGCTCGTGAAGGTCCGCGCTCGTGAATGCCGCGCGCGGCGTCAGTGCGTGAGTGGCGGCACGCCGGCGCTGCTCGAACTTGCTCACAGCGAGCGCTGAACTCCGGTGCCAGCCCGTAGCACTGTGTAGTTCCTACAGAGTCCGCGCGGACTCGGATGTAGGCCGACGAATCTGATCCCTGGCGAGTCCGGCGTGCAGCGCCGGCGCAGGGCGCGAGCCCTGGTGTTCCACGAGTCTCGCAAGGTCCGCAGTGCTGGTTACAAGCGACGCCACACCGGCCTGCAACAGGCCGTGCGGTCCCGCACTCGATGCGCTCGTCACCGGCCCCGGAACTGCTCCCACTCCTCGCCCCAGCTCCGAGGCGCGATGCGCCACCGCCAGCGAGCCCGAGCGGAATCCGGCCTCGACAAGAACCGTCGCCGACGAGAGCGCCGCCATCAAGCGTGCCCGAGCGATGAAGCGATGTCGGGTTGGAACAGTACCTGGCGGAACCTCGCTGACCAGCACCCCAACACGGGCCACGCGGTCGAGAAGCTCGCGGTGCCCAGCAGGGTAAGGCCGGTCAACCCCATTGGCGAGAACGGTGATGGTATCACCGCCTGTTGCGAGAGCAGTCTGATGTGCAACTCCTTCGATCCCGTAGGCACCCCCGGCAACTACAACTCGGTGGTCAGCAGCGACGGAGGCAGCGAGTTCGCGAGCTACATGATCCCCGTACGAGGTAGACGCCCGCGCTCCGGTGATCGTCACGAAGTCGCGCAACGGACGAGACAGGAAGGAGGACGCGCCGCGAACCCACAGCACGTACGGTGCAGCTTCCCCCAGGTCGTTGAGGGCACCGGGCCAATGAGCGTCGCCGGGGATCAGCGCTCGGACTCCTGACTGCTGAATCTGGCTGAGCCGCTCAGTGATGCTCCGCGCCTCCGATGCGTTGAAATGGTCACGCCAGACCTGCGCATCCGCAGAGTCGAGGCCACTGACCTCACCGTTGCGCTCGGCAAGCCGGAGCACCTCCACCGCCCCGACCTGAGCCAAGAGTCGGCCCGTCACCGGATCGTTGGGCTCGACGAGCATGGACAACACCATGCGCGCGGTGCGTTCGTCCTTCGCGGCATCACTCAGGCCAGTCATCGTCGGTTCCTCCCCACGTCCGTTGCCCAGGAGGTGCGCCGAACAAGACGAAGACTCGCCGACAGCGGCGCGGCCTCGGTGCGGCGTCGGTGCCTGCCGATACTCTGAAGACGTGAACACGTAACGGCGGTCCTCCTGGTTCGGCCGACGTCGGAGTCGGTCGGAAGGAACGCAAGTGACAACAGCAGGACTGGAGCGTGCACGCGGCACGGCGTGGCGAATCTGGGACCTTCACGTGCACACGCCAGCCTCCATCGTTCAGCACTACGGTGCCGACACCGACGAGACTTGGGCCCAGTTCATCGATGAACTTGAGGCTCTGCCAGAAGACATGACTGTCATCGGCATCAATGACTACTGGTTCCTGGACGGCTACAAGCGTGTCATCGAGGCACGGAAGAGCGGACGCCTTCAGAACCTCGAAGCGATCTTCCCGGTGATCGAACTGCGGCTGGATCACTTCGGTGGCACCGACGGGAAACTGGCGAGGGTCAACCTGCATGTCATCTTCGACCCAGACCTCGACCCGGAAGTGATTCAGGCACAGTTCATCAACGCGCTCCAGCCAAAGATGAAGCTCGCACCGAGCCACTCCTCCCTCAGCTGGCAGGGCGTAATCACGCGGGATTCGCTGACCGACCTCGGCCGCAGGATTAAAGAATCCGTCCCGGCTGAGCACCTGTCGAATTACGATTCGGACCTCCGCGAAGGGTTCAACAACCTGAACGTCGGCCTCGACGACGTTCAGGCGATCCTCGCCGGCTCATACTTCAAAGGTCGTGCGCTCATCGGGATTGGCAAGACCGAGTGGCGGGACATCAAGTGGAACGACCAATCAATCGCCGCGAAGAAGAACGTCATCAACTCGGCACAGTTCATCTTCACCGCCTATGAGGACACGACCCGGTGGCAGGCAGACGTGGAAGAACTCCGGGCTCTGTTGCAAAGATTGGCGGCAGTCAGAGGTAGGCTGTCGCTCTGCGCCGATCAGGCGGCTGCTGCGAAATGGTGGTTGAGCATGCCCATGGCCTCCGTCAGCGCCGAGGGCCCAATGCCAAAAGCTCTCTCCACAAGGCGCACCTCGCCCCTGATGCCGGGCTGCAGGCACCAGGGGCGAGCCTGTCCTTTGCGCAGGGCTCGCATGACTTCGAATCCCTTGATCGTGGCATAGGCCGTGGGGATCGATTTGAAACCGCGCACCGGCTTGATCAGTATCTTGAGCTTTCCGTGATCGGCCTCGATCACGTTATTGAGATACTTCACCTGCCGGTGGGCCGTCTCCCGGTCCAGCTTTCCTTCGCGCTTCAATTCGGTGATCGCTGCACCATAGCTCGGCGCTTTGTCGGTATTGAGCGTGGCAGGCTTTTCCCAGTGCTTCAGGCCTCGCAGGGCCTTGCCCAGGAACCGCTTCGCTGCCTTGGCGCTGCGGGTCGGCGACAGGTAGAAATCGATCGTGTCGCCCCGCTTGTCGACTGCCCGGTACAGGTAGGTCCACTTGCCCCGCACCTTGACGTAGGTTTCATCCAGGCGCCAGCTCGGATCAAAGCCACGCCGCCAGAACCAGCGCAGCCGCTTCTCCATCTCCGGGGCGTAGCACTGGACCCAGCGATAGATCGTCGTATGGTCGACCGAAATGCCGCGTTCCGCCAGCATTTCCTCAAGGTCGCGATAGCTGATCGGATAGCGACAATACCAGCGCACCGCCCACAGGATCACATCACCCTGGAAATGGCGCCACTTGAAATCCGTCATCGTTCCGTCCGTCCAATCTCCGCCAAGCATGCTCAAGCTTCACGATTTTTGCAACAGAGCCATATCGACAACCTCTCGCGCAACCAAGACATCGCGGTCGGACTGCAAGTGATCTTGAAGCCACGGGCCCGTCCCACCCCGACATGGACCTCGATGCCCGAACGGACGTTAGATTTCGAGTTCTAGGCGTTCTGCGATGAAGGTTGGATCCCAGCCGGGATTGAAAGTGTCGACGTGGGTGAATCCGAGCCGCTCGTATAGGCCACGCAGGTTCGGGTGGCAGTCGAGCCGCAGCTTGGCGCACCCCTGCGTTCGCGCGGCATGGCGGCAAGCCTCGATCAGCGCGGAGCTGACACCCCGGCCCGCATGTGTCCGTCGCACCGCGAGCTTGTGCAGATATGCGGCCTCCCCCTTGAGGGCGTCGGGCCAGAACTCGGGATCCTCGGCCGACAAGGTGCAACAGCCGACGATGCCGTCGCTGCAACTCGCGACTAGGAGCTCGGATCTCAGGACGAAGGTCTCCGCGAATGTCCGGTCGATCCGCGCGACGTCCCAGGCGGGCGTTCCCTTGGCGGACATCCACGCCGCAGCGTCGTGCATCAGCCGCACAACCTCGTCGATATCACCCGAGCAGGCGACCCGAACGTTCGGAGGCTCCTCGCTGTCCATTCGCTCCCCTGGCGCGGTATGAACCGCCGCCTCATAGTGCAGTTTGATCCTGACGAGCCCAGCATGTCTGCGCCCACCTTCGCGGAACCTGACCAGGGTCCGCTAGCGGGCGGCCGGAAGGTGAATGCTAGGCATGATCTAACCCTCGGTCTCTGGCGTCGCGACTGCGAAATTTCGCGAGGGTTTCCGAGAAGGTGATTGCGCTTCGCAGATCTCCAGGCGCGTGGGTGCGGACGTAGTCAGCGCCATTGCCGATCGCGTGAAGTTCCGCCGCAAGGCTCGCTGGACCCAGATCCTTTACAGGAAGGCCAACGGTGGCGCCCAAGAAGGATTTCCGCGACACCGAGACCAATAGCGGAAGCCCCAACGCCGACTTCAGCTTTTGAAGGTTCGACAGCACGTGCAGCGATGTTTCCGGTGCGGGGCTCAAGAAAAATCCCATCCCCGGATCGAGGATGAGCCGGTCGGCAGCGACCCCGCTCCGTCGCAAGGCGGAAACCCGCGCCTCGAAGAACCGCACAATCTCGTCGAGCGCGTCTTCGGGTCGAAGGTGACCGGTGCGGGTGGCGATGCCATCCCGCTGCGCTGAGTGCATAACCACCAGCCTGCAGTCCGCCTCAGCAATATCGGGATAGAGCGCAGGGTCAGGAAATCCTTGGATATCGTTCAGGTAGCCCACGCCGCGCTTGAGCGCATAGCGCTGGGTTTCCGGTTGGAAGCTGTCGATTGAAACACGGTGCATCTGATCGGACAGGGCGTCTAAGAGCGGCGCAATACGTCTGATCTCATCGGCCGGCGATACAGGCCTCGCGTCCGGATGGCTGGCGGCCGGTCCGACATCCACGACGTCTGATCCGACTCGCAGCATTTCGATCGCCGCGGTGACAGCGCCGGCGGGGTCTAGCCGCCGGCTCTCATCGAAGAAGGAGTCCTCGGTGAGATTCAGAATGCCGAACACCGTCACCCTGCTGCGTAACATCGTTGCTGCTCCATAACATCAAACATCGACCCACGGCGTAACGCGCTTGCTGCTTGGATGCCCGAGGCATAGACTGTACAAAAAAACAGTCATAACAAGCCATGAAAACCGCCACTGCGCCGTTACCACCGCTGCGTTCGGTCAAGGTTCTGGACCAGTTGCGTGAGCGCATACGCTACTTGCATTATAGCTTACGAACCTAACAGGCTTATGTCCACTGGGTTCGTGCCTTCATCCGTTTCCACGGTGTGCGTCACCCGGCAACCTTGGGCAGCAGCGAAGTCGAGGCATTTCTGTCCTGGCTGGCGAACGAGCGCAAGGTTTCGGTCTCCACGCATCGTCAGGCATTGGCGGCCTTGCTGTTCTTCTACGGCAAGGTGCTGTGCACGGATCTGCCCTGGCTTCAGGAGATCGGAAGACCTCGGCCGTCGCGGCGCTTGCCGGTGGTGCTGACCCCGGATGAAGTGGTTCGCATCCTCGGTTTTCTGGAAGGCGAGCATCGTTTGTTCGCCCAGCTTCTGTATGGAACGGGCATGCGGATCAGTGAGGGTTTGCAACTGCGGGTCAAGGATCTGGATTTCGATCACGGCACGATCATCGTGCGGGAGGGCAAGGGCTCCAAGGATCGGGCCTTGATGTTACCCGAGAGCTTGGCACCCAGCCTGCGCGAGCAGCTGTCGCGTGCACGGGCATGGTGGCTGAAGGACCAGGCCGAGGGCCGCAGCGGCGTTGCGCTTCCCGACGCCCTTGAGCGGAAGTATCCGCGCGCCGGGCATTCCTGGCCGTGGTTCTGGGTTTTTGCGCAGCACACGCATTCGACCGATCCACGGAGCGGTGTCGTGCGTCGCCATCACATGGGCTCTGTTGCAAAGATTGGCGGCAGTCAGAGGTAGGCTGTCGCTCTGCGCCGATCAGGCGGCTGCTGCGAAATGGTGGTTGAGCATGCCCATGGCCTCCGTCAGCGCCGAGGGCCCAATGCCAAAAGCTCTCTCCACAAGGCGCACCTCGCCCCTGATGCCGGGCTGCAGGCACCAGGGGCGAGCCTGTCCTTTGCGCAGGGCTCGCATGACTTCGAATCCCTTGATCGTGGCATAGGCCGTGGGGATCGATTTGAAACCGCGCACCGGCTTGATCAGTATCTTGAGCTTTCCGTGATCGGCCTCGATCACGTTATTGAGATACTTCACCTGCCGGTGGGCCGTCTCCCGGTCCAGCTTTCCTTCGCGCTTCAATTCGGTGATCGCTGCACCATAGCTCGGCGCTTTGTCGGTATTGAGCGTGGCAGGCTTTTCCCAGTGCTTCAGGCCTCGCAGGGCCTTGCCCAGGAACCGCTTCGCTGCCTTGGCGCTGCGGGTCGGCGACAGGTAGAAATCGATCGTGTCGCCCCGCTTGTCGACTGCCCGGTACAGGTAGGTCCACTTGCCCCGCACCTTGACGTAGGTTTCATCCAGGCGCCAGCTCGGATCAAAGCCACGCCGCCAGAACCAGCGCAGCCGCTTCTCCATCTCCGGGGCGTAGCACTGGACCCAGCGATAGATCGTCGTATGGTCGACCGAAATGCCGCGTTCCGCCAGCATTTCCTCAAGGTCGCGATAGCTGATCGGATAGCGACAATACCAGCGCACCGCCCACAGGATCACATCACCCTGGAAATGGCGCCACTTGAAATCCGTCATCGTTCCGTCCGTCCAATCTCCGCCAAGCATGCTCAAGCTTCACGATTTTTGCAACAGAGCCGAACTCCGCAACAGCAACGTTACACATCGAATCTTGGACTGTAGCGACGCGCATCACTTCTCGGGCTCAGATCAGCACATGCGTCTCGGAGCGTGCCAGACCTGG
Organism: Propionibacteriaceae bacterium; assembly: GCA_030532825.1. Classification (GTDB taxonomy): domain Bacteria; phylum Actinomycetota; class Actinomycetes; order Propionibacteriales; family Propionibacteriaceae; genus Arachnia. Next base: position 54,225 of record JAUNKK010000010.1, read on the forward strand.
CTCAACACGACTCCAACCCTTGCTGGCCTTGCGTACGCGATTGAAGAGTTCGAGCACCGCGTCTTTGTCGGACTCGAACCACCCGCGCTCGCAAGAATGCGGAAGAACCCGGAGCGGTTCATAGAGAGAATCCGGGTCGGTTCCGAACAGGAGGATCGCGATCTCTTCAGCCACGACCTCCCACTCAATCCCGGATTCGTTGCCGTCGTCGGGAACAAGGGTCAAGGCAAGTCCGCGCTCCTCGACTGCATCGCACTCGGCGGGAACTCGTCACGTAGTAGCGAGTTCGCCTTCCTGAGCCCCACTCGGTTCCTCAGTCCTCAGAACCAGAAGGTCGCGAGGGAGTATCACGCGGAACTCGTCTGGGCCACGGGCACGGCACGGCAGGCCAAACTGAATCAACCACACGACAACGCGACCCCGGTGCTGGTCGAGTACCTGCCCCAGATGTTCGTCGAGCGAGTGTGCAACCTTGACCAAGCGGCAGACGACGCAGACGAGTTCGAACGCGAGCTTCGTACAGTCCTCTTCACTCACATCCCGGAGGAGGAACGCGCTGGCGAGAAGACCTTCGACGCCCTCTTGACCCAGAAGACTCGAACCTCCCAAGACGACCTGACGAGGCTCCGAGCAGAGCTGCGGACTGCGGTACGTGGTTATGTCGGGATCGCCGCCTTCCGGGCAAGCAATCAAGCACCCGAAGTCCAGAGTCGTCTGGACCTCAAGCAGGCTGATATTGACGCGGCGAGGAAGGACCTCGAAACTGCCAAGGCCGCGCTCGCTGAGATGGACACTGCAAGCAAGGATGACGGGCACCTCGCTGGGCTGATGCAGCGCTCGGAGCAGATTGAGGCTTCGCGGTCTGAACTGGCGACCCGCCGAAGTGCCAACGAACAGCAACAGGCCAAGTCACGCCAGCGGCTCAGCGGAATGGAAGCGATCGCTCACCGGACAGAAGCGATTCAAGCCGACGTTGCCTCGCTGAACAGCGAGGCGGAGGCCCTTCTTGGCGGTGGAAGAGCCGAGAGCCCCTATCTCCAGCTGACTGTCGACGCTGGGAGATACCAGACTTGGCGCGCGACCGAGGAAGAGTCTCTCGCCGCCCTGAAGCGAGAGCGCGATCAGATCGATCAGGACCTCGAAGTGCAGGAACAGGCGAGGCGCGAGAACGCAGATGCGCTCGCCGCGGCCGACAGTGCACGTGAACGCGCCCGACAACGAGTCCTCCAGTCAGAGGAACGGGTTGCGGCGCTTATAGGCGACGAGGATGACGAGGAGTCTCATGCTGGACTCTCATCCTTGCTACGCCGTATCGGCGAAGCGCCGACGAAGATGTCTGAACTGCGTGACGAGATCATGCTGTGTTCACGCCGCGTCCACGAAGCACTGGAAGCGCAGTTGCGCGCGGTTGAGAGTCTGTACACTCCGGCGTCCACGTTCATCGCACAGTCCGATGTGGTCAAGAACGCAGGACTTGAGTTCAACGCCGAACTACGTATTCTCCCCGGATGGAGGAGTGTCGCAGCCGGCTTGGACGGGCGCAAGAACGGCGAGTTCTCCGACTGGCTTATCGACCTTCCACAGCGCGTTGAGGACACGAGCTGGGACCAGCTCGCGGCCCAACTCCATGAGGCATTCGAGCGTTTAGAGCACGAACGCGGAGAAGCAGGGGGCGAGTACCGGAACCCAGCAACCGCACTCCGCAGCAACACGACGATCGACGATTTCCTACTGAGCATGTTCGACTTGTCCTGGCTGGAGGTCCGCTTCGGCCTCACTGGTGACGGGCTACCGCTCTCCCAGCTGTCACCCGGACAGCGTGGTCTCGTGCTCGCGCTGTTCTACCTTGTCGTGGACCGGAGAACTACTCCGTTGTTGCTGGATCAACCTGAGGAGAACCTCGACAACGAGACCATCGCGTCCAAGCTCGTACCAGCAATTCATGAAGCCGCAGGACGCCGACAGACGATCGTCGTTACTCACAACGCCAACCTCGCCGTCGTCGGTGATGCCGACCAGATCGTGCACTGCCAAATGAACGATCGACGCTTCACGGTAAGCAGTGGAAGCATCGCCGAACTCGACGTGGCGAAGTTCGCGCTCAACATCCTCGAAGGAACCAAGCCAGCGTTCGACAATCGGCGACACAAATACGAAGCGTTCCCCGAGCTGTCCTGATCCCTAGGTCTCCATGGCTTGTGTGTCACCGATGAGATGCGCTCGGCCCGCCGTCCATAATGACACCAGCCTCGACCAACGCTGCGCGTACGGCCTTGCGGTCTACACCCATCCGACGAGCGATCGCCCTCATCGAGACTCCCGCTCGGGCGAGGCGCACAGCCTCGGCTCTCTCGTCGGGGCAGAGCCCTGGGCGGCGGCTCGGCACGTTGCGACGGCGGAGGTGGGAGAACACGGTGGAGCGGTGGATGCCATACCGTTCGGCTAGGGACTTCACACTCATCCCGGCCAGGTAGTCACCGACGAGCCGGTCCACCTCGGAGGCGGTGAGAAAAGTTTGAGCCGTCTCGATAGTCCTCACGACAGGCCCCCGATCATCCCTCGGAGCGCCACTCTGGGGCCGTCTGGACACCTGATAGACGCCTCGCAACAGGCGGTTGACCAGGGTTTTTGTCTTGGGGACAAAGTTGCCAAACGTGCTACTTAGGCACCCGGGTGGGGCCCGGACCGACAGGTCCGGGCCCCTTTTGCTTGCCTTCCCCCTATTCGACTCTCCCGGGCCGGTGGCACCGCGCACCGGACCGCGTGGCGCGCCGCCTCGCGCCCTAGTTGGCTACTGGGAGGCGCTATCCGCCATATAGGTGGTGTCAGATGCTCGCGGTACTCGTGACCGGGCCAGAGACGGCTCAGACACGTCGGACGAGTTCGGCAGCTCACTGGGCAACCACCAGTGAACTTGACCGACCGCCCGCCTCGACGATGATCGAGGCAGAGGACAGTGCAGCCATCAGCCGGGCGCGGACGATGATCCGGTGCCGAGTCGGAACGATGCCGGGCGGAACCTCGCTTACGAGAAGACCGACATCAGCGACGCAATCAAGCAGGTCGCGATGGCCGACGGGGTACGGACGATCGACTCCGTTGGCGAGGATGGCGATCGTGTCGCCACCCGCCGCGAGGGCTGCCAGGTGTGACGCGCTTTCTGCCTCCCGCAACGACAACTCGTTCGTCTGTGTCAACGGAACTAGCGAGTTCCCGAGCCGCGTAGTCGCCGTAGGACGCGCATGCCCGAGCGCAGGTGATCGTGACGAAATCGCTCATCGTACGGGAGAGGAAGGATGACGCGCCGCGAGTCCAAAGCAGGTAGGGCGCAACTTCACCAAGATAGTCGAAGGCGGTAGGCCAGTCGCTATCGCCTGGGAAGAGTGCTCGAACCCCCGATTGCTGCATCTGGTCGATACGCCCCGTCAGTTCCTTCACACCTGGCACTCTGAGGCGGTCGCGCCAGACCTACGCGTCTACGGAGCTCAGCCCCACCACCGCACCGTCGCGTTCAGCGAGCCAGAGCGTCTCGACTGCTCCGAGCCTGGAAAAGATGCATCCCGTCACCGGGTCATTGGGCTCGACGAGCAAGGACAGCACAACCCTCGCGGTGCGCTCGTCGCTCGCGACATCACTCAACCTGGCCATCATCGGCTCCTCTCGGTGCTCGTTACCGACGGGGTGCGCGAACCGAGCCTCACGGACACCCACCCTGCTCAGCGGTCCTCTCCCGCGTGAGGCGACACGGGTGCAGCTACAGAGATTCACCCGGCGGACTCCGAAGAACGACCTATTCGCGGGAGCGTCCGCGTGGCGAACCACGAGGTGATCTGTAACGGGTACTATCCATAACATGAAGCGTCTAGGCAACCTGAGTGACGTGGGGCTCACCGAGCTTGATCGCGCATTGCGCCATGAACGCCTACGCCGCCGCGAGGCATGGCGAGGTTGCGAGCACTGCGACCAAGCGTTCCTCGGACGAGGTGATGCTCGCTTCTGCTCAGCCCGCTGCCGTGTTGCCGCACACCGGGCGAGAAAGGACTCCAATGACTGACAGCCTGCGTGTCATCGGGTCACGCCGATACGGCACCCTCTCACCATTGCGATACCCCGGCGGAAAGGCTGCGCTCGCTGGCTTCTTCGCTGACATTATCGACATTCTTGGCATCAAGGACGCCCGCTACATCGAACCCTACGCCGGAGGTGTGGGCGCAGGGATCGCGCTTCTGCGCGAGGGCATCGTCCAACACCTAGTAGTCAACGACATCGACCCAGCCGTCCACGCCTTCTGGAAGTCCGTCGTTGGCAACAACGCAGAGTTCGTGGAAATGGTCGTGTCAACGCCACTCACAATCGACGAGTGGCAACGCCAGCGGGAGATATATCGCTCACGGGACGAGCGCGATGCACTGCGCCTGGGCTTCGCTTTCTTCTTCTTGAATCGAACCAATCGCTCCGGGATTTTGAACGCCGGCGTTATCGGTGGTCAGCGTCAGGAGGGAAAGTACAAGATTGATGCACGATTCAACCGGCTGACACTCGTCGAGCGGTTGACTGCGATCGGTGCTCTAGCGGATCGAATCACGGTCTCTGATCTGGATGGCCGAACTGTGATCCAGCGGTACTCTCACGATGACCGGTCATTCATGTACATCGACCCGCCCTACGTGCAAGCAGGCTCCCAACTCTATCTCAACGCCTTCGACGGAAGAGACCACAAGGCACTCTCGACGATCGTCAACTCCGTTGAAAGTGCACATTGGTTGATGACCTATGACACAGCCCCGCTGATCGAAAAGCTGTACCGAGATCAGTTCCAGTGCCAACTGGAACTCACCTATTCCGCCAGGTATCCGGGACAGGCGGAGGAGCTGCTCGTGGCGTCCCCCTCGGTCGCGCGGGCGATCAAGTCGTTGCAGACGACGCCTGCGATGACGGGCGCAACAAGCGCCTAAGCAGCGGGTTCACGACTCTCCACGCCTTGCGAACGTCATCCGCACTCACGGAAGCATCGGCACTATGAGCGATGAGGTTGAACCACTGGATCGATCCGTGCTTGTGCGCATTACCCGATTGGATTGCACTAATGCCTGACTTGAGCGACTTCTCTTGTCCATAGGCCTGCACCACGCGCTTGAATACATCGCTCAACTGACCAGTGGCGGGGGTTGGAGACTCCTCGAAATGGACCTTGATGGTGGTCTCCAGCACTGAGCGCATGAGGATCGCGGCCGCGATAGGGAAATTGGAGAGGCTGATCTTGCGCAACTCGAAGTATCGCAGCTTGAGATTCAGCGGCGCGTTCTCGTAGTCCAACCCCGACAGATCAAGCGTGTCCTTAGTGTCTGGATGGTTGGGCCCACGGCTGCCCGTGCCGCCAGGAGGGCCGGGTGGGTTCGGAACAGCACCACTTCTGCCAGTGTTGGAGCCACCCGGCGCGCCGGACGCGCCGCCTTGGGATGGCCCGGATGGCGTCGGTTGCGCGGGAGGAGTTGGCGCCGCTGGTTGGACCGGAGGCGCAGTCGATACGCCGTTGAGGCGATCCACCAGGGGCTGATAGTCCTGGCTGCGCTTCTTGAACTCTGGTGAGCGTGTGTTGAGACGGCCTGCGCGGAACTCGCTAACGAGGTACTCCAAAGCGCTGAGCTTCTTCTTCGGCAACTTCGAAGCGATCTTCTCAGGTGTCGAGGCCCGCGGCAGAAGCATGCCGTCCTTGTCGAACTCCACGCCGATCGCGGAAGCAATCTCCTTGCGCCGGTAGGCGTACTCGAAGGCTGACATCGCCAGGTCGTCACTCGCGGCGTACTGCCGGAGGGTGTGATCGGAAAATGGCGCTGCGCTGAGGAAGCGTCGCATGACGGCCATGCGCATGAACCTGGTAACCTCGACGTCGGGGTACTGTGCCTTCACATCGTTGACCGTAGTCTGATCGTCGACGAGCGAATAGTAGAAGGTTGCCTGCTGATCGCGGCTCCAGCGCCTCTTTGAGATACCGGTGTGCAACCTCGCGACGTGGGGTGCAGCCGTCGCCCGGTCGGGAGCGACGATGACACGGATTCGTTCGGGGAGATTCTCCGCCTCCACTGCGTATCGCTTCAGCAGCGCGCGAATCTCTGCCTCATGGCCGGGCACGATCGTCGGGTCCTGGAGCGCCTTGAGCGCGCTGACTCGCGGGTTGCCTTCCAGCACGGTGTATGGGGAGCTACCGCCGGACGCCGATGCCGACGTCACGATCGGGACTTCGTTGTCGAAGTAGCCATCACGGAGGATTAGGCGCGCCGCTCCGAGGACGTCCTCGGATGCAAACAGGTACTTCAGCGCACCTGCTTCATCGTCGCGGCGCGTCGGTATGCGGTAGTTCTCCAGGTCGAGAAGGAGCTGGTCGAGGTCGACCTCAACTATCGGTAGCTGCTCGTAAGCCATATCCAACCCTGCTCTCGTGCTCCGTCCGGCGACCCACGCCCTCGGTGCCGAACTGGCGAGAGCAGTCGTTCGTCTCCAACGGTAGCCGCACACCTTGGTCTCCGGGCTGAGACACGTCGGGAGCGACGATGTCCGCCGAAGTCCTCTGGGTGATCAGCGGCCCAGAGCGGTGCTACGAACCGCCAGCAGACCCATCCGCAATGAGTCCAGCCTTGACCAGCGCCGCGCGTACGGTCTTGCGGTCCACGTCCATCCGGCGGTCAATCGCACGCATCGAGACGCCTGCTCGGGCTAGACGCACGGCCTTCTCGTCGATCCCCAACCCCAGCCGTCGGCTCGGCACGTTGCGGCGACGCAGGTGAGAGAACACCGTTGCGCGGTGGAGGCCGTACCTCTCAGCGAGCACCTTAACGCTTATCCCGACCAGGTAGTCGCCGACGAGCGCGTCCACCTCGGAGGCGGTGAGAAGAGTTTGAGCCATCTCGACAGTCCTCACAACAGGGCCACGATCATCCTTCGGAGCGGTATCCTGGGGACATTGAGAAACCTCGTAGACCCCACCGTCTAGGCGGTTGGGTCTGGTGACCATCTAGGGCGACTC
>JAUNKK010000087.1 GCA_030532825.1 Propionibacteriaceae bacterium
GTGGTCATGGTCGATCGGACGAAGGGAATGCCTGCCATGAACTCCGTGCATCACCATCCGGACCGTCGCTCTCCGTACGTCTTCGACGTGCAGGAACTAGGGCGTCGTCCGGGGGCGTTGAAGGAGGTCAAGGTAGCGGTCCCTGCCCCGCCCGACCTCGGCTACGACATGATTGCAGTACCACAGGGCTCCGAAGTCGACTTGGACCTCAAGTTTGAGGCGGTCGTCGAGGGGGTGCTGGTCACGGGTTCGGTTCTCGCGGAGGTTCGCGGGGAATGCGCCCGCTGCCTGGACGCAATCGAAGGTGAACAGGCCTTCGACGTGCAGGAACTCTATTTCTACCCCGGCAACGAGGTAGACGAGGACGAGAGCCTTGTCGTCGACGAGGTGATCGACCTTGAGGAGGCCCTGCGGGACGCGGTGGTGCTGGAGTTGCCGTTCACACCTTTGTGCGAGCCCGACTGCCTCGGCCTGTGCCAAGAATGCGGGGTCAACCTGAATCGGAACCCTGATCATGGACATGCCGAACGGGTGGATCCCCGGTGGGAGAAGCTCGTGGGGCTTGAGTTCGGTGACAACAATTAAGACCAGTATTCCGTAAAGCTCAAGGAGAAGATCGTGGCCGTTCCGAAGCGGAAGATGTCGCGCAGCAACACCCGTTCGCGCCGTGCCCAGTGGAAGACGTCCGTCGTCGCCACCGTAACGTGCGCGAACCCGGCCTGCCGTGAGGCGCACCTGCCCCATACCGCCTGCCCATCCTGTGGCCAGTACGGCGCCAAGAGTTCCCGTCGCCAGGTCGTCGAGGCCTGAACAAGCTAGCGGCCATTCTTGAGGAGCTGGGTGTTCCCGCGGACACCCAGCTCCTTGAGCTTGCCTTCACCCATCGCAGCTACGCCTTCGAGCACGGGCGCATCCCCAGCAACGAACGTCTTGAGTTCCTGGGGGACGCGGTTCTGCAGATTGTGGTGACCGAGCACATCTTCACCACGTACCCAAGCCTGGCGGAGGGGCAGCTAGCCAAGCTGCGGGCATCCGTCGTTAGTTCTCACGCTCTAGCCGAAGTAGCCCGCGCTCTAGACCTCGGGGCCCTCATTCGTCTCGGACAGGGGGAGATCCTCACTGGTGGGGCGGACAAAACCTCCATCTTGGCCGACACCATGGAAGCTGTCATCGGGGCCGTGCACATCGCAGCTGGCCCCGAGGCGTCATCGAAGTTCGTGCACGCCCTGTTGGATGAGCGCATCGCGGCCAGTGAACTGGAGGGTCATTACACGGACTTCAAGACCGCCCTTCAGGAGTACTGCGCTCGGGAGGGCCTAGAACCCCCACGCTACGACATCACGGGTGAGGGGCCCGACCACATGCGCACCTTCACCGCAATCGCGATCGTGGGCGGCCGGGAGGTGGGATCCGGCGTAGCGCCCAGCAAGAAGCGGGCGGAACAGCTCGCTGCGAAACAGGCGTGTCAGGAATTGTTGGACGATGCCTGAGCTACCCGAGGTTGAGGTAGTCCGCCGCGGACTTGAGGCGCACCTGACGGGGCGTCGAATCGAGGACGTGGCCGTGCTTCATCCCCGCCTCGTTCGCTCCCACCCGGGGGGAAGCGAGGGTTTTATCTCGGCTGTGCGTGGCCGCAATGTCGACGGGGCACGACGCCGGGGCAAATACTTATGGCTGGTGCTCGGCGACGACGCCATGATTGCTCACCTCGGGATGAGCGGGCAGTTTCGCATGAATCGCGCGGCCGACCCTCAACTCCGTCACACTCGAGTGATTTTCCACCTAGACGATGGCACTCAGGCGCGGTTTGTCGACCAGCGGATGTTCGGGGGGCTGGAGTTCGTGGTCGACGGGGGAGTCTGCCCCGTCTTGCATATCGCCCGGGATCCCTTTGATCCGGAGTTCGACCCCGCGGAGGTGGCCCGTCGCCTCCGCGCGAAACACACCACCGTGAAACGTGCCCTCCTCGACCAGCGCCTGGTGTCGGGCATCGGAAACATCTATGCCGATGAATCCCTGTGGCGCGCCCGACTGCATTTTGACCACCCCACCGCCGAGCTCACGCAAGCTCGCGCGAAGTCCTTGCTGGAGCATGCCACCGACGTGATGCGCGAAGCCCTCGCGGCCGGTGGCACATCCTTCGACTCGCTTTACGTGAATGTCAACGGCGAGTCGGGATATTTTGCCCGCGCGCTCGATGCCTACGGGCGCGAGGATAAACCCTGCCGGCGATGTGCGACCCCTATCGTGCGCCGCCGGTTTAGCAATCGAAGCAGCTTCCTGTGCCCACAATGCCAGCGGCTGCCACGACACTCAGGAGTGGAATGAATGCAATCCGCACGTTGTTGGATACCTACGGTGCAGCCTTAAAGCAGCTGCTCCGGTTTGGGGTCGTCGGGGGGCTCGGCGTGCTCGTAAACATGGTAGTGATGGTTGGGGCGGCCAAGACCTTCCCGCTGCTGTGGGGCAGCTCTGCCGTCCCTGAGGGGGAGGGCGTGTGGTGGTCCATCCCCGGCACCGAGTTCAACGTCCGCTGGTACCACATCATGGCAGCGGTCGCCTTCTTAGTGGCCAATCTATTCAATTTTCAATTGAACAGATGGTGGACTTTCGGATCCCACCGGCACGCAGGCTGGTTTCGGGAGTACTGGCCCTTTCTCACGGTGGGACTGGTGGCCCTGGCGATAGGTCAGGTCATCATCACCGCCCTCATGCACCCCCACTCACCGATTGCCCTGCCCACGAGCATCTTTGATGGCTCCTCGGGCCTGCGCAGCCGCCACTACTGGGCAAACCTGATCTCCATTGCCTGCACTATCCCGGTGTCATTCGTCGTGAACAAGTTCTGGACCTTCCGGGCTATCCGTGAGCCGGCCGAGGGCGCGAAGGCATGTACCTCAAGCAGCTGATCCTGCGCGGGTTCAAGTCCTTCGCATCGGCCACCACGCTCGATTTTGAACCGGGCATCACGTGCATCGTCGGTCCGAACGGATCGGGGAAATCAAATGTCGTGGATGCCCTGAGTTGGGTGATGGGCGAGCAAGGGGCCAAGAGCCTGCGCGGCGGCAAGATGGAGGATGTCATCTTCGCCGGCACGTCGAATCGGGCTCCGCTTGGGCGTGCTGAGGTAGCCCTGACCATCGACAACAGCGACGGGGCCTTGCCCATCGAATACTCCGAGGTGACGATCACCCGGACGATGTTCCGCAGCGGTGGCTCCGAGTACGCGATCAACGGCGCCCCTGCCCGACTGCTGGATATCACGGAGTTGCTGAGCGATTCCGGCATTGGCCGTGAGATGCACGTCATCGTCGGTCAGGGGCAACTCGACGCGATCCTGCAGGCCACCCCGGAGTCGCGGCGTGGGTTTATTGAAGAGGCGGCTGGGGTGCTGAAACACCGCAAGCGCAAAGAGAAAGCGGTCCGCAAACTTGAGGGAACTCGTGCGAACCTGGAGCGGCTGCAGGACCTCATCGGTGAACTGCAACGCCAGTTGAAGCCGTTAGGACGCCAGGCCGAGGCCGCGCGCAAGGCCGCGGTCATTCAAGCCGAGCAGCGTGATGCCAAGGCCCGGCTGCTTGCCGACGATCTCTTCCAGGCGCAGCAGGCCCTCGCCGAGGATCTCGCCGACGAAGCTGCTGCCCAGGCCGCCCGGGAACGGGCTGAGGCTACGTTGAAGACCGCGCTGGCAGCCGAAGAGGATGCGGAGGCCCGGCTCCGGGAAGCCAACGCTAGCTTCGACCGCTGCCAGGAACAGTGGTACGCCCTAGCGGCGCTTCAAGAGCGGATTGCGTCCACGATGTCGGTATCGGCGGAACGAATGCGGCTTGGGAATGCCCAACCTGCCGTCGCCAGTTCCAGCCGGGATCCCGATGCCCTTGAGGCTGAAGCGGCCCAGGTGCGAGAGCAGGAGGCTGAGTTCGTGGCTGAGCAGGCCACGGCCACGAGCCGCCTTACAGAAGCCATGGAGCGACGGGGCCAGGCTGAGACGGCTCATGCCGCGGCTGAACAGGCCTATGCCGCGGCGCTGCGCGCCGTTGCTGACCGGCGTGAGGGACTTGCTCGGCTCAAGGGTCAAGTGGCCTCGACCCAATCTCGCCTGGACGCTGCGCATGATGAGCGGGTGCGCCTGGAGCGCAGTCGCGACGAAGCAATTGAGCGTGCCCGAGTGGCCTCGGAGCAGTACCGCCAGGCTGAGATGTCGCTGGCTGCTCTTGGGGCGGATGAATCGAACTTGGACGCCACATGGGAGGCGGCCAGCGCCGCGGTCCGGGAACATGAAGCAAACGTGGCCAGGCTGGCTGAGGAGGAGACCCGATTCGCGCAGGAGAAGGCCACGCTCACGGCCCGTGCGGAGGCGCTGCGGCTTGCCACCGAGCAGCGCGACGGTTCGGCCGATCTCCTGTCGCACCCCGGGGTGTTGGGGCGGCTTGGCAACCTCATCCACGTCGCGACCGGCTGGGAACAGGCAATCGCCGCCGCCCTAGGCACCGCCGCCGAGGCCGTCGTCGCCGAGAGCCTGGGCGCGGCCATCAAGGCGATTGAACATCTGCACGCGCGCGCCCTAGGCCGGGCGCTTGTGGTGGTGGCCGACAATCAACCAGTTGCTCGGGTTCCGCTGATCGATCTTGTGTCGGCGCCAGCGGAATTGGTCGCAGCCCTCTCTAGCCTCCTGGCGGGCTATGTGGCGGTCGAAGACCTGTCCGAAGCCCAGGCGGCTGTGACCGCCGATCCCAGGGTGATCGCGGTCACACGTGCCGGAGAAAGGGTCGCGAGCTGGCTGGTGGAAGGGGGGTCGGCGACCAAACCGTCGTTGCTCGCGCTCAACGCTGAGCTTGCGGAGACTGAAGAGCGCCTCGGGCAGGTCGTTGCCGACGCAGACCGACGGCGATTCGCACGGCAGGCAGCCCAGACAGAACTGGATCAGGCAGAGGCTCAGGAGAAGACGGCGCTGGCGGCGCTGCACGAGTCCGATGCGCAGTTGTCCGCGGTCACCGAGACTCTCGGCGCCCTCAAGCAGGCTCAGGCGGCGGCCAACCGAGAGGCAGAGCGGCTTTCGCAGGCGATCACGGCGGCGGATGCGGCGCGCGACAGCCACGCAGTTCAGCACGCCGAACTCGCTCAACGGCTGGCGGCCGCCAGCACCGAGGAGATCACCGAACCGGACCCGTCCGAACGGGATAGGCAAGCGGTCGCGGCCCGGCTCGCCAGGCAGCAGGAGATGGAGGCCAGGCTGGCCCTGCGCACTCTAGAGGAACAAGCGCGTGCCATCGCCGGCCGCGCCGATGGGCTGCTCAGAGCGGCTGCTGCGGAACGGCAGGCACGAGCCAAGGCCCAGGCCCGGGCGGACCAGCTGCGGCGCGAGGCCGCGGTCGCAGAAACCGTCCATTCCGCGGCTCAGCGCTTGGCAGAACTGGCGGCGGTGACGCGGGAGCGCGCCACCTTGCAACGAAGCGCGGCCGAGGAGGAGCGCCGAGCAGCCGAGGCGGCGACAGGGGAAGCCAGGCAGGCCTCTCGGACGGCCACCGCTCAGCTGGATGAACTGGTGCGCGGGGCACACCGCGACGAACTGGTGCGGATTGAACATCGCATGCGAATTGAGCAGCTAGCGGAGCGCAGCCTGAGCGAATTGGGTCTGGAGGCAGAACAACTCGTGGCTGAATACGGCCCAGACCAGTTGGTTCCGGTCATCACGGCGCAGGATGGATCGGCGTTGGGACCCGATGAGGAGGTTCCGGCCCCAGTTCCCTATGTTAGGGAGGAACAGACCAAGCGGTTACGGCGGGCTGAGCGCGGTCTGACGGCCCTCGGTCGGGTTAACCCATTGGCACTCGAAGAATTTGAGGCCTTAAAGACTCGGCATGCATTCCTGGCCGAACAGCTGGCAGACCTGAGACAGACTCGGGCCGACCTGCTCGCGCTCATCGATGACGTCGACCGACGGGTTCAGGAGGTTTTTGAAGCCGCCTATCGTGACGTGCAAGCTACCTTCGGAACCGTGTTTGAGCGACTCTTTCCAGGCGGGGAGGGGCGGTTGCTGCTAACTGAACCAGGGAATTGGCTGGAGACGGGAGTCGACGTTGAGGCGCGACCTGCTGGAAAGCAGGTGAAACGGCTGTCTCTGCTGTCCGGTGGCGAACGCTCGCTCGTCGCCGTTGCATTTCTGGTGAGCCTGTTCATCGCGCGGCCGAGTCCGTTCTACATCCTGGATGAGGTGGAAGCGGCCCTGGACGACGCAAATCTCGGCCGATTGCTGGGTATATATGAGGAACTGCGCGAGAACTCCCAGTTGCTGGTCATCACCCATCAGAAGCGAACCATGGAAATCGCGGACAGCCTCTACGGGGTAACGATGCGGGGCGACGGGATATCCACGGTAGTCAGCCAGCGATTGCAGCAGCGCGGCGACTGAGGGGTTGGGAGTCAGCGGACTGCGCCCGTTGCGTCATGAGGTGGGCGCCGTGCGCCGCGCGGCCCCGTAGCCGAGGCATCTCCTAGGATGAAGATGTGGATTGGATCTTCTGGATAATCGTCGCGTTCGTTGGAGCCGCCCTGGTGGCGGCCGCCTTCATCATCCGCTACGGCAAGAGGGAACTGCCGCCGGTCGATGAGGCCGAGGCCATTGAGTTGCCGGGTGAGGTAGTGGAGGAGGAACCCCCAGCCGCACCAGAACCGGCGGCGGAAAGCCCGGAAACAGAGCTGGACGAACCGGAGGCCCCGACGTCCAGGTTCGCACGGCTACGGCGACGGTTGGCCTCCAGCAACAACGCGTTGGCCCGCGCCCTGGGAGAGCTGCTCAGCGTCGACCGGATCGACGCAGATGTGTGGGACGACTTCGAGGCCACCCTCATCGCCTCAGACCTGGGGGTAGGCCCCACGACCGAGTTGACCGATGCCCTGCGCCGCGAGCTGAGCGTCGACGGTGTGTCGGATCCCGAGCGCGCTCGCCAGGTGCTGAAAGCCGAGTTGCTCAAGCTGGTCGACCCCACTCTGGATCGGAGTTTGAACCTCAGCGCTGAGCCGGGGGACCCGGCCGTGGTGCTGGTGGTTGGCGTCAACGGCACCGGCAAGACCACGACTGTGGGCAAGCTCGCGCGGGTGCTTGTCGCCGAGGGACGCTCAGTCGTGCTCGGGGCGGCGGACACCTTCCGGGCCGCGGCCTCGGAACAGCTCAGCACCTGGGGGGCGCGCGTCGGCGTCGAGACGATCCAGGGGGCCGAAGGTGCCGATCCGGCCTCCGTGGCCTTCGACGCGGTGGCGAAAGGCAAAGATGCAGGTACTGATGTCGTGCTCGTCGACACCGCGGGACGCCTTCACAACAAGGTGGGTCTCATGGACGAGCTGGGCAAGGTCAAGCGGGTTATTGAAAAGAAAGCCCCCGTCAGCGAGGTGTTGCTGGTGCTGGACGCCACCACGGGCCAGAACGGCATGACGCAGGCGCGGGTCTTTGCCGAAGTGGTTGATGTGACCGGTGTCGTACTCACCAAGCTGGACGGATCCGCGAAGGGTGGCATCGTGATCCAGGTGCAGCGCGAACTGGGAGTTCCGGTGAAGCTCGTCGGGCTGGGGGAAGGGGTCGATGACCTGGCTCCGTTCGATCCTGAGGGCTTCGTGGCGGGCATTCTTGGCGAATAAGAATCCCGGATACGAAAACGCGGCTAGGGGATTTTCCCCTAGCCGCGTCGGCATTCTAGACCGATCCTGGAGTCATCAGAGAGGGGTCGACTAGCCCGAGCTGGATGGCCCGCACCAGGATTTGGGTGCGCGACTTGAGGCCCATCTTGTCCCCGATATGGGACAGGTACTGTTTAACCGAGCCCTCGGAGATGAGCATCTTCGCAGCGATCTGGGCGTTGGTCATGCCCTGTCCCAACCACACCAGGAGTTCCTTTTCGCGGGGTGCGAGGCCGGTGTCGTTGGCGTCAGAGTCGGCGCGGTGGTGGCCGGATAGCAGGTCGGTGACCAGCTCCCGACGCACGCCGGGGGCCAGGGGCATGTCGCCGTCTCGGGCCTGCTGAATACCGCTCAGCAGGGCGGCGCCGCCGCAATCTTTCATCAGGTAGCCGGCGGCGCCGGCGCGGAGCGCCGAGACGATGTAGTCCTGGGTTCCGAAAGTAGTGAGCGCAACAATGCAGGCACCCGGATGGTCTTTGCAGATCTCTCGAATGGCGTCGACCCCGGACATTTCCGGCATCTGGAGATCCATCAGTACTACGTCAGGTAGAAGCTCTCCATAAGCCTCCACGGCTTCCCGCCCATTGCGTGCTTCGCCGACCACTTCGTGATCGTCGTGCCTTGCGAGGAACATACGGTACGCCTCGCGGACCATTGGGTCGTCATCGACAACCAGTACTCGGCACAAGTTAGTCATGATAGCCACCATATTCTAGAAAGCCTAATGGAGTTGCGTTGAGGTACATGTGCCTGATGGGCAACGTGACCCCGATGTGCTAGCCAGAAGTCTAGCTTCGTTGGCCGGTGAACGAACATGAGTGATCATTCCTTCGGAGACACGCGGGAAGACATGTAGTTATCAGCGGTAAATATGTACCATCAAAACATTGCCAGAGCAAAGCACACGCCCAAACAGAACTGGAGAATTGCGATGAAGATTCGCTTGGCAGCCGCGGCCGTCGCACTTGCTTCGGGCCTTGCGCTCGGTGCAGCGCCGGCCCATGCCGAACCCGTCCGGCCGGCGACCACCCAGGTCGCGGTCACCCCCGCGGGTGACCAGGCTGACAGCGGCATCTTCTGCGTGTGGCGGATCCGGACCTTCTGCCGCTGGTGGTTCTGAGCCACCGCTGATGGGGGAAAAGGATCGTTTGGACTCAGTCTGGAACGGGGGGCGAGTGAGTTCGAAGGTTGAATCCCGGCGCCCGGCGTCCATCTTGGTGGGCGTCGGGCGCTGGTGTGCCGTCATGGTGCTGTCGATGCAGCTGCTGCTGCAGATCCCGTTGTGGCTGGGCGGAAGGCCTGCCGTGGTGCTGGTGGCTGGGATAGCGCAGATTGCCGCTTGCGCGACGCTGCTGTGGCGGGTGCGGCTGGGCCTGGGACTGGCCCTGATCCCGATGGGGATGACGCTGGTCTTCGGCGGCCTCGACGCGGATGATCTAGTCAACATCTATGCGCCCGCCGCCGTCGCTGCCAAGGGGCGGCCCCGGCAGATCGCCCTGGTGCTGCTGGTGCAGAGCGGCTACGGGGCGGCCCGCGCGGCCCGGCTAGGCAATACCGCCGAGATCATTCCCATTGTGATGCTCGCCGTGGGCGGCCTGATCATTGGGCTGGCGTTTCGGCTGCTGCACCGCAAGCTGCGGCAGGGGGCGGCCCGGCTGGAGTTGCTGGCCAACGACGTGGCCGAGATCCGCGCGGGCGAGCGGCTCCGCCTCGCCAGCGAGTTGCGGACCCTGGTCGGCGTCCGGCTCGTGGAGGCCAGGCGCGTTCAGGCGCGGGCGCAGCGCACCGCGCCCGCGAGCATGCACGACGCGCTGGAGGCGGTGCGCGTGGCCTGCCTGGACGCCGTCACCCGGGTGCGGGGCCTGGTGGGCATGCTCCGCGAGGAACCCTTGGCCGACGGGAGCGACGAATCCCTGGCGGCCCCAAGCGTGACCGAGCTGCTGCAAACGAGCACCGAGCGGCTGCGAGCCGACGGCATCGCCGTCGAGCTGATCGTCGCCCCCGAGGTGGACGAGGGGAACCAGGTGACCCAGCTCACCATCTCCCGCCTGGTCGATGTCGTGCGGGCGATCGCGCGTAGCGAACGGCCGGAGCGCGTCCGCCTGGTGACGGCCTGCCCGGCGGGGGCGACGGTGGTGGAGGCGGAGTTCGTCGGGGTCTTCGCATCACCCGAGACATGGTCGCCGGAGCTGGACGGGCTGCGGGAACGCGTGCAGACCCTGGGCGGCACCCTGAAGCTGACCGATACCGGCGAGGGGCAGCGGGTCACCATGATCCTGTCTGAGGCCTTGCGCGTCGCCGCTCCCAAGACCAAGGGGGCCCGCGAGCGGCGCGCCTGGCTCAACTGGCTCGGCGTCCCGCTCATGCTCATGGCGGTAGCCGACCTGGCGCTCTGGATGCTCACCCAGCAAGTCCCGGTGTGGTCCCTGTTCTGGGAGATCCTGGGATGCCTGGCCATCGTTGTGCTGTACTTCTGGCCGAAGATCGGCGCTGCGCCGGCGGTGGCGGCCCTGGTCGGCATGGTGCTGACCCCAGGGGCGCCCCCGATCGTGCTGTGCGCCCTGATCCTGGCCGGCGCCTGGCAGATCACGAAGCTGCGCAACCATCGATTCACTGCGGGCTGCGGGGCCGTGGTGCTGATTGGACTAGCAGGTCTCGGCGTTCTCGGGCGGCGGCTGAGCTTCGAGCGGGCCGGGGACGTGGACCTGATCCTGGCCATCACCATGACTCTCGTCGGGCTCGTCGGTTTCACGCTCGTCCACGAATACCGGGCCGTGAAAGCACGGCAGACGGAGCAGGCCAACTCCTTGATGGCGGCGGTGGAACACGCCCAGCTGGCGGAGCGCAACCTGCTGGCCCGGGAACTCCACGACGTGGTGGCGCACCACCTGTCGGTGATTCTGCTGCAATGCATGGCCTACGGCGACAGCGAAAGCCCGGACGAACTGCGGCGCGCGCTAGACCGCATCGCCGATGCCCTCGAAGCCGCGGAGGCGGAACTCAAGCTACTGACCAGCGTCATGGCGGACACCGACGACGAGGCCGCTGCCGCGCTGGTGCGGCCCAGCACGGTGGCGGATCATCTGCTGGAATCGCTGCGGACGGAACGCTTCCGCGTAAACCTGCGGATCGACCCCCGCGCCGACGACCTTCCCCCGATCACACAGCGCACCCTCACTCGGGTCATGCAGGAGGGTGTCACCAACATGCTGCGTTATGCGAAACGCGGCAGCCAGTGCTGGATCGACCTCAGCATTGGCCGCAGCCATGTCCGGCTGACCGTGAGCAACGAAATGCCCGAGCGTCGGCGGAAATCTCAACTATCGCTGGGTTACGGGCTCACCGGCATCCGGGAACGGGTCGACCTGTCGGGCGGCAAATTCCGTGCCGGACCCGACGACGGGCACTGGGTGGTGGAAGTCGAACTGCCATTGTCAGAACACGAGGCGGAAACCGTCGGTGGTCCCAGCGCCTACATGCGCTGAGGCCACGGCGGCGGTCGCTGTATTCTTGACCGAGCACCGCCCAAGACGTTTGAAGGACCC
>JAUNKK010000088.1 GCA_030532825.1 Propionibacteriaceae bacterium
CACCAACTGGCGCAACTTCAAGAACCTAGAGTTCGACGTGGCGGATCGGCTGTTCATCGTGGGACCGAATGCATCGGGCAAATCCAATCTGCTCGAGATTTTCCGCTTCCTGGCCGACGTTGCCGGGCCAGGCTTGGCGTCCGCGATCGGGCGTCGCGGTGGCTTGGGCAAGGTCCGGAGCCTCTTCTCCCGCAACAACGCGGGCGGCCGTCTCATCGCCCCGAACGACCTGACCGGTCTCATCTCGGCGGCAAACCGGAGCCACTGGTGACCACGCCTGCGGTCAGCGTCGCTGTTGAGGGGGAATCCGACCGTGGCATGGCCGAGGCGTTGTTGGCCCATGTTGGCTTGGGCCTGGAACGCGTGCTGGTCAAGCGTGGCGTAGCTAACCTCGACAAGTTGATTCCCCGGCTCGCGCAGGCTGGTCCGCGCCAGCACTGGGTGGTCTTTCGCGACGCTGATACCCACTGCCCCGTCGATCTTCGCCAGCGGCTGATTGGAACTCGTCCCCACGACGCTTCTTTCGAACTCCGACTGCCCTGCTCCATGACTGAGGCCGGCTGCTCGCTGATACTGCTGCTTTCGCGGCGTACTTCATGGTCAAGAAATCGGAGATCTCGGTGCGCCCTGACGACCTGCGGCACGCCAAACACGAGCTACTGCGCCTCTGCCGCACGTCCAGGTTACGCGATGTTCGCACCGAGGTGGCCCGACCAGACGACGATCGCCCCGGACCGCTCTACACGGACTGGCTCAATAAGTACGCACGCGACCATTGGAGCGCGGAACGAGCCTCCGAACTCAGCCCCAGCCTCGCACGCACGGTCCACAGACTCCGCACAATGCAGACCCTACTGACCGCCGGTGTCGGTTAGCTGATCCTACTTGCCCTCCGAGCCAGGGCGACGAAGAGGCGCGACAGCGAGTAGCAGCGCAACAACACGGAGCCCGCGGAGTTATGGGAGTAGGGCCCCACTGATGAGGAGCAGACGCAGCCGGTGGTTCTGGAAATTGTAGGAACCACGGGCGAAGCAGCGAGAGAGTTCGATGAGACCTGATGCGGCCCATGCATTTCGTATCACAGTAAGAACCCCGACGGCCGCTTCCAACCTGATAGTTTCAGATGGGTGATGCGATTCTCGAGCGCCAAGGCATCGGTGCATCTAAAAGTCCTGGGATATCAATTCGCCACGCTCACCTGCGACGAAGACACCCAATGGCTGGTTGTGCAGGTTGAGGTGAACGACAAGCAGGCCGGTCTATGCTGGGGTGCCATTGATCCCTGTCTGATGGTGTCAGAGCTAGAAGCCATTCGGGACTGGCTCAGGTCGATCCATCGTGGGGAGCAACGCGCCCCGACTAGATTGTCTTTTCTGGAACCCTGTCTAGCTCTTATCTATCAGGACCGCTCCATCGGAATCGCGTTAGTCCGCGAATTACACCCAAACGCGGCAGGGAAAAACCATCGGATCATCAACGATCAGGAATATACACTCTTCTTCGAACCCGATCAGGAACAGCTTTCCGCCTTGATCCGCGACGTCGAAGAACTCATGGCAGCCTATCCACAGCGCTCAGTCCAAAACCGACCCCCGGCCACCAGTGACATGTAGCGGATCAGGGAGCCAGCAGCCGACCAATAGCCCGGGCGGTCTCCTCAACGCTCGCGCCATCCATGACGACTTCCTCAGCGATGAGCCCCAGGCTCGCGTTGTGGATGAGCGTGGCGGCTTCCTGGTCCCCAATCCGGTCGGTCACCCGCCCCTCGCGTTACCACCTGCGCACCAGACCTGCGATCTCGACGCGCACGCTCGTGTACTTCTCAGCACTCAGGGCGCGTAGGTCCGGGTGGCGCGAGTGCTCGGCCCAAATGTCTAGGAATAAGCCCACTCCCCCACGTCCTTCAGTGGATTCGGCGCCCCCGTCGGCTCGATGCCTTTAATCTTCCAGGACCGCCGGACTACGCCGACGAAGACCTCCTCCACGGAGGGAACTTGCTCGGCTTGGGACTGGGCGGTGAGCCATTCGAGCACGGGGTCTACCCAGCCGTCGATAACGGCGCGGTTGAGGGATTGCTTGCCCTCGGGGAAGCAGCGGTAGACGGTGGAGGAGGACATGCCCGCCTCGGCGATGATCTCGTCCATGGAGGTCGCATGGACTCCCCGGCGGGCGAAGCAAGTGTCGCCGCCTCCAGGATCTTGGCTCGCTGACGGTCGCGGTGCCCCTGAGTGACCCTCGGCATGCCCCTCAGGATACGGGGCGTCAGAGCCCGGCCGCGATCCCCCTGCCCCTAGCGCCCTGAGCGCGCTATGTTCCACTCAAAACGAAACGATCGTTTTGATTTCACTCGCAAGGCGAGCTGACGTGACACCCGCACATGCGACGCCCAACCGCGACACCCATGGCCTCGCACCCCAGCCGAGCGCTTTCGCCGGGGTCCCTGCCCTGGATCTGTGGGCCTGCCCGACCGGCTTCCATCACTTCAGCGACGACGTGATCATCAACTTCCAATGCAACCGGTGGGCCGAGGCGGTTGGACCGCGTGGGGTGGAAGAAGTCGGCCGAATCAGCGGCCAGCAGAAGACTCAAGCCGACTGGATCGAGACCTTCCTAACCCTGGCAACCTCAGCCCGCGAAAAGGACCGGAATCTGGACGCAGCCTTCTACGGTCGGGGAGCCGAGTTCTTCATGACCCCAGAGGATCCGCGCAAGATACCCACCCGTCGTCGGTTGGTGGAGGCCTTTCAGGACACCTTCCGGGTAGTGCCTGTGATGGTGCCCTACGGCTCGGCCCATTTGCCCGCCTACGACCTGCGGCCTCAAGGCGAGCCGGTGAGCACCTGGGTGGTCTTCGGGGGCTTCGACTCCTACATCGAGGAGTTCCTCCCGGCCGTGGCAGCCGTGGTGGGGCAGGGGCGACAGGTCATCGCCTTCGACGGCCCTGGTCAGGGCGGCGCCCTGGAGGAGCAAGGGCTAGCCCTCACCCCTCATTGGCAGAAGCCGACGGCAGCCGTCCTGGACCATTTCGAACTCGATGAGGTCACCCTGGTAGGAATCTCCCTTGGGGGCGAACTCGTCATACGGGCAGCCGCATTCGAGGACCGTGTGCGTCGGGTGGTGGCCTGGAACGCTATGGACGACCTGCTCGAGACGGTACTCTCCCACGCGCCTCTGCCCCGCCCAGTGGTCACCCACGGGCCGCGACGGCTAGTCAATTCACTCATCACGCGCCGTGCCAGCAACAGTTCCATCATGGAGTGGGGCTTGTGGCAGGGTATGCACATCACCGGCACGACTAGCCCGGTGGACTTTCTGCGCGCTATCTCCCACCTGCACACCCGTGAGGTTTCAGCGCGGGTGCGTGCCGATGTCCTCCTGCTCCAGGGGCAGGAGGATCACTACGTGCCTGGAGACCAAACCTGGCGCCAGGCCCGGGCGCTCACGGGCGCCCGCTCGGTGACTACGCGCGTCTTCACCGCTGCTGAGCAGGCATCCAGCCACTGCCAAGTCGGCAACACCCAGCTTGCCCTGCGCTCCATCTTGTCCTGGGAGAGCCCCTCCTCCCCTGAGCTTGGCAGGGCATCAACCCACCGGGTAGGCGGCGGCCAGGGCGAGGAAGGCGATCGACCAGGCCAGATTGAGCAGGTTGAACAGCGCCCCGTCGAGCACGGGCTTGCCGGGGTAGGGCAGGCGGGTGAGCAGGAACCAGGGCGGGGCCTGCACCGGCGGGGTAAATAGCATTGCCCACCACGGGAAGACCGTGCCACCGGTAACCAGGGCGACGCAGATCAGCACCCAGCCCACCGCGGTAACACCGATCGCCGGTACCCAGGCGAGCATCAGGAACCGGAAGAGTCGACGGGCGTGCCCGAGCACAGCCTCGTCGGGCTTGCCAGAAACAAAAGAGGCGTAGGCTCGCTCGGAGCCCAACGCGAGCGGATAGAACGCGGCATGCGCCAGCGGCGAGAGGGCGAACCCGACGCCGAGCAGCCCCACCCCGACGAGCCCCACCGTCGAATCTCGCACCAGCACCCAGTGCGCATACAGTCCGGCGAGCATGAGCGGGATGGAGTAGTTGCCCACGAGCGCGCCCCAGCGCAGCCGGGGTTCGTTGATTGCGGTGTAGTAGGCGTAGGCGTCGTCGCCCATCAAGTCGATGAACTCGCCGAACACCTTGCGGTCGGGCTTTCGGAAGCCGACGATGAGCGCGTCCCCCACGATCCAGCACACCGCGCTCAACAGGAAAGCGACGATAGACAGGGCCACCATGCGAGACCTCCTTGACGCTCCTCAACAGGCCACAAGGATTTACGGCCTATGAACCTTGCTTAATTTAGCAGTCCTGATCCTTCATCTGATCGGTATCTACCAGGCCGAACCCGCGTGGAATCCGGCGGGCATCGTCCGCGCCTTGGCGACGGCACGCCTCGCCGCCTGCACCGGGGAGATTCGATTCCGGACCGGTGTGCCGCGACCACTGAACAACCGGTTCGGCGCTGTGCCTGCCGTCATCGCCACCTCACTGATCTTCGGCGTCGCGCACCTCCAAGCGGCCGGTTCCCGGTGCTTGGTATCACTCTGGGTTCTGGCCTGCTGCTCAACCTGAGCCACCTCGCTTATGGCAGACTGTGGGTGCCGCTCGGCCTCACTTCGCCTGGAGTGCGTCGCACAACCTCATGACCGGCCCAGCGCCCTCCGGTGAGTTGTCTGGCCCCTCGTGGGTCACGGGCGGCACCGCTGGCGGGGAACCCTCATTAGCGCTCATCGTCCTGGCCAATACGGCGATTGGATGCTGGATTCTCTTTTGTCGCCGTGCGACGACGCCGGGAGTCACCGTCGCTTGATCATGTACCCGTCGCAGGCTGGGAGCAGCGCCGCGTTCTCCCCACATTGCGGGATGGTGCCTTTCCTCGGGCAGCGTGCGTAGGATAAGGACAGTTTCGGCTCCACTGTCCCACACCGCAGTTTCAGGAGGCCCCATGTCTGCTTTGCTCACACGACTACTCGGACACACCGACCCTGCTCGACGCCGCATTGGCGTCGCAGCCCTGGTAGGGCTGATCGCAGGTGTGTTCTCGGCAATCGTCAAGTTTGGTTGGGAGGTGCCGTTCCCACCCCGCACGCCGGAGCGTGATGCCACGAACCCGCCACAGGCGATGCTGGAGCTCTGGTTCGGGATGAGTGCCGATCAGTCACACACCCTGATCCATTTCAACGGGAACGGCCGCCCCATCTTCTCGTTCGTCGTGCATTTCGCGTTCGCCATCGTGGTCGCGCTGTTCTACTGCATCGTCGCCGAGTACTTCCCACGCATCAAGCTGTGGCAGGGCGCGGCATTCGGCTTCTTAGCCTGGTTTTTCTTCCACGTGCTCTTGATGCCCATTACCGGCCTGGTGCCCTCCCCCTTCCCCTGGGTGCCGGGAGGCCAAACCTGGGAAGAGCACTTCTCCGAATGCTTCGGCCACATCCTGTGGGTGTGGGCCATCGAGGTGGTGCGCCGCGATCTGCGCAACCGCATCACGCATCAGCCCGACGCGGAAGTGCCGTTCGAAGAAGCCACCCGGTGACGATCTCTCGGCGCGAACGCAAACCAATACCGCTTCGCCGAACTCACGGGGTGGCCTCCGATGCAAGCTGTCGGTTCAGTCACGCGTCCACGGGGTGACGAAGCGGTTGGCCGGGCGGCCCTCGACGGCGGCATTGAGTTCCGCGGCCTTGGCCCCGTCGATCTGCTCCCGGATGATGTCGACGTGCCCGGCGTGACGGGCGTACTCCTCCAGGGCGTGGGTCACCAGGTAGCGGCGCTTGGCCTGCGCGGGCTCGGTCTGGCCGTACCACGGGGCCGGGGGCACGTTGACGACCTCCTCAAGGTCGGCCGCGGCCACCATGTCGAGAAAGCGCTGGGTGAGATCGTCGAAGGTCTTCAGCAGTTCGGGGAAGCTCTCGTCATCGGCCAGGGTGAAGCTGGCATAAAAGTCTTCGAACCGGATCTCGCCTTCCAGTGCGCCGGAGGCGATGAGTTGGTTGCGCATCCCGAAGGCGCAGTGCTTGATCACCCCCGCGATGCTGAACACCGACGCCAGCGGCCGTTCGCGTACCTGAGCGTCGGTCAGTCCGTAGGCGGCGTCGCGGATGGCCTGGAGCTGCACCCCAATGTAGTTACGCATCGTGGTGACCTCATCGTGGATCGCGGGAAAGTACATGGTTCCTCCTTGGGTTGGATAGTGCCACCTTCTCAGCTATTGAGGACAGTGCCGGTCCTCTGCATGTGAGAGGCTGACCTATGAGCGAAACCACCCATCGCGTACTGCGCCTCCTGGGTCTGCTGCCCAGCCGGGCGGTGTGGACCGGCGACGAACTGGCCGAGCGGCTCGGCGTCACCGCTCGCACTGTGCGCCGCGATATCGCCCGCGTCCGCGAACTGGGCTACCGAGTCGACAGCGTGCAAGGTGTGGCCGGCGGCTACCGGATCGCCAACGGAAGCGCGCTGCCGCCGCTGGTGCTCGACGGCGACGAGGCCCTCGCTCTGGCGGCCTGCCTGCGGGTCGGCGCGCTGGACGGCAGCGACCGCATCGGCGAGGCCGCGCTACGGGCCGAGACCAAGCTGAGCGCAGTGCTGCCCGCCGCGACCCGACGCGAGGTGGCGGCCTTCACGGGCGCCGTCGAATCCTTTGGGGGTGACCGACCGGAGGTCGACTGGCAGGTGCTCTCCCTCCTTGCCCGGGCCCAGCGGGATCACCGCCTCGTCCGCCTGCACTACACCAGCTCAGGGCAAGAGCTCACCGAGCGTGACGTCGAGCCGCACCGGCTGTTCACCAGTTCGGCCCGCTGGTACCTCATCGCCTTCGACCGGCTGCGCGACGACTGGCGCCTGTTCCGCGTTGATCGCATCACCTCCGCCAGGGCACTCACGTTCACCTTCCGTCCGCGGGAGGCCCCCTCGCCGCGCGAGATGCTGCTGGATCGTCGCCCAGAAAGCTGGCGCTGTGAGGCAATCATCACACTGGACTGCCCGGCCGACGAGGTGCGACGCCACGTCCCCGGCCGCTATTTCGAGTTGCTGGGTGACGAGCCGTGCACGCTACGGGTCGGTGCCCACGACGCGGACGACCTGGCCTGGCACCTCGTCCGCGTCTCCCGCGATCTCGACGTGACACTGCAGGTGCTGGAGGGCGAAGAACTCCGCGCGGCGCTGCGTCGCCTGGCCGACCAGGTGCGCGCCGCCGCAGAGACGGGCAAATCTGCCTCCGGCTGAGGCAGAGGTTGTGATGCTCATGAAGTAGCGCACTCCTGGAAGGCAGTTCACCGCTCCACCACACTCGGACCACTAACGTCTCGGCTGGGTCTCACCGCCCGACGTCCGTTAATGGGAAAGATCCGAACGATCCTTCAGTTTTCCAGTAATAGTAACTCAATTACTATTAAAGCAAGCCCCAAGAGCAATCGAGAAACAAGGAGCCAAGGTGAGTTTGGGTGAACAATTCTGGTGGGCATGGCCATGGATGAGCCTCAGCATGGCGATGATCATGCTGATCCTCCTCTTCGGCACCAACCTGCTTCGCGGAGGGGACGACCCCCGCTGGCGCGACCCGGTCTGGCTCGCGTGGCTCACGATGCCCACGTATCTGATCCATCAATTCGAGGAGTACGCACTCCACATCACCAATGGGCAGCACGACATCGTCACGAACATCTTTTCCACGGGGATCGTCGAGCCGACGGGCTTTCCGATGGGGCATTTCCCCTTCGTGAACATCGCCCTCGTGTGGTTCGGCGTGCCGCTCGGAGCCTACCTGTGCAAGCGGCTTCGGCTTCCAGTGCTGGGCTTCGCCTCCTACGGCTTCATTCTCCTCAACGGGCTACTGCACCTGTCGAGTACGCTATTCGGAGGGGCACCTATCTCGGCAAACCCGGGTTTCTTCACCGGCACATTCATCTTTGTCCCCCTGTCCATCCTCGCCATTGTGGTCAGCCTACGAAACCACGCAGTAGGAGGCAGGGGCATCGCAGTCTGGCTCACCTCAGGCATCGTGGCGCACCTAATCCTCTTCGCAGGCTTCGCCGCCGCCAACGCGGGAGGGGCCGTTGCCATCTATACCTGCGACCTACTGGTAGCGACGTCATGGATCGCGCTCAGCCTGCTGGGCAACCGGGCACTTCGAGCGCGGCGGCGGGCAGGCACATGATTGTCGGGCCCCCTGGCCCACCTTCGCCCACTGATTGACCAGCGGAGCTAGAACCCCCCCGCCTCGCGGAACAGCTTGGCTGGGGTTTGATTGAGGCTAGCGACACCGTCGGAGCACTTAGCAACGATCTACTTCGCGCCAGTCCAGTCGATGCCGGTACTAGCGTTGCCCATCCACCCGGAGCAACCTGAGGGGCGTCGGGGACGCAGCGACGGTGAGGCCCTGGCCCCATTCGAGGTGGAGCCGGTCGCGCTCAATGCCGTCACCAAAGACCACCAGGCTGGAACGTGCAGTCAGGCTCACCCCGGCACCCGCCATCACGATCCCGCTGGTCAGTGAGGTGCCGGTGGTGGCCGACGGCCAAGCCTCGCGTACGAAGTAGGCCAGCTCGGTTGAGTCACTCCCCGGCAGCACGAAAGCAGGCTGCGCCTGCAGCCAGAGCGACGCCAGCCACCCCGTCGCGCCCGTGCCGGTGCCGACGATAATCCCCGAGGAGGATTGCTCCTCCATCCGCTCCCCCACCTGGATCTCGTAGCGGGCGGACTGGTGCCCGCGGTCGCCAACAAAGATCTCGTTGAGGGCACGCAGGCGCTGCCCGTCGTCAGTGACGGCCTCGACGGTGGTGCGCTCCTCCAGCCTAGGTGTAACCTCGCCGGCGAGCACGCGAGCCAAGTCGGCCGGGGCATGGCGGCACAGCAGGCCGGGGGCGGCCGGGCTGATCCCCAAAACGCACTGCTGCCCGAGGTATTTGCTGACATTGGGCACCAGGCCGTCCTGCCCCACCACCGCGACGAGATCGTCAGGCTCGAACAGAAACCGGGAAAGGTGCTCACGCTCCACCGTCGCCAGCCGCCAGTCGCCGGGCACAGCAGCCGCGGTCTCGTCGAGCGCGCGGCGCTGGGCCTCGTCGGCCGCCACGAGCGGCGCAACCGTTTGCCCCCGAGTAGAGAGGAAGAACTCGACGTTTCCCAGCGTGGAGTGTTCGGCGAGGAGGCCCGCGAGCTGGGTCTCGCGGTAGACGATGACCAGGCGTGGGGCGCTCATGCGCGCACCTCGGCGAGCACTTTGCTGACCGCGTTTCCGATGGTGTCGGGGGTCAAGGTGAGCGAGTCGATCTCGGGCAAGGCCGCGATCACTTGCGGTGCGATGGCGGCGAGCACGGCGGGCAGGTCGGCGGCCGAGTAGGCAGCCAGTCGCGCCTGAAGGGCTGCGTTTTCGGCGTCCGCCACACGTGCCACCTCGTCCACCCGCGCATCCACAACGAGCCGCTTGGCGGCCAGCTCAGCCTCCGCGCGCAGCCGTTCACGCTCCAATTCCTGCTGGGTGCGGCGTCGCTCGTTAGCGCCCTGTAGCTCGACGAGCTCGGCCTCGCGGCGGGCGAGTTCGGTGTGGTTGTTGAGTTCGTTTTCCTTGATGGCGCGCTCACGATCCACGGCTTGGGCGCGCCGGTCGTAGGTGGCGCGGTCTGCTTCGGCCTGGGCGCGCTCACGCACCTCGGTCTGGAGCGCGCGCTCCAGTTCCTCGTCGGCGCGGATGGCGATGACCCGCACCCCAACCACCTCGACCCCGACGGCAGCGAACTGCCCTTCGGCGGCCAGCCCGTCGGTGATCGCCTCACGCACCAAACGCAGCCCGTCATCAAGCAGTTGCTGCATCGGGGTGATGGCGGCCACCTGGGCGGCAAACTGCTGGGCGGATTCAGCAAGGCGGTTCTGGATGGTTTGCAGTGGGGTGCCGGTCCACCGGCCGGTACGCAGGTCGACGGCGAAGTCGAGGCGACGTGCCGCCCGTTCCGGGTCCGCCAACCGAGCGGTCATCGCGGTCTGCACGCTCACCTCTTGCCGGTCGGCGGTGATGACGCGGAAGATCTGGCCGAACTCAAGGTCGTCGAGGGGCACCTCGGAGAGGGTGGTGCCGAGTGGGCGAAACCAGAACGACGAGCCGGCTGGCAGCACGTCGAGACGGCCCTCGCGTCCACGGACGACCACACGGGTTGCTGAGCTGGTGGCGTGGGAGACGAAGGGAAAGCGGCGGATGGTCGGCATGGGAACCTCCTCGAATCGAATTACTGTATGTTCGACAATAAGCCTTCCCATCTTTGCTGTCAAGTTGACGTTAATCAGGTTTTTCCGGCTTTCTGGGCCTTAAGCTGAACCCATGGAGTTTCCTCGTCACGCCGTCGCAGCCGACCTTGTGGTGCTCACCATCACCGACGGGCGACTGCAGGTTGCTCTCGTGGAACGTGGGATCCCGCCGTTCGAGGGACGGTGGGCACTGCCCGGTGGGTTCGTGCTCGACAACGAGTCCGTGGCTGCGGCCGCACAGCGCGAGCTAGCCGAGGAGGCAGGATTGAGCCTGGCACCCACCCACCTGGAGCAACTCGCAACGTTTGGCGAGGTGGGACGCGACCCCCGGGGACGGGTGATCTCGGTGACATATCTGGCCTTCGTCGCGTCGCTGGGCGGGGTGGAACCGGGCTCCGACGCGTCGGGGGCTAGTTGGTGGCCCGTGAATGAGGTTCCGCCGCTGGCATTCGACCATGACGCCATCCTGCGCGCTGGCCTAGAGCGCGCCCGAGCCAAGCTGGAATACACGACGATGGCGACTCGGTTCTGCCCCGAGCAATTCACGATGGCAGAGCTGCGCGGGGTCTACGAGGCGGCCTGGGCGACAGCGCTGGACCCGCGCAACTTCGCACGCAAAGTGTTGGGCTCACCCGGGTTCGTGGTGGAGTGCGGCACTCGCTCGGGCACGCGGGGCCGCCCGGCCGCGCTGTACCGCGCCGGGGACGCGGTGAGTCTGCACCCGCCAATCCTCCGAGAGGCCTCAGCATGACCCATGCATAGGTCCCTCCCGCGGGCAGTGTGACCCCTGGCTACGCTCCTAGTGGCGTGGCGTTGAGGTGAGTTTACGTTTGTGGTTGATTTTGGCGAGG
>JAUNKK010000089.1 GCA_030532825.1 Propionibacteriaceae bacterium
TAGAAAGCCCCGAACTCGCTCATGGGGTTATCGTCGCTCAGCGTCATGGGGGATCTCATCGGCGCCATCGCGGGTGACGGGGATTCGAAATCCAGGTAGCGCTGCTCGGCGAGATCCGTCAGGGTGGCGCGGCGGGCGTCCCGATCGTGGTAGAGCGGGTGATGGTTCGCGGAGATGTCGATCATGGAAACGTTGACGACCGCTTTGATGCGCGGATCTACCTGAGCAGCAGTCAGAGCGAAGGCCCCGGAGGCGCACACTCCGACGACCCCGAGACGGTCACGATCCACGAAAGAGCGCGTCCCCAGGTAGTCGATACCGGCGTGAAAGTCCTCGACGAAAACATCCGTTGACGAGGTGTGACGCGGGCTGCCGCCCGAATAGCCGTTGTAGGACGGGTCGAAAGCCAGTGCGAGGAAGTTGCGCCGGGCGAGTTCGTTGGCGTAGAAGCCGGCCGCCTGTTCTTTCACGGCGCCGTAGGGGGAGCCGACGAGAAGGGTAGGTTGCCGCACGGCCTCGTCGTGCCCAGGGGGTAGGTAAAGGTCAGCAGCGATGGTGATGCCGTACCGGTTCTGGTAGGAGACGTGCCTGCGGGTGACCCCGTCGGCGAGCGGGAAGATGTAGTTACCGTCTTGCGCTATCTCGTGTCCTTGCGTGAAAGGGAAATCTGCTGGCGTGTAAGCTGAAGATTCTGAGGGGTGCCGCTGCGAGGGGCGGCACCTGCCGCCCCTCGCAGCGGTCTCAAACCCCGGTCATTCCCAGGTGCGCAGGAAGACCTTGATGGCGCGGCGCTCATCCATGGCCTGGTAGCCGTCGGCGGCTTCCTCCAAAGGCAGGCGCATCGTGAAGACCTTGCCGGGGTTGATCTCGCCCGAGAGGATGCGGTTGATCAGATCGGGCAGGAAGCGGCGCACGGGAGCCGGGCCGCCCAGGAGGTTGATCTCGGAGAAGAACAGCTGCTGGCCATCCAGGGACACGTCATGAGACACGCCCACGTAGCCAACGTGTCCCCCGGGCCGAGTGGCGGCGATGGCCTGCATCATCGACTGCTGGGTGCCGACGGCCTCGACGGTGCCGTGAGCGCCGTAGCCGCCGGTGAGTTCTTTGACTTTCGCGGCCCCCTCATCGCCGCGCTCGGCGATGATGACGTCGGCGCCAAACTCCCGGGCCAAGGCGGCTCGGTCCTCGTGGCGGGAAAAAGCAATGACCTTCTCCGCGCCGAGGGCCTTGGCAGCGAGCACCGCCGATAGCCCCACCGCGCCGTCGCCGACCACGGCAATGCTTTTACCAGGCCCAGCGTTTGCGGCGACAGCCCCGAACCAGCCGGTGCCCAGTACATCGGAGGCAGCCAGGAGCGAGGCGATGACATCCTCGTCCTCAGGCTTGCCGCCGGGCACGACGACCAAGGTGCCGTCGGCCTGCGGGACGCGCGTGTACTGGGCTTGGGTATCGCCCATGAAGCCGCCGTTGGCGCAGCGGGACTGGTAGCCGTCCTCGCAGATCTCGCAGGTGTTGTCGGAGATGCAGAAGGAACCGACGACGAAGTCACCGGGTTTGACGTTCTTCACGGCCGAGCCGACCTCGACGACAGTACCCACATACTCGTGTCCCATGGGGCGCGGCTGGCTCGTGGAGTCAATCTCCCGGTAAGCCCACAGGTCGGAGCCGCAGATGCAGGCGGCATCGACTTTGATGACGGCGTCAGTCGGGTCGACGACCCTCGGCACCTCGCGGTCCTCGACGGTGACCTTGCCGCCGGGGTTCATGAAAACGCCGCGCATCGTCGTCGGAAGGGTGGTGGTGGACATGAGATCTCCTCACACGGTTGTGAACGCTCCCCAGCGTATGCGGGTGGGAAAAACCTGTCCGGAACATCACAGCGTGTTGGCCATCGCGAGGACGATCCTTCGAGACATCGTCCGGTATGTGATCGTGGCCCTGGGCGTCCCAGGGCCACGATGCAGGTCAGGCGGTGAAGGACGTGGCTTTCGCGAAGCGCTCGGCGACGTCTGCCCAGTTGACCACGTTCCACCAGGCGTTCACGTAGTCGCCCTTGACGTTCTTGTATTGCAGGTAGAAGGCATGCTCCCACATGTCGAGTTGCAGCAGCGGCAACTGGCCGATGGGGAGATTGCCCTGCTGATCGTACAGCTGGTTGATGTTCAGGCGGCCGCCCAGGGTGTCGAAGACCAGCATCGACCAGCCGGAACCCTGGATGCCGTTGGCGACGGCGTTGAACTGCTTCTGGAAAGCATCAAAGCCGCCGAAATACTCGTCGATGGCTGCCGCCAGGTCGCCCTCGGGGCGGCCGCCACCCTCGGGCGACATGTTCTTCCAGAAGGTGGAGTGATTGATGTGGCCGCCCAGGTGGAAGGCCAAGTCCTTCTCCAGCTTGTTGATGGCCCCGAAATTGCCGGTGCTGCGGGCTTCAGCGAGCTGTTCCAGCGCGGCGTTCGCGCCCGCGACATAGGCGGCGTGGTGCTTGCTGTGGTGCAACTCCATGATTTCCGGGGCGATGTGTGGGGCGAGGGCTCCGTAGTCGTAGTCGAGCTCAGGCAGGACGTAGGTCATCGTGACTCCTAGATGTCTTGGCTAGGCGGCCGGGGCCGCGCCGGGTGTCCCCATCCTATGCAGTCCCCGTGATCTGCGGTGGATTTCGTGTGACCCGCAACACCCGATACCCCTTCGCGGAAGCCAGCTTCTCGGTCGGCCAGCCCTGTCCGGTGAGCCAGGCCGCCAGCGAATCGGCTCCGAGGTTCTTGCTGACGACGAGGTACGCCACCCCGTCGGGTTTCAGGCGCGGCAGCCAGGTCAGCAGCAACTCGTGCAGCGCCGCCTTGCCGATGCGGATTGGGGGATTCGACCACAGCTCGTCGTACGTGACGCCGTCGGGGGAGTGGGTCCGTATCCGGTCGGCGACCCCGGCGCGTTCCGCGTTGTGGCGCGTCAGTTCCAAGGCACGCTCGTTGACATCGACGGCGTCAACCCGGACCTCGGGGCTCGCGACCGCCAGCCCCACGGCGATGGGGCCGAAGCCACAGCCCAGGTCGAGCACTCGTCCACGTTCGGGCGGAGCGACGGTGCGCAGCAGCACCGATGTTCCCAGGTCAAGTCGCGACCCGGAGAACACCCCGTTGGCCGTGGTGAACGTGAGCTCCCGGCCGAAGATCGTGGCGGTGATCTGCCGCGTGACCAGGGGGGAGTGGTCGTTGGTGAAGTAGTGGCTCACGACTCCTCCAGACTGCGGCGGGTGCGGGCAGCGACGGCCCGGGCAGCCAGCTGGTCGTCAGCGGGGTAGCCGACCTCCTCCAGCACCAAGCCGTGGGCGGGCATCACCGGCACCTCGCCGCAGCGCCGGTCCATGGCGGTAACCGTCTCCAGCCACGCCAGGTCACGGCGTGCCCCGCCCACGACGGTCAGCGCCCCGACGAGCGCCCGCACCATGGAATGGCAAAAGGCGTCGGCCAGCAGGTGGA
The DNA here is from genome assembly GCA_030532825.1 of Propionibacteriaceae bacterium. Taxonomy (GTDB): domain Bacteria; phylum Actinomycetota; class Actinomycetes; order Propionibacteriales; family Propionibacteriaceae; genus Arachnia. Next base: position 3,477 of record JAUNKK010000089.1, read on the forward strand.
CCTCAATCACGCCGTCGGCGCGCTGGGAAGCGAAGAACTCCCGCAGGTCGCGGATCGTGGTGGCGCCGTCCCGGGGCTTGCAGAAGGGCGCGAAATCCCGCAGGCCGGTCAGCAGTTGCGTCGCCGCCTGGATTGTTCCCAGGTGCAGGGGATGCCGCAACTGCACCACCTGGTGGCGAACCAACGGGTCCAGCACCTGTTCTGAGTCAACCAGCCGGTAGCAGTAGCGCCGCCAGATGGCCGAGAATCGGGCATCGAACCCCGCCGGGGCGACCGCCACCGCCCGCACCGCGATGTCCTCCGGACAGATCCGGTGCAGCCGATGCAGCAGCCAGGTGGGCGTCAGGTCCGGGGTGGTGAGGTCGACATGGCACACCTGCCCGCGAGCATGCACCCCAGCGTCGGTGCGGCCAGCGACGGTCAGGGTCGGCGCGGGGTCGAGGCGCAGCACCCGACCCAAGGCATCCTCCAACACTCCCTGGACGGTGCGGAGCCCGGGCTGGGAGGCCCAGCCGTGAAAGGCGCCCCCGTCGTAGGCCACGTCGATTCGCCAGCGGGTCACGGCAGCCGCCGATAGGTTAGATCGAAGATCGTTCGTCCCTGCTGTAGGCCCCGGTTCTCGTATTTCGTGACGGGACGCGCCTCGTAACGGGGTGCCCAGCCGTCGTGCACGTTCTCAAACCGCGGGTGAGCATCAAGGACGTCGCGCTGCCAGAGAGCATAGTCCTCCCAGTCCGTGGCCAGTCGCCACCGCCCACCGGGACGCAGCTTCGCCGCAACGACATCCCCAAACGGTGCGCTCACCAACCGACGCTTGTGATGGCGGGTCTTGTGCCATGGGTCAGCGAAGAACGTCCACAACTCGTCGAGCGACTCGTCGTCGATGATGGTCGCCAGCCCTTGCGCACCGTCAGCCATCACCACGCGCACGTTCCCGATGTTCTCGCGGGCCAGGCGCCCGATGATGGAGGCAACCGACGGGGGATACACCTCGAACGCGATCAGGTCTATCCCGGGCCGGGCTGCGGCCATCGGCGCCAGGGAATCGCCGTTTCCCGGCCCGATCTCGACGATCCGGGGGGCCTGTCGCCCGAAGACGCGATCCCAGTCGACGGTAGCGTCCTCGGCGATAGCGGTCTCGCGTTCCCCCGTGGCGACCGGCACCACGAACCGCTCGCGGTGACGTTCCCAAGCGGCCTGCTGCGAGTCGTTGAGACGCGGACTCCGGCGTACGAAGCTAACGACGGAGCGTCGGGGGCGGTCGGGACTCACCCGGCGATGATAGCCGTTTAGGCCGCCCCGGCTGCTGGGCCGAAGCGCGGTGTTAGTAGATTTTCGTGCAACCGAGATGTTCAGGAACCCGGTGAGAGTCCGGGACGGTCGCGCCACTGTGACCCATCGCAGGGGAGTCAGGAACTGGCGTCGTCGGTTATCCCATCGGACGCGACATCCAGGAATGGTGATCAACGTGCAACTCAAACGCCTCTTAGCGGCCCTGGCCACCCTCACCCTGATCCCTGTGGGAGCCTGCTCCCAGCCGGAGGCCACGCCCAGCGCTGCCAGCAGCGCACCGGATACTGCAGCCGCCGGGTGTATCTCGGACTACGACCCCAACGCCAACTACTTCCCCGACCAGGTGTCGTTCGACTACGCCAGCGGAATCGCCGTCGAATACCGCGGCTCCTACAAGGTGGTGAACGTGAGAGAACCCGTTCAGGGCGCGGCCCCAGAGACCTATGTCCTGGTGCAATGCGGCGCCGAACCCGAACTCCCGGCCGACCTAGCGGGTGCCCAGCGGGTCTCGATCCCCGTCAAACGGGTCGTCACGTCGTCCACCACACAGCTGCCCGCCTTCGAGTTGTTGGGGGTGGCGGACTCGATCGTGGCGGTGACCTCGCCGGAGTTCGTCTCGTCGGAAGCGATCGTCAAGCGGATTCGGGACGGGGAGATCGCCGGCGTCGGCACTGAGGCAGGCGGCGTCAACGCCGAGGCGGCGGCCGCGGTGACCCCAGACGTGTTCGTCTCCAGCGGCATCGCCGACCCGGCCTTCGACAAGCTCAAGGAACTGAACATTCCGGTTTTGGGGAATGCCGACTGGCTGGAGGAGACCCCCTTGGGGCGCGCCGAATGGTTGAAGTTCACGGCTCTGCTGACCAACACCGAGGGACGCGCCAGTGAAGCCTTTGCCCAGATCACCACGGACTACAACGCCGTGAAAACCACCGTGGACCAGACCGAGGAGCGGCCCAGCGTTGTCGCGGGCGCGCCGTATGAAGGGACATGGTCGCGGGCGGGCGGCAAGAGTTATTTGGCTGCTTTGCTGGCCGACGCCGGCATGACCTACGTATTCTCTGACGTGGAATCCACGGGAAGTGAGCCAGTAGAGATCGAGGCGGTGTTGGAAGCAGCTGCCGACGCCGATATCTGGGTCAACGCCGATTCCGCCAAACAGTGGACCAGCATCTCGGCGATGGGCGCCGAGAACCCTAACCTGCTGGCCATCAAAGCCGCGCAAGAAGGCCGGGTCTACAACCCCACCAAGCGCATCAACGCCAACGGGGGCAACGACTATTGGGAACAGGGCGTCGTGCGTCCCGACCTGGTACTGCGTGACCTCGCCAAGGCCGCCCACCCCGAGCTGTTCACCGATCAGGACTACACCTTCTACGAGCAGCTGCCTGCCTGATGCGCGCCTGGAGCGGGTTCGCGCTGCTGTTCGTTGTGCTAGCTGCGGCGACGGCGGCGAGCCTATGGCTTGGGCCCGCCCAGATCACCGCCGAGGAGGTCTGGGCGGTGATCACGAGGCAACCGGCCCGCCCGATCGCGCAACTCATCGTCGGTTCGGTGCGGCTACCGCGTACTCTCACCGCCTGCCTCGCCGGGGCGGCCCTGGGAGTCACGGGCCTAGCCATGCAGACGCTGTTTCGCAACCCGCTGGCCGACCCCTTCATCCTGGGCATCTCCTCGGGAGCGTCGCTCGGCGTCGCGATCGTGGTCCTGCTGATCGGGGTTGGGGGAGCGGGCACCGCCTCCCTCACCGCGGGGCTCGGCCTCGGTGGGGACGCGGCGGTGATCACCGCATCCGCCCTCGGCTCGGCCGCGGTGATGGCGCTGGTGCTGCTGCTCGGGCAAGCGGTCCGGTCCTCGGTGACGCTGCTGCTCATCGGGGTCATGGTCGGTTACCTGGTCTCGGCCGGAGTCAGCGTCATGATGTCTTTCTCCAGGCCTGAACTGATCACCGCTTTCACCCGGTGGCGTTTCGGCAGCTACGGGGGAGTGACCTGGGCGAACCTGCAGTTGATCGCCATCGTCATCAGCGTCGGTCTGCTGGGCTGCCTGGCCATGGCGAAACCCCTCAACGCGCTCCTGCTCGGGGAGCAGTACGCGCGGAGCGTGGGGCTGCGGGTCCGGGGGGCCCGGGCCGGGCTGATCACCCTCGCCTCCGTGCTTGCCGGGGCTGTGACCGCCTTCTGTGGGCCAATCCAGTTCATCGGTCTCGCCGTGCCCCACCTGGCACGCGGGCTCTTCAACACATCGAACCATCGACTGCTGATCCCCGCCACCGCCCTGCTGGGGGCCGGCATGGCGCTGGTGGCCGACATCATCGCGGGGCTGCCGGGAGACGGGGTCCTGCCGCTCAACGCCGTGAACGCTGCCTTCGGCGCGCCGGTGGTGATCTGGATTCTGCTGAGGCGTCGGCGAGGGGAGCTGTGATGCGTCTCACCATGCGGGACCTTGAGGTCGGATACCGGAGCGGCCGCCGTCGCAGACGGGTGCTCGCCGGGCTGTCCGCCGACCTGGACGGGGGCGTCCTGGTGGGTCTTGTCGGCCCGAACGGGGCGGGAAAGTCGACACTGCTGCGCACTCTCGTCGGCCTCCAGGAGCCGCTGGCAGGCCGGGTCCTTCTCGGGGGTCGGGATCTCACCGCGATGAAGCGCGACGAAGTGGCGCGGCAGGTGGCCGTGGTTTTGACTGATCACATCGACCCGGGGCGCCTCACCGTCGCCGAGGTCGTGGGGTTGGGCCGGCACCCGCACACCGGCTGGTCGGGACGTCTCAGCCCCGCGGATCAGCGAACCGTCGCTGAAGCACTCCAAGCGGTGGGTGGCCAGCAACTCAGCGACCGCATGATGCAAGAGCTCTCCGACGGGCAGCGGCAACGGGTCATGATCGCGCGCGCCATCGCCCAGGAACCCGGGATTCTCCTGCTCGACGAGCCCACGGCCTTCCTCGATCCCCCCGGTCGCATCCGCGTATTCGAGCTGCTCGCCGAACTCGCCCATGACCGGGGCCTCGCGGTGATCATCTGCACCCATGACGTCGAGGTCGCGGCCCGGTACGCCGACCAGCTCTGGGTGGTTGGGCACACCGAGGACATGCGAACCGGGTCGCCCCAGGAACTGGCCCACTCGGGGGTCCTTGAGGCGGCCTTCGGTGGGGACGTCGCCTTCGACCCCGTCACCTATACGTTCCGGTCAGTGCGCCCGTGGCGTCCGGGGCGAAATCAGGGCACCTCCTGATCCGAGCTGCGGCGCCGCATCCTATGGTGGAACACATGCGTACCCTGCTGAATCTCATCTGGTTCCTATTCGCCGGCCTGTGGCTCGCGATCGGTTACATCGTGGCAGGAGTTATCGCCTGCGTACTCGTTATCACGATTCCCTTCGGTGTTGCGGCTTTCCGCATGGCCTCCTATGTGGCTTGGCCCTTCGGGAAAGCCGTCGTGCCCAAACCCAACGCCGGGCTTGGTGCGGGGCTGATGAACGTTATCTGGTTCGTGGTGTGTGGCTGGTGGCTGGCGCTGGGTCACATCCTGGCCGCCCTAGTTCAGGCCTTGACCATCGTCGGCATCGTCAACGCCGTGGTGTCGCTGAAGATGATCCCCGTCACCTGCGTGCCCTTCGGGAACCAGATCGTCCCCCGCAAGCGCCCCGCCCCGTGGTTGGGCCCGCTGCACTCGAACTGATCCCCCGCGTGGGGGCGCCCACCGGGTTGGTGGCCGCCCCAACGCGTCTGGCCGGGACTACTCCGTCGGCCACAACTCCCTAGGCATCAGTTCGTAGCTGTTGAACTCTCGGGTGAAGCTGCCCGTGCCCTGAGCGAGGCCGCGCAGGTCGATGGGGTAATTGATCAACTCCAACTGCGGTACCAGCGCGTCGATGATGGCGTGGTGTTCTGCGTCCGCATCGCTGCCGAGCACCTGACCGCGCCGTCCCGCCAGATCGGTGAGGACGGGCCCGAGGAAGGCCTCGTTGACGGTGATTCGTACCCGGTCCACGGGCTCCAGCACACCCACGTTGTGTTCCGTCGCGGCCTCCCGCAGCGCCAGAGCGCCCGCAGTCTGGAACGCCATGTCGGAGGAGTCGACGGAGTGTGCCTTCCCGTCGTACAGGGTGACGGCGATGTCGACGACCGGGAAACCGAAGCGGGTGCCCTTGGTCATCTGTGCCTGGAGCCCCTTGTCCACGGAACCGATGAACTGGCGGGGGACGGCGCCGCCAACGACCTTGTCGATGAACTCATAGCCCGCGCCGCGCTCCAGCGGCGTGATCTCGATTTCGCAGACCGCGTACTGGCCGTGGCCGCCGGACTGCTTCACGTGCCTACCTTGTGCCTTGGCCGGGGCGATGAAGGTCTCGCGTAGCGGAACCTTGACGGGAACCTCGTGCACGTTCAGACCGTAGCGCTGCTTCAGGCGCGCCAGCAAAAGTTCTTTGTGAGCCTGCCCCATCGTCCATAGCAACTGCTGGTCGGTCTCGGGGTGCCGTTCCAGCCGGACGGTGACATCCTCGACGGCTAGGCGCTGCAAGGCGCCGCCCAGCTTGTCCTCGTCGTTGCGGGTGTCAGCCTCGATCGCGACGGGGAGCAGCGCCTGCGGAACCCGCCAGGGCCGGATGGCGGCGGGGCGCTCCGGGCTGGACAGCGAATCACCGGTCTCGGCCCGGGACAGGCGGGCCACATAGACGATTTCGCCCGCGATGGCCTTGGTCTTTCCCGCCAACTCAAGGCCGAGGGGGGCGGAGAGCTGGCCGACTTTGTCTGCCTCGTCGTGGTCGGGATGGGAGGCGTCCGCGGACTCGCCAAACAGTTCCCGTTTCCCAGAGACGTGGACGGCATCGTCGGTCTGGAGGGTGCCGGAGAACACCCGGACCAGCGACAGGCGACCCGAATACTGGTCGCTCGTCGTGCGGATCACCTGCGCGACGAGCGGGCCGTCGGGGTCGCAGGTGGCGCGGGGCAGCGTCTCGCCGTCGAGGGTGACGATGTCGGGCACGGTCTTGGTGTTCGCGGCCGGGAAACCCTTCTCAATCCAGCGCAGCAACTCCTCCGTGCCGACATCGCTGGTGGTGTGAGCTGGCAGCACGGGGAAGAACCGGGCGCTGATGATCGCGCGGTTGAGCACCTCGTAGACCTCGGCGACGGCGATCTCCTCGCCCTCCAGGTAGCGCTCCATGAGGTCCTCGTCCTGGAGTTCGGTGATGATCGCCTCCAGCATTGGGGCGCGCTGCTCCTCAATGTAGGCAGCCTCTTCGTCGTTGGCGTCGCGCGAGACACGGGTGCCGGATGAGTAGTCGTGGATGCGCTTGTTGAGCAGTGAGATGTTGCCCGTGGAGCGGTCACCTTCCCGGATGGGGAGCAGTGCGGCCACCACACCCTCGCCGAAGGCGTCGCGGCACACGTCCACCATGGCCAGGAAATCGGCCCGGCCTTGGTCGAGTTTCGTGATGGCGATGATGCGCGGCAGGCCTACCTGCTGGCATTCCTCCCACAGAGCGACGGTAGCCGGCTGAACGGCCTCACCTGCGGGAATGACGAACACGGCGGCGTCGGCGGCCCTCAGGCCGGCCCGCAGCTCGCCCACATATTCCGGGTGCCCTGGGGCGTCCAAGAGATTGATCTGAACGTCGGAGGAGGGGATGGAAGCCAGCGTCAGGGACGCGGCGCGTTCTGGTGTGTCCTTTTCACCGCGGTAACCCTCCACCCGAGCCCGCAGGAGGTGTTCGAAGAGAGTGGTCTTCCCCGAACCGCTTGCCCCCACCAGGATGACGTTGCGGATCTGATCCGGAGAACTGATTGCTACGTGAGTACTCGACTTTGAGGCCATGACGAAACATTAGCCCCATAGCGCTTCAGAACGGAGTTCGGGGTGGAAACTGGGCGCGTCATCGTTCAATAATGATGTCCGCATAAGTTGTTTTTCGACTGGAACCGAGGCATCGCGCGCGGCTGGGGTGTTGTGGCCTCGACGGGGGATTCCACCTGTTGGTGGGCTCCTTTGCCTGATCAAGAACCACCCGACGGGACATGTCGATCCTGTGCCCCGGGCGTCGGGGCAAGGCCGCTTGGCGTTGGTGCGTCACTGGAACATGCGAACTGCGGCTGGGAGGGAACCCGGGACGCGGGTATTGTCGATGGGGTTTTGACCGCATCCGAGTCTGCGACTTAAACTAGGGTGCTGTTGTGCTTCGCCCCGTCGGCTCCGGCTGGCTGGTCGGCGGCGCTTGACCTCTCAAGTGTTTGATAACGAATGGAAGTTGCCGTGTCCACGTACACCCCAAAGCCTGGCGAGATCGCCCGGAACTGGCATGTGATTGATGCTGAAGACGTAGTCCTCGG
>JAUNKK010000090.1 GCA_030532825.1 Propionibacteriaceae bacterium
AACCAACCTGAGGAGTAAATGTGGCAGGTGGCAACGCCATCCGCGGTAGCCGAGTCGGCGCGGGTCCGATGGGAGAGGCAGAAAGGGGCGATGCCGCCCCTAGATTGCACGTCTCCTACTACTGCGCCAGCGGACACGAAACCCGCCCCGCCTTCGCGGCGGATGCGGTCATCCCTGAGTCGTGGGATTGCCCGCGCTGCGGTTTGCCCGCCAACACCGACGCGGACAACCCACCGCCGCCGCCGAAGATCACCCCCTACAAGACCCACTTGGCTTATGTGAAGGAGCGGCGTTCTGAGGCTGAGGCCGCCCAGATCCTGCAGGAAGCCGTGGCCGCGCTGAGGGCGCGCCGCGCTGCCGGCGAGATTATCTACTGACGCTACCCGACGCGAGCGGCCCGTCCCTGGGACAGCAGGGGCGGGCCGCTCGCTGTTGCTGTTTTAAGAGATCGCGATCTCCCGCACCTGAACCCACTGATGGTCGGGGTTCGGGGCGTCATTGATCAGTCGCACGAATCGGACCCGGGAACCAGCGGGCACGGCCTTAGTGACGGTAGGCGTGTTCGCCGTTCCCAGCGTTGTCCACTCGTAGCCGTCGCTGGAAATCTCCAGACGGCCATTGTGGAAGTAGTCCAAACTCTCAGCCCCGTCGCCGCCCTGCTGGAGGGTGATCTGCCGCGGACTCTGCTCCGACCCGAGATCGATGGTGAGGCCGGTCCCCGGATTGGCGGACATGGTTGACTTCCACGCCGTCGTGAGGTCGCCGTCGATAGCCTTGTCGAGGCCGAAGGAATCCTGCTGGCCCAGAGTTGTGCTGGGGCGCACTGGAAGCCCCGTGGGTTCGGGAGCCTGACGGTTGAACTTCGCCTCCCAGGCTTTCTCAGCCGACGAGACCAGCGCCGTGAGCCAGCCGTCACCAACCCGCGGGACCACTCCGCCGACCGGTGTGGTGGCGGCGATGTCCGCCTGGTTCATGCGCTGCAGAGCGCTTGTTGCGGGGGCCTCAGCGCCCTGAGCGATGGCGTCGTGTACGGCGATGGCCGCTAAACCGGCCTTCGCCCAGTGAGCAGCAGCCTGGGACCAAGGGGCGACGTCACTGGCGAACTCGGGGTTCCCCGTCTTTAGCGCGGTTGGAGCCTGGGTGAGCTTCGTCAGGCGATCCCTTAGCCGATTGCGTGCGGCAGTAAGTTGCGCGGGCTCCCCGGCAGCGAGGGCCTTGTTGTAGGCCTTCACATCGGTGGCTAGCTGCGTATCTTCGGGGTTGCCGTCGTATTCCCATGTCGCGACGGCGTCCGCGAAGGCCGCAATAGCGCCCGACGGATCCGGCCCGGCAATCTCGGTGAGTGCCGCCCGATGGGATGCGGCGGCGTCGAACGTCGGTGCATTCCAGGAGTAGTCGCCGGAGCTGGCCAACGCGGGGAGGGAGGCGTGGGCTTGTAGCATCGGGTTCGTCAGGACTCCGCTGAGATGGGTGTGCAGGTCGGCGGCCCGCGGCGGCAGCTGACCGAGGAAGAGCCGATCGACGTCGCCATCGTTGACCGGAAAGTTGTCCCACAGCAGCAGCTTCTCGCGGTGGAAGGCCGCCGCGGCCTGAGTGGCTTCCTCGGTGGTGATGTCGTCGTCGACGATGCCACCGCCGGTCCACAGCACGTCGGTATCGGCATCGGTCTTGTTGCCAAAGGTGGTCTTAGCCGCATCCGCCTCGACCCCGTGGTAGGAGGTGGGGGTGACTGACAGGGCGGGGAGTTCGCGAGGAGTCAGGTAATTGCGCTGCACTCGGTTGACGAAATGTGCTTGGGCCGCGGCGACCCTAGCCTCGGCTGTTCCGGAGGAAAAGGCCGTTTGGTCTTCCGTGCATAGACGTGCCGGGTCAATATCGTCCAAGGCGATGCTGAAGTGCGTGATCCCCACCTGTTGCAGCGCATCAAATTTGGCGACGGCTGCGGCGTAGTCGGCATCGCTGGTGTAACAGATATCGTTTCCAGGTGATAGGGCCACCACCAAGTCCACATGGTTCGCCTGCGCGTCGGCGGCGAGTTGCCGCAATTCGGCCAGGTTGGACTCTGGGTACGGGTCGCGCCATTGGGAGCGCAGGTACTGGTCGTCCTTGGGGGTGTACATGTAGGTGTTGAGTTTATGTCGGGCGGAGAAGCGCAGCACGGCTTGCCGCTCGTCCTGCGTCCACGGGGCGCCGTAGAAGCCCTCGACCGTGCCCCGGACCGGCATCAACGGCCAGTCCCGTATCTGAACGCCGGGAACGGCACCGCCGGTGACGAGTTGGCGCAGGCTCTGCAGCGCGTAGAAGGCGCCATCGGTGTCTCGGCCGATCGCTGCGATCGCGGGAACCCCGTCAACCGTGGTGGTGTAGAGGGCATACCCCTCGGCTCGTTCTGGTATGGGCACTCCGGTGGGGACCAGCGCGGCATCTTGAGTGGTTCCCACAATCAAACGAACCTTGCCGTTGGCGGTCACGGTCCCGGAGGTATCCGCCACGATGCTTCGCGCGAGTTCAGCTGTACTTTCGGATACCGTGCCCAGCATCAGTTCCACCGTCCCGTCGAGGCGTACTGCGGCGCCTTTGGCGATCGTCTCCTGAGGTATGGGGAATACCTGGGCGGGAGGTGCGGCCTCGGCCTCCTCGGCCGGTGTGGCGTGAAAGGTTCCCAGCGCGAGGGCACAGGCCACCCACAAGGTCGCGCCTCGTCTCAAGTCACTGCTCATTCTGTTTTCCTGATGTGTCGTGTCTCGGGGTGCCGGTCGTAGCCACCCCGCCCCCGAGCCATGACGCTAACAGCCATGTGACCAGGCATGTTGCCTGACCAAAAAATGTTTCGTCGGCTGAATAGCCGACAGGTGAGGCAATTACAGTGGACAGACGTAGCGTGTCGGCAACTCGGCAGCGGCCGCCTCGTCGATGAACCAGTAGGTTGCTTCGGCGCCTCGCGGATAGGCGGCGGGCAACGATTCGTCGCCGGCGATAGCCCGGGCCAGGGCAGGAGCCTTCGCCTTACCGGTCACGATGAACCAGACCTCGTCGGACCGGTTGAGGCTGTTCAAGGTCAAGGAGATTCGCTCTGACGGCGGTTTGGGCGACTCGGTTACGCCGATGACCGCGCGGCTCGTGGCTTCCATGCTCGGATGTCCCGGGAAGATCGAGGCCACATGGCCGTCTGGCCCCATCCCGAGGAATGTGATGTCAAAACGGGTGTCTCCCAACTCCGCCGCGTACTCGGCAGCGCAGTCGTGCGGGTCTGCCCGGCCCTCCTTCGCGGCCATCATATGCAGGCGGGCCGACTGGATTGGCTGCGCCCGGCCGAGGCGGCTGATGGCCTGGAGCGAATTGCGATCTGGGTCGGTGGCAGCGACGAACCGCTCGTCCCCCCACCACAGGTGCAGTCGGGTGAGATCCAGACTGGCCGGAGCCAGTTCTGCGAAACGCTCATAGACCAGATCCGCGGTTCCCCCGCCGGTGAGACACACGTTCGCCTCGTCTTGGGCGTTCAGCAGTTCGGTGACGCGGGTCAGGAAGCGCTGGGCCACGACGTCGGCGACATCCCTGGGCGTAGCCAGCCGAACGATGCGGGTGAACATCATGCCTCCACCTGGTTGGCGATTTGGCTCACTACTGCTTCGAAAACCTCATCGGGATCCATGCGTTGCAACTCCTCGGTCAGCAACTCGGTGAGGGGGCGCCGTTTGAGCGCCACTTTACGCTCCGGTTGCCCGGGGACGTGGTACAGGGCGATCGTTTCGGAGCTTCCCCGATTGATGACGATATCCCCCTGGGCGGTGGCCAACCGGACCTCTGAGATTCCTGGCTGTGTGCTGTTTTCGTGGGTGACTGGCACGCCCAACTGGCGATTCAGCCACGCCATCATCAGCGTCGCTGAGGCGTTGTCTGGTGTGGAGCGGACCATGGCTGAGGTAACCGGATGGGGGAATTGGTCCAGGGCGGCCGCCAACAGGGCACGCCAGCGGGTGATTCGGGTCCAAGACAAATCGGAATCTCCCGGCACCAGATTGCAGGCACGGGTCGTCAGCGCCGCCTGCGGGTCCGGCGAACCGAAAGAATCCGCGATGCGGCGAGTCGCCAGGCGTCCGATGGGGTCCTCAGCCAGCGACTTGGGGGGCTTATTCGGCCACCACACGATCGTGGGGGAGTCCGGAAGCAGCAACGGCAGCACCACGGAATCGCCATGCTGGGCAAGCTCGCCATGCAGCTTGAGCGCGATCAGGTCGCCCGGCAGGCCTTCGCCCACCTGGATTCCCGCATCCAGCCGCGGCTCACCCGGCGCATAGGTGACGACGATTACACGAGATGGGTGGGCAATCGCTGAGGCGCGGGCCGCAGCTAGCACCTCGTCGCGGTGGCCATCGTCCGAGACCACCAGCAGAGTGAAGACCATTCCGCTGGTAGGGCCTACCTCGCGGCGGGCCTGGATCAGTGCGCTGGCGACCTCGCGGGTCGTAGTGTTGCTGAGTTCGATTATCACGGGAGTTCTCCTCTAAGGACGGCGCCAGACGTTGCCGTCGCGCGCGAGCATCTCGGTGGCGCCGACGGGTCCCCAGGTGCCGGCCTCGTAGGGCTCGGGCTGCTCGGGTAGTGACGACCAGTAATCGAGTACGGGGTCCAGGATCTTCCAGCCAAGCTCGACTTCCTCATGTTGGGGGAATAGCGGTGGATCACCGAGGAGCACGTCTAGGATCAGGCGCTCATAGGCCTCCGGGGAGGTCTCGGTGAAAGACTCACCGTAGGCGAAGTCCATCGACACATCCCTGATCTCCATCTGAGTACCGGGCACCTTGGCGCCGAAACGCAGCGTGACGCCCTCGTCGGGCTGAATCCGCATGACCAGAGCATTGGAACCGAGGATCGCAGTGCTGCTCTGGGGGAAGGGCAGGTGAGGGGCGCTCCGCAACACCAGCGCAACCTCCGTGACCCGGCGAGGCATCCGTTTTGCTGCGCGCAGATAGAACGGCACACCCGCCCAGCGCCGGTTATCGATGTCGACGCGGATGGCGGCGTAGGTCTCCGTCGTGGAGTCGGCGGACACTCCGTCTTCCTCCAGGTAGCCGCGCACCCATTCGCCTCCCTGCCAACCGGTTGCGTACTGGCCGCGAGCCGTGTGGGCGGCGAAATCAGCGGGAACGCTTGCCGCTGCCAAGACCTTCGTCTTCTCCGCGCGCAGTTGGTTGGCCTCGAAACTGGTGGGTTCCTCCATCGCGGTGAGTGCCAGCAACTGTAGAAGGTGGTTCTGGATGACGTCGCGAGCAGCGCCGATGCCGTCGTAGTATCCGGCACGGCCCCCGATGCCGATGTCCTCGGCCATTGTGATCTCCACGTGGGAGACGTAGTTGCGGTTCCAGATGGGCTCGAACAACTGGTTGGCGAACCGCATGGCCAGCATGTTTTGGACAGTCTCCTTGCCCAAGTAGTGGTCGATGCGGAAGACCTCGTGCGGCTTGAACAACTGGCTGATGACTCGGTTCAACTCCTGCGCGGAGGCCAGATCGTGGCCGAACGGCTTCTCAATGACGACCCGGTTCCAGGTGTCCGGGTCGTCAGAGGTGATGGCGTGGCGCTTTAGCTGGGAGACCACCTGCTCGAAGTTAGAGGGCGGGATAGACAAGTAGAAAGCGTGGTTTCCACCCGTGCCTCGCGCTCGGTCTAGTTCTTCGATCGTCTTGCCGAGCCGCTGGAAGGCCTCATCCGAGTCAAAGGTGCCGGGTACGAAGCGGATGCCTTCCAGCAGCTGCTCCCAGACCTCTTCACGGAAGGGGGTGCGGGCATGATCTTTGACCGCGTCGTGCACCACTTTCGCGAAATCCTGATCCGCCCAATCACGGCGGGCGAATCCGACCAGGCCGAACCCCGGAGGGAGTAGACCACGGTTTGCTAGGTCATACACGGCCGGCATGAGTTTTTTGCGCGACAGGTCCCCCGTCACGCCGAAGATCACCAAGACGCATGGGCCGGCGATCCGTGGTAGACGCCGGTCTCGCGGATCCCTGAGCGGATTGCTGATAGTCACGTCATAAGACCCTACCGGCAAGTGCAACAGGGCGGCCTAGCCACGCGTTAGTCTCGTGCTATGCAGCGCTACTTCCGCCAGCCCGAGTTTCTCTCCCGGATGGCCGACGGAACCGTCAAACAAGTGGGGCCGCTGACAGGCACCGAGGTTTGGACCGTCCCAGGGCGCGGGCACCGCCCGATGGGGAACGCAAACAGCAACCCGCAGCCGCTCGACCCGGACAGCCACGGTCAGTACTGCGCCTTCTGCCAGCGGCGATACCAGGAGACCCCGCCTGAGAAGGCGCGGATCGTGCGTTCGGAGCAGGGCTGGGAAACCCTCCATGACCTGCCCGCCGAAGCCCTGTTCGACACCGTCGCTGAGTTCCGGTGCATCCCCAACCTCTTTGAGATCCTGAGCTATGAATACTGGCACGCCAACTACGGCTTCGAGTTGCCGGAGCGGGTACGGGAACGTCGCCGCCGCTACCTTTCCTCGGCGGAGGGGCTGACTCATGTGCTGCGTGTCGTGGAGATGAAGCTGAGGGCCTCCGGACTCAGCGCGGTCGATGTGGCCTCGCTGTCTCAGGCGCGGAAACTGGAGGCGGCCTCTGGCTTCTTCGGGGGTGGCCACGACGTCATCGTGGCCCGGAGACATTTCGTCGACGGCGCCACCAATGACTCCCAATTGGCTTGGTCCGGAAGTCTCACCCCTGAGGAACATGAACGCTTCATCGCCTTCACCATCGACGCGGTGCGCCGTGGCTACGAGAACAACCGTTACGCCCGCTATATCACCGTCTTCCAGAACTGGCTGAAGCCAGCCGGTGCCTCTTTCGACCACCTGCACAAGCAGGTGGTTGCTATTGACGAACGAGGCGTCCAGCACGAGGTCGAGCTGTCGCGGCTCCGTTCCGACCCCAACCTGTTCAACGAGGTCGGGCCGAACTACGCGGCCCAACACAACCTCATCATCGCGGAGAACGACCACGCGGTGGCGTTCGCGGGCTACGGACATCGTTATCCCACGATTGAGGTTTACTCTCGCTCCGAGTTCTCAGATCCCTGGGAGCAGGATCCGGAGGAGGTGCGAGGCATGTCCGACCTCATCCACGCGATGCAGGCCGCCACGGGTGCGGATGTGGCGTGCAACGAGGAGTGGCACTACCGACCTATTGATGTGACCCTGCCGATGCCGTGGCGAGTGTTGCTCAAATGGCGGATCTCAACGATGGCTGGTTTCGAGGGGGCGACGAAGATCTACCTCAACACGATTTCGCCGACGGACATCCGGGACCGGGTGACGAACCGGCTGCGGTTGCTGCGTCACGAGGGGGCGATCGCTCAGGACCTGCGCATCGCGACGGAGGCCGCGTGCCGCCCCAACCCGTTGCGTTACGCGCGCTAACGAGACCGCTGATGGTTAGGATGTCCTTGCTTGATAGGATGCTCTGATTCCGAAAGACTGGCGTGGGCAAAATCGTCAGGGGAGGAGGAGATCGTGAGCGCAGCTATGCAGGAGGCCGACAACTCTACCCGAGAGCGGGTGGTCCGTTCCATTCTGGAACACGGCCCCTCTACCGCCAGGGAACTGGCGGAACGCCTCGACCTCACCCCCGCCGCGATCCGGCGCCATCTCTCCGCACTCCTTGAAGACGGCACCCTCGGCTCGCGGGAACAGCGGGTCTATGGGTCCCGAGGCCGCGGGCGGCCCTCGAAGGTGTTTTTCCTCACGGACGCTGGGCGCGCTGAGTTCTACCAAGCCTATGACGAACTAGCTATCGTCGCCATCCGTCGGCTCATCGAAGCCGCTGGGCCGCAAGCCATGGTTGATCTGGCCTCGGAACGCGTCGATGAGATTGAGCAACGTTTCCATGCCCTACGGGAGGTACACCCGGATCGTCCTCCGATCGACCTGCTGACCGAGGCTCTCGGCGCCACCTACGCGCCGTCGGTCAAGCCGGTACATTCCGGAGACCAGTTGTGCCAGCACCATTGCCCTGTGGCCCATGTGGCCGCCGAGTTTCCGCAGCTGTGTGAGGTGGAGACGCAGCTGTTTTCCAGGCTGCTCGGCAGCCATGTGCAGCGGCTCGCCACCATCGCCCACGGGGACGGGGTGTGCACCACACACGTCCCCAACCCAGTCATCCCGAGCAGGATCAGGAAGTAATCTCTATGACCACAACCCCCCAGGCCCCCGGATTGGGAGCTACGCAGGACGAACATCTGGCGGCCCTCAGCGGCTACCAGTATGGCTGGCACGATTCCGATGCCGCCGGCCAGTCCGCCCGACGGGGACTCAACGAGGCCGTGGTGGCCAACATCTCCGAGTTGAAGGATGAGCCGCAGTGGATGCGGGACTTGAGGCTCAAGGCGCTGCGGCTATTTGGCAAAAAGCCGATGCCGACCTGGGGCGGTGAACTCGATGAGATCGACTTCGACAACATCAAGTACTTTGTACGCTCCACGGAACGTCAGGCGCAAAGCTGGGAGGAACTCCCCGAGGACATCAAAAACACCTACGATCGACTTGGCATCCCTGAGGCGGAGAAGGCCCGGCTCGTCGCTGGCGTTGCCGCTCAGTACGAGTCCGAGGTGGTCTACCACAAGATCAACGAGGAGTTGGAGCGCCAGGGCGTGATCTTCCTGGACACCGACACGGCCCTCAAGGAGCACCCCGAGCTGTTCAAGGAGTACTTCGCCACCGTCGTCCCCGTCGGAGACAACAAGTTTGCGTCGCTGAATACGGCGGTGTGGTCAGGCGGCTCCTTCATCTACGTGCCCAAGGGCGCCCAAGTCAGCATCCCGCTGCAGGCCTATTTCCGCATCAACACGGAGAACATGGGCCAGTTCGAGCGCACTTTGATCATCGTCGACGAGGATGCCTATGTCCACTATGTCGAGGGCTGCACCGCCCCCATCTATTCTTCCGATTCGCTGCACTCCGCCGTGGTGGAGATCATCGTGAAGAAGGGGGCCCGCTGCCGCTACACCACCATCCAGAACTGGTCCAACAACGTCTACAACCTCGTGACGAAGCGCGCCATCTGTGAGGAAGGCGCCACCATGGAGTGGATCGATGGAAACATCGGCTCCAAGGTCACCATGAAATACCCAGCCGTGTATCTGATGGGGGAGCAGGCTCGTGGCGAAACGCTGTCCATCGCGTTCGCCGGGGAAGGGCAGCATCAGGACGCCGGCTCCAAGATGGTGCATTGCGCCCCCCACACGTCGTCGTCGATCATCTCAAAGTCCGTCGCCCGTGGTGGCGGCCGCGCTTCCTACCGGGGGCTAGTAAAGGTTGATCCGGGGGCTCACCACTCAGCCTCATCCGTGAAATGCGATGCCCTGCTCGTGGATAACGTCTCTCGTTCCGACACCTATCCCTACGTGGACGTTCAAGAGGACGACGTGTCGATGGCCCATGAGGCCACTGTCTCCAAGGTCTCTGATGACCAGCTCTTCTACCTCATGTCCCGCGGCATGGAGGAGGACGAGGCGATGGCGATGATCGTGCGAGGTTTCGTCGAGCCAATCGCTAAGGAACTCCCCATGGAGTACGCCCTCGAACTCAACCGGCTCATTGAGCTGCAGATGGAAGGTGCGGTCGGCTGATGCCGACCCGGGAACACAACGGACAAAAGGAAGAAGAGTTGACCACCACTGCTGCACCGAACGTGGCCGGAGCCATCGAGACCGTCGCATCCCATCTGCATCCCACCCCGTCCTGGGAGGTCGCCGACCACCCCAAGCCGAACGGGCTGGAGGAGATCTGGAGGTTCACCCCGCTCAAGCGGATCGCCGGGCTGCTCGCCGAGGGGGATGCCCTGCCCGGCCTGGACTGGGAGGGCGAGAACCCCGACGGGGTCGAGTTCACCCTCCTGCCCATCAGCGAGCTGCCGAAGCTGGCGGTCGAACCCCCCGTGGACCGGGTCGCGGCGCTGGCTGTGGCCCGAAGCTCCGAGCTGGCCCTGATGAGGATCGCACCCGAGACCGAGCTGGAGCACGCGAACGTCCACGTCGGGACCGGGAACGGTGGCCAGGCCGCGGAGGTCTTCGTGCTGGAGGTTGGGGCCAACGCCCGCGCCACCATCGTGTTCCATCTCAAGGGCAGCGGCTCCTATGCGGCCAAATACGACATCCGAGTCGGGGATGGCGCCGAGGTGAACTTCGTCTACGTCAACGACTGGGATGCCGATGCCATACACGGTGGTCAGATCAGCCTTGAGGTGGGGCGGGACGCCCGGGTTCGCACCGTTCAGGCCTCGCTCGGCGGGGCTGCCATCCGCATCCAAGAGAATGCCCGCTTCGCTGGCCCTGGTGGCGAACTGGAACAGTACGGACTGTACTTCGTCGATGCTGGGCAGCACATCCAGCATCGGCTCTTCGTCGATCACAACGCCCCGAAGACCAAGTCCAATGTGGATTACCGAGGTGCATTGCAGGGCGAGGGGGCGAACTCGGTGTGGATTGGCGACGTGTTGATCCGCAAGGTTGCCGAGGGCATTGAGACCTACGAGGCGAACAAGAACCTCGTGCTCACCGACGGCTGCCGCGCCGACTCAGTGCCCAACCTGGAGATTGAGACCGGTCAAATCGACGGCGCCGGACATAGCTCCACCACCGGGCGCTTCGACGACCTCCAGCTGTTCTACCTGCGTTCCCGAGGCATTCCGGAGGACGAGGCCCGTCGCCTGGTCGTGCGCGGTTTCTTCAATGACATCATCCGCCGGATCGGCGTCCCGGAGGTCGAAGTCCGGCTACAGGAGCAGGTTGAGAAGGAGCTGGAGTTCGCCACGGCGGCTATGGAGGCCGGGCAGTGAGCTTCATTGAGGTCGCCACTGTCGATGAGTTGCGACCCGAGGTGCCGCTCGCCGTGGACGAGCATGAGCTAGCCATCGTTTTTCATGAGG
>JAUNKK010000091.1 GCA_030532825.1 Propionibacteriaceae bacterium
TCGCGCGCCAGCAGGTCCTTGTTTCTCGCCATGCCTCAAGTCTGTCATGAATCAGGGCATGCGGGCATGGATCACATCCCCGACGGCGAAGACCTGCACCCCGGCAGCCGTAGCAACTTGAAGACGCCCAAGCTCATCGACACCCTGACCGATGCCGGACACCTCAGTTTCAGCATCCACCACGATGCGCAGTTCGGTTCCGATCGAGGCACAGCGACCTTCGTACGCCTGACGCACCTGACCAGCGGCCTGCCAACTCTCGTAGAGCGGCTGAAAGTTCTCAAGGATCCCTGCCAGCACGGCTTCTGGATCCTCCGAGAGGCCCGCGATCCGCAGGGAGGTGGCGGTCGGTACGGGCAGGTGTGGCTCCGGGATCGAGATGTTGACGCCGATCCCGACGATGGCCCTGGGTCCGTCCGGGAGCTCGATCCGCTCGCTCAGAATGCCGCAAACCTTGCGGCCATCGATGAGGACATCGTTGGGCCATTTGAGCGAAACACGGTCCGGATCGTCGGCGAGGGCTGCCAGGGTGCTATGAACTGCCAGGCCCGCCAACAGCGACAGCCATCCCCACAGCGAAAAGACCGGTCGGGGCTGCAACAGTAGCGAGAAGGCCAGGGAACTGTTCCGGGGCGCCACCCAAGCGCGATCCATTCGCCCCCGCCCCGCCATCTGGTTCATCGTGGCAATCACCAGACCCTCGCTGGCCCCGGCCCGCGCTTCACCGGCTACGTCAGAGTTGGTTGATCCGGTTTCCTTCACCCAGCGAATCTCACGCCACATGCTCTTGGACATGGCGGCACCCTAGTACAACCGCGAACGACGCTGTCTCGGGCAAAACGGCCCGGACGGCGGGGCTGGACGCTAAGGTGCCGTGCATGGAGATCGACATCCACACCACGGCCGGGAAGCTGGCGGATCTAGGGCGACGCATCGAGGCGGCCGTCCACGCCGGCTCCGCCGACGCAGTCGAGAAACAGCATGCCAAGGGCAAGATGACGGCGCGGGAGCGGGTCTTAGCGCTGCTGGATGAAGGCACCTTCGCCGAACTGGACGAATTCGCTCGGCACCGTTCCAAGAGCTTCGGCATGGACGCGCGGCGCCCCTACGGCGACGGCGTGATCACCGGAACCGGCGCCATCCACGGTCGCCCCGTGTGCGTCTTCAGTCAAGACGTCACCGTCTTCGGCGGGGCACTGGGCGAGGTCTACGGCGAGAAGATCGTCAAGATCATTGATTTCGCCCTGAAAACGGGCTGCCCCCTCATCGGAATCAATGAGGGCGGCGGCGCCCGGATCCAGGAGGGCGTTGTCTCCCTGGCGCTGTATGGCGAGATCTTCCGCCGCAACACCCGCGCCTCCGGCGTCATCCCGCAGATTTCGCTCATCATGGGGGCCGCCGCGGGTGGACACGTCTACTCCCCCGCCCTGACAGACTTCGTGGTGATGGTGGACCAGACCTCGCAGATGTTCATCACTGGTCCCCAGGTCATCAAGACGGTCACTGGCGAGGATGTGTCCCTTGAGGACCTTGGCGGCGGCCGCACCCACTCCAGCCGCTCGGGCACCTCGCATTATCTGGCCGCAGACGAGAACGATGCTTTGGAATATGTCCGAGACCTCATCAGCTACCTGCCGCAAAACAACCTGGAGGACCCTCCGGTCTACGACGAAGCCGAGGTCGACCTGACAATCACCGACCACGACCGGCAACTCGACCAGTTGGTACCCGACGGGGCCAACCAGCCCTACGACATGCGCGAGATCATCCACAACGTGCTCGACGACGGCGAGTTCCTGGAGGTCATGGAACTGTTCGCCAACAACGTCATCACGGGCTTCGGGCGAATTGAGGGCCGCCCCATAGGGATCGTCGCTAACCAGCCGATGAACCTGGCTGGTTGTCTCGACATCGACGCCTCCGAGAAGGCAGCTCGGTTCGTGCGCACCTGCGACGCCTTCAACATCCCCGTCCTGACCTTTGTCGATGTGCCGGGTTTCCTGCCCGGGGTGGGACAGGAACACCAGGGCATCATCCGACGCGGCGCGAAGCTGATCTTCGCTTACGCGGAAGC
This sequence comes from Propionibacteriaceae bacterium, assembly GCA_030532825.1. Lineage (GTDB taxonomy): Bacteria > Actinomycetota > Actinomycetes > Propionibacteriales > Propionibacteriaceae > Arachnia. The sequence continues at coordinate 2,075 of JAUNKK010000091.1, forward strand.
GACAGTGCCGCTCATCACCGTCATCACCCGCAAGGCTTACGGCGGTGCATATGTGGTGATGGGGTCCAAGCATCTTGGTGCCGATGTGAACTTCGCCTGGCCCACCGCGCAGATCGCGGTGATGGGCGCCCAAGGTGCCGTTAACATCCTGCACCGCAAGGAACTGGCTGAAGCCAAGGATCCGGAACAGCGTCGGCAGGAACTCATGACCGAATATGACGACGAGTTGGCCAACCCGTACGTCGCAGCCGAGCGCGGCTATATCGACCAGGTGATCTATCCGCACGAGACGCGGGCGCAGATCATCCGAGTGCTGCGCCTGCTGCGTACGAAACGCGAGCAACTGCCCCCGAAGAAGCATGGGAATATTCCACTATGAGCGTCAGTTACAGCATCACGACGGGTGGGGCCACCGACGAGGAGGTGGCTGCCCTCGTCACGGTACTTCAGGCGCATGCCATGGCCGACGACCGCCTCAAAGCCGCCGATGACCGGCCGCTGGCTGGCGGCTGGAAGTCGTATTACCGGACCGTGCGTCAGCAGCTGGCTTTCGGCCGCGACGCCTGGCGAACCTATATCCGGTTCTGATGAGGTTCATTCTGGCCTCCAAGTCGCCCTCGCGACTGGAGCTGTTGCGTCGGGCCGGGCTGAACCCGGAGGTGCGGGCGAGCGATGTCGACGAGTCCCAGTTCGACGATCCGCAGCCCGTCCGGCTGGCTCTGCGGCTCGCGGAGGCGAAGGGGCGCGCTGTTGCGGAGCAGGTGGCCGGGGATGCGATCTTCGTGGCCTGTGACTCGGTGTTGGAGTTCGAGGGCCGGTCGCGCGGCAAGCCGCAGACCCAGGAGGCCGCCATCGCGCAGTGGCAACGCATGCGTGGCCGCCAAGGAGTACTTCATACCGGCCACTTCGTGCTAGTCCGTTCCGCGGGGCAGGTGCGTCACTCCCTCCGGACGGCTTCCACCGTCGTGAAGTTCGCGGACATCACCGACGAGGAGATCGCCGCCTACGCCGCCACGGGAGAACCGCTCTGGGTGGCTGGGGCTTTCACGATCGACGGTCTGGGCGGAGCATTCGTGACGGCTCTCGAAGGTGATCCACACAATGTCGTTGGCATCTCGCTACCCTTGCTTCGGCAGATCCTCGTGGATCTGGGCATCGACTGGCCCAGCCTGTGGGATCGGGGCTGAATCCTGGCCTCCCACGTCAGTTCATGGCCGACATGCGGCCTTCGACGTGCGCGATCCGGCCGTACCGATCAAACGAGAAGGTCACTACCGCACCGTCAGGGAAGGTCAACGCCATCCCTCCATCGTCCGTGTTCACGGGATTCAGACTCCGGAACACCCCATAGGTGCCGACGGTCTGACGGCTGTCCCGCGAGTACGCCCCGGCGGTCATCGCCAACCGCGGCAAAGTGATCGGATCCGGCGCGGGAAGCTTGAAATCTAAGACCGCGAAATAGGCAACGCCCTGGTCATAAGGACCGGCATAGGTGGCCGGGGCCCCCGCCATGTGAGCGGCAGCACAGGCCACGCCGGAGCCCGGCCACATGCCATAGTCGGGCACCCCCTCAAGGGAGAAGCCCTGCGCCTCAAACTCCGGGATACCCGCCTGTCGACCTTTATCGATGCCCGCCATGATGGGCGCTACGACGGGGTCGCTGGGACCGTACTGGGGGTTGGCCCAAGCCCATAGCCAAGTGTTGTTCTCGTTTGAGGAGGTACCGATCAAGGCCACCTCGAACTCGTGCTGCCCAACCCACAGCCGCCGCTGAGCCAAGTCCGCGCGCCAGGCGCTACCTTCCCCCACATAGTCACGCAACGCCTCCTGCCCCTCCAAGGCGAGCAGGGCAAAATCGGTCAGGGCGTCAATCAGAGTCACAGGCACCCATCTATAGTTTCAGATACTTAGTTCATAAGTTATCAAAGAGAGATAAAAATCCTGCCCGAGGTGACCAGCTGCAAAATCTTCAAGATACCGCGTGGCGCCGATCTTGCGGGCCTCGCCACACCGGCGTACGCATTATCGTCGGTTGACTGGGCCCGGCGGGGACTTGAAGCCAGGCACGCCCGAGCATCAGAATTGGACCATGTCTCTTCCTGCCCGCTCGCCCCTGACAGATGTCGGGGAGCGTGCTGCCAGGATTCTCGACCAGGCCCAGGCGATGGCCGATCAGCTTCGGGCCGAGACTCGCGCGGAAGTTCTGGAGATCCTGCGGCGCCATGAGGCGGAACGCAAGGCTGCCGACGATCTGGCTGCCGAAAACGCGGAGGCCCGGCAGGAAGTGGCGCGCTCTCGGGAACGGGTGCAGCAGCGCCTGGCGCATGCCGACACTGAAGCCCAGTCCACGATGCGAGAGGCGACGGCTCGGGCTGCACGTCTGGTAGCCGGGGCCGAGCGGAGTTGCGAGCAGCTGCGCGCCGAAGCCAAGACGGAGGCCGAGGAAATCTTGGCCGCTAGCCGCAGCGAAGCAGAGCAGATCGTCACCGCCGCGAAGGACAAGGTGACACGGATCCTGGAAGTGAAGCGAGTGGAGGAGGAACACCTCCAGGCCAGCCTCGCCGAACGAGAACGGATTGCAGAGAAGGAGCTCGCAGAGCGGCGGCAGGCTGCGGAGGAGGAGGTCGCCCAACTCCTTGCCCAAGCCCGCGACGAGGCCGCCCAGATCGTCGCGGACGCCCAGGCGGAGGCCGAGCAGATCAAGACGGAGACACGGCAGTGGCGACGCAAGACCGTGGGTTCAGCAGAACAGGCCGTCAGCGACGCCGAGCAGCAGCGCGAGGAGTTGTTAACCTCTGCCCGTGAGGAATCCGACCGGATGCTCGCGGAAGCTACGTCGCAACTCGAATGGACGAAACAAACGGTCACCGAACTTCGCAGTAGCGTAGAGGCCGATCTCGAACGACGACGACTCGACGCGGAAACCGAGTTGAAGACCTGGGTCCAGGCGCAACGTGAGAACCTGGAGACGCAAGTCGCCTCTAGGCAGCACGAGTTGGCCGTCGCCGAAGCAGCCGCCGTCACCGCAGTCCGGGAGGCGAACGAGCGTGTCGGCGCGCTCCTGTCCACGGCCGAGGCCGAAGCCGAGCGCACTCGCAAGGCTGCGGACACCGAGGCCCAGAGCCGCCGCCAGGCTGCTCAGGAAGAGGCACGTGACCTGACCGAGCGCGCCAATCAGCTTCTCACCTCCGCCCGCGACGAAGCCCGAACGCTCCGGGAGCAGGCGGTCACCGAACTCGATCAGCTCTATTCCGAGCACTACACAAAGCTGCGGGCCGACCGTGAGGCCGCTACCCGCGAAGTGGCTCAAGCCCGCGCCGAAGCGGACCAAGTCCGCGCCGATGCTCGCCGACGCCTCGACGAGGCTCGCGCAGAAGTGGCACTCCTTGCTAAGCAACGCGCCGAGATCACTTCACAACTGGGTAAATTGTCCGGGGTCATTGAGGCGTTGGCCGTCCCCGGCGAGGAGGAACTAGGAGACCGATGACCGACGAAACATTCGCAACGGTGCGTAGGGGCTACGACCCGGCACAGGTGGATTCTGTGCTGCGGCGCATGAGACAAACCCATGCGGCGGCGCTGCAAGAAGCAGCCAGCCAAACCGTCGAGATTAATAAGCTCAACCAGGCCCTTGAGGCCTCGCAGGACCGCGTCAGCACCCTGCAACAGAAGGTCACAGAGTTGCAGGCGCAACTGTCTGAGGCCCAGACGAACGCCGCGCTGTCGGGCTCTGGCACCGATTTCAACGCGCTCGGGGAGCGGATCTCTCAGATACTCAACTTGGCCCAGGCCGAGTCCGAGGACATCCGGGCTCGCGCCGCACAGGATGCCGAGGCCATGCAGGTGCAGGTGGCCCACGAGGTGGAGCATGCCCGCACCGCCGCCGATGGTTACGCCACAGAAACCCGCTCCAAGGCCGAGGCTGACGCGGCGCGGGTGCTGGAACAGGCCAAGCGTGAGGCCGACGAGCTGCTGGATCACGCGGACCGCGAGGCCTCGGCTCGCCGCCGTGAGGCCGAGGCTGTGTTCGAGAAGCAGCGGGCCGCCGCTGGCGCTGCGGCGGCCGAGTTCGAAGCGACCTTGGCCGAGCGACGGGAGCGGGCGACGGCCGAGTTCGCCACCCAGATGGCCAATCACGAGCGGGCCCTGGCTGTGGCAAACGACAAGCTCACCGAGGCCCAGACGGAGGCAACTCGGGTGCTGGAGGAGGCCCACGCGGCCGCCGAGGAGGAACGCGAGAAGGCCGCCGTCGAGGCGAAGAACCGGCTTGAGAACGCGCGAGTCGCCGCAGAGCGGGTCAAGCGCGACTCGGAACGGGAGCTCAGCGCCCTGGCAGCCAGGCGCGACTCGATCACCGAGCAGCTTGCGAACGTGCGACAGATGCTGTCGACCCTGGGCGGAAGTGCCCTCGCCGCCAATCTCAACGCCGCCGCCGAAGAGGCGGAGTAGCCGTTACTCGCGGTCGCTGCGCAGGCTCAGGGCCGATAGGTCACCGGTGACGGTGAAGGCCCCCTGCCACGCGCCGCGGCGAAACAACAGCGAATCCTGCCCGTCAGCCGTGATCTCGAATCCGGCGGCGGGCAGGCTCGTTCTCAGCCACGCCGCTAGCTCGCTGCCGGAGGGCGAGGTAATGGTGAGGGTAACGTTCGTGCTGAGGTCCATCCGTTCCCGGATCACCAGCCCAGCCGGCAGCACAAGGTCGCCGGGACCGTTGCGGAACCCAAGCTGGGCCAGGGTGACGCCATCGCTTGGCACCGGTACCGAACGCGATGGCTCCGGGGCGGGCGGTGATGGCGGTGGGGTGGTGCAGCCAGCCAGGATCGCCGCGGCAAACACCAGCCCCGCTACCCGCCTCACCACTCCCCCAAGTCGAAGATGAGGTCCTTCGGGTCAGCTAGGCACACCCTCACTTGGGCCGCAAGTCGCGCCTGTCGGGGGCTGGGGAGTTGGTCCGCTGGGAACCAGCCGACGTCGCAGGCCTCACCGTCGCCGATGTCGGGCGTCCCGCCGATGAGGCGCCCCCGGAAGCCGTGGTCAAGGAACTGGCAGCGATCCCCGTTGGGGTAGGTAATCTCAGCCATCACGTCTATCCAGAGGAGGCGATCAACAGCAATGTCGATGCACCCCTCTTCCCGGGCCTCACGCACGACAGTTTGCACGGGGTGTTCGCCGGGCTCGACGATGCCCGCGATGCTGCCCCATTCTCCGTTGTCGGAGCGCCGATAAAGCAGCACTTCCGGGCCTTGTTCGCCGTCACGCATGAGCAACACGCTGGCGCCCATCAGCCACAGCGGGGCATGTCCGATGTGGCGGCGCAACTGAAGGATGAACTCGGGTGTGGGCATAACTCACAGAGTAGTCTCCAAGCAGCACGGCGACGCCCTACCTCCACTAGACTCCGGCGCAAGACTCAACTGGAGGAGGCAACTGGTGAGCAACGACGCCATCTCAAAGGTGCTGATCGCGAACCGCGGCGAAATCGCGGTACGCATCATCCGAGCCGCCCGCGACGCCGGCATCACATCCGTGGCCGTCTACGCCGACTCCGATGCCTCATCGCTGTTTGTCAAACTAGCTGACGAGGCCTTCGCGTTGGACGGCGCAACTCCGGCGGACACCTACCTCAACGCAGCCAAGCTGCTCAGCATCGCGGACCGTGCAGGCGTCGATGCAGTCCACCCCGGGTATGGTTTCCTGGCCGAAAACGCCGACTTCGCGAGAGCCGTGCAGTCGGCTGGCCTGATCTGGGTCGGGCCGGGTCCAGAGGCCATCGAGAGCCTGGGCGACAAGGTCAAGGCCCGGCACATCGCCCAGCGGGTTGGTGCCCCGCAGGTCCCGGGGACCCCCGATCCGGTGGCCGATGCTGAGGAGGTGGTTCGTTTCGCCGAACAGCACGGGCTTCCCGTAGCCATCAAAGCCGCCTTCGGGGGCGGCGGGCGAGGCCTCAAGGTGGCGCGCACGCTGGCGGAGATCCCGGAGCTGTTCGAGTCCGCCACCCGGGAGGCGGTCACCGCCTTTGGCCGCGGCGAGTGCTTCGTGGAGCGCTACTTGGATAAGCCCCGGCACGTCGAGACGCAGTGTCTGGCCGATGCCTATGGCAACGTGGTGGTGGTATCCACCCGGGACTGCTCGCTCCAGCGGCGCCATCAAAAGCTGGTGGAGGAGGCGCCGGCGCCCTTCTTGTCGCCCGAGCAGTTGGAATTGCTCTACACCTCGTCGAAGGCCATCCTCAAGGAGGCAGGCTATGTCGGGGCGGGGACATGTGAGTTTCTGGTCGGGCTCGACGGGACCATTTCATTCCTGGAGGTCAACACCCGCCTCCAGGTGGAACACCCGGTCTCGGAGGAGGTCACGGGACTCGATCTCGTTCGGGAGATGTTCCGCATCGCCTCGGGCGAGCCGCTTGGCTATGACGATCCGGCCGTCATTGGTCATTCCATCGAGTTCCGCATCAATGCTGAAGACGCCGGGCGCGACTTCATGCCTGCACCCGGAACGCTGGTTAAGTGGCATGCACCATCCGGCCCGGGTGTGCGGGTCGATGAGGGCTATCACGCGGGGATGACGGTGCCGGGTGCCTTCGATTCGCTGGTGGCGAAGGTCGTGGTCACGGGCGCCACGCGCGCTGAGGCGATCGCGCGAGCCCGCCGGGCGCTGGCCGAACTGCAAGTGGAAGGCATGCCGACAGTAGTGCCATTCCACCAGGCAGTGTTGCAGGATCCCGCGTTCGTGGCCGAGCATGGCGACTTTCGGGTGCACACCCGCTGGATCGAGACGGAATTCACGGGTGAGATCCCCGCGTACACCGGGATGCTCGGCGAGCCGGAGGATTTAGGCGAACCCGAGGTGATCGCCGTGGAGGTCAATGGGCGCCGCATGGAGGTCAAGCTGCCTGCCGGGTTCGGTTCCCGGGCCGCGGCAAGCAAAACCCCGAAGAAACCGACGCGGCGAGACCGTGGCGGCGCCCGGGTGCAGGCCCCATCAGGTAACGGCCTGATCTGCCCGATGCAGGGCACCGTCGTGAAGGTGGCCGTGAACGAAGGCGAAGTGGTCCAGGAGGGCCAGGTGATAGTCGTCATTGAGGCCATGAAGATGGAGCAACCCATCCACGCCCACCGGCCCGGACAGGTGGCGAAGCTGGGCGTCCAGACAGGCGGCACCGTCCGCTCCGGCGACGTGCTCTGCGAGATCGTCGACCCGGAGTAGCCGACTACTGGGCCGATGGCAGGCTGAGTCGCTGGTCCATGTCGAGAGCGGGCAGGGCCGCCGAGGGCACGTTGACGATGGTCGCCGGAACTCCCGCGACCGTGGTGTGGGCAGGCACGTCCTTGAGCACGACGGAGCCCGCTCCGATCTTGGCGCCCTCACCGACCTTGATGTTCCCGAGGACCTTGGCTCCCGCGCCGATCATGACGCCCCGGCTGATCTTCGGGTGACGGTCGCCACCCTCCTTGCCGGATCCGCCGAGGGTGACCTCGTGCAGCATCGAGAAGTCATCATCGACCACGGCAGTCTCGCCAATCACGACGCTGGTGGCGTGGTCGAACATGATGCCTTTGCCAATTCGGGCTGCGGGGTGGATGTCGACGGCGAACACCTCGGAGATCCGGGACTGCAGGTACAGGGCCAGGGGCCGCCGGTCCCGCATCCAGTAGGAGTGGGCCACGCGATAGGCCTGGATCGAGTGGAAGCCCTTGAAGTACAGCAGAGGGTTGGCGTAGCCGGGGGTGGCGGGGTCCCGCTGCACCACGGCCTGTAGATCGGCGCGGATGGCGTGCTGGATGCACTCCTCGTCGCGCAGCACATCCAGGATGATGTCTCGGAGGCTGAGGGCCGGCAGCGTGGCGTTGTCGAGTTTCGCGGCCAGAATATAGGCGAGTGCCGTCTCCAGGTCGGGCTGGCTGAGAACCACGTGGGAGAGGAATCCGGCCAGCAGTGGCTCGTTGGCAGCCGCCTCGGCGCACTCGTCTCGGATGGCATCCCAGATCAGGTGGTCGGCGACGATACGGGCGGGGTCCATGGGTCCTCCATTGGTTTGGTTCCGGCCAGGACAACGCCCCGGGCTGGCGTGGTATTCCCGCTCGGCAGGTCGGTGAGGCCGATAGCATCGAATCATGTCGACTGCCTTACGCGACGCTGCCCGCGACGAGTTCTGCCACGTGCTGTCCGAGGTCCCCCCCGAGTCCCCTACCCTATGCGAGGGTTGGGACGCCTTCGACCTGGCCTGCCATGTGTGGGTCTTGAACCATGATCCCCTGGCCTGGCTGGGCATGGCCCTGCCGCCACTGGCAGGCCTCACCGACCGGAGATTGGCGCGGGTACGTCGGAGGTTCACCTATCCGGAGCTGGTCGAGGAGTTGCGGACGGGGCCGGCGTCTCTCAGAAGCGTGATCAGTGACGAGCGAAACGGCAGCCGACATAGCCTGGGCGAGTATTTCATCCACACGGAGGATGTGCGCCGCCCCAACGGGCTCCCAGACGCCCATATTTCACCCGACCTGGCGGAGGCTCTCTGGCAGCGGCTCCACGTGGCTGCCGCGCAGCTGCACCCGCTGTCCTCCTGGGAGTTCCGCACCCCTCAGGGAGGCCGCGGCCGGATCGGTTGGCGCACGCCCTCGAAACGCATCACGGGTGAACCCGGCGAACTGATGCTGTGGGCTTATGGCCGTCGGGCAGCGGCACGAGTCACGGTCGACTCCCTATGAATCGGGCTC
>JAUNKK010000011.1:0-56646 GCA_030532825.1 Propionibacteriaceae bacterium
AAACCTGTGAAGCACAAACCCCCACCACACGGGGACTTGACAATGAGGCACCACGGCTATCAGGGGAAAATCCGCTTCCTTCGCGAGAAGTTGAGGCTTTAAATAGCGACGATGCCATATGCTCAATCCGGAGCAGGCCCCGGCGGCCTACTGGGTGCTGCGCTATCGTCGCGCCATGGGAATAGGACGCACCGGCCGCGACGCCCCGTCAATCGCCGACGTGGCCCGGCTCGCGGGGGTGTCCGAACAAACCGTCTCGCGCGTCTCGCGCGGCTCCGACAAGGTGCGCCCCAGTACTCGCGACAGCGTGCTACGCGCAATGCAGCAGTTGGGCTACGCTCCCAACCGCGCCGCCCGCACGCTCCGCAGCGGATCATTGAACGTGATTGGGGTGCTCACCCAAAGCATCCAGCGCACCGGCGAGTCCCGCACCACCAATGGCGTGCTGGAGGCCGCCAGCCGGGTTGGCTATGCCGTCTGCCTGGTGCAGGTTCCCCATCCTGAAAGCGCAGCGGTCCGGGAAGCCGTGCTGCGGCTGTCGAACCAAGCCATCGACGGGCTGGTCATCGTCCAGTCCGGACGGGCTACGCACACCCAACTCGGGCTGCCTGTCGGGCTGCCGGTGGCCTCCTCAGATTCAGCGCTCGTGGGGCACTACCCGTCCGCCTCGGCGGACCAGGTATCCGGCGTACGGGCAGCCGTGGCGCACCTCCTCGATTTGGGACACACCACCGTGCACCACATCACCGGCCCCGATGATTCCCAGTCGGCGCTCATTCGCGCCGCGGCCTGGCGCCGACGGCTGGAGGAGGCCGGAATCCCAGCACCACCGCCCATCCCGGGCGGCTGGGAGGCCAGCGACGGATACCGCGCCGGGCAGCAAATCGCCAAAGACCAGGACGTCACGGCCGTCTTCTGCGCCAACGACGAGGTAGCTCTCGGTCTGATCCGCGCGCTCCACGAGCACGGCCGACGGGTGCCCGACGACATTTCCGTGGTCGGCTTCGACGGGCTCCCGCTGGGCGAATACGCCTTCCCACCCTTGACCACCGTCTACCAGGACTTTCACCGCGCAGGCGAAGCCATGGTGGAGTTGATCGTGGATCAGTTGGAGGGAAGCAGTTCGGGCGGCACCGGCCAGATCGTGATCCCCACTGAACTCATCGTGCGCGGCAGCACCGCGCCACGCCCAACGGGGCAAGGGTGACGTTCGGGATCCCTAGGCCTACTGCACGGTCAACGCGGCCCCGGCACTCAGCCACCGCACATGGTCCGGCTACTTGCAGCTACCGGGTTAGTCCGCCGTCACCCCGTCGATCACTTCGCCCATGACGACAGAGACCGTTCACCCATCACGGAGTTCACCACCCTGGCCATCAGTGCAGAACACCTGACGCTGTTCGTGCTCTCCTTAGCCGGATGGTGGGCAACGGTACCGCAGGTCGCCCGAATGCTCTGTGGCCCATCAACAGATCAGGAGCACAAACAGCGCAGGGCTGCTGTGGTTGAGGCTGCCAGAAGGTTGGCCGCCATCACACCCTGAGCCATTCCTGGGCTAGGCAGCATCTCAATCCCGATAGTCGGTGGCGCTGCCCCGCTCTCTCGGCGGGCCCGCGGACCTACGCAAACGCATGGCCTACCGCGGTCCGTGGCAGTGGCGGGCGGAAGACATAACTGGGGAGGTGATCTCCGCGGCGGAGACTGACCAAGTCCCTGGCATCAGGCTTGCGCTTGCCGCCGTCACAAAAACGTCAGACCCCCTCGATATGCTCTTCCCAACTCGATTCCAAGGGGGATTCTGCATGGGTGCGCTGCTACCAGGGCCACAGGCGCAACACCTGTGCGACGGTATCCCGTTCGATCTGGTGTGGGAGCAAACGCGGATTGCGGTGCAGCTGGTCCCGTCTCCCGAGACCGTGTCGCTGCCCGGCTGGCGGGTAGTTCCGCCTGAGGCAGATCTGATCGTCGCCGCGTGGAAGGAGCATCAGGGTGGCTGAGAGCACGATCATCCTAACGAAACAGCATGACGCACTCGACGGGAGCGTCAAGCAGAAGGTCATGACCTTCCTGGAGAAGCTGGCTGCGGACGACGCCGCCCCGGGACTCCACATTGAGCCGGTTCGCAACGCCGCCGATCCGCGGACCCGGACCGGCCGGGTCGACCTCAACTACCGGGCCCTGCTGTTCAAGCTGACCGGGGAGACCACCACCTACGTCCTGCACGGGGTGTATCCGCATGACCAGGCCTACGAGAAGGCGCAGATAACCCGGCTGCGCGTCAACCCCGTCAACGGCATCACGGACTTCACCACCGTGGCAGCCGAAAGCCCAGCCTCATATGTGGCCCCCGCGGCCAGCACATTCCAGGCGCCCGGCCCTGCGCCACTCATTCCGTTCAGCGCCGAAGACCTCGTTGTCTCTCTCGGGATTCCGCCGGAGGTCGCCCGCATCGCGGTCCGGCTGACGAGCCAGCAAACCATGCAGGACTTCGCCTGCAAGTTGCCCGAATGGCAGGGGCTGGCGCTGCTGATGCTGGCGGACGGCGAATCAATCACCGGTGTGGGCAAGGAACTCATGATCCTGAACGCCGAACGCCCGGATTCGCAGCAGATCGAGGCCGCGTTCGAGAAAGCCGAAAAGGCATTCGAGAAATCCGAGCAGCCCGAGTTGTTCTCTGATCAAGACCTCCTCGACGGCTTCGATAAGCCTGGCGCCCAGATGGGGTTCGCGAAGCTGGCGGGGGCCGACGAACTGCGTCGCGTCATCCTGGACAACGACTTCTCGGCTTGGCGGGTGTTCCTCCATCCGCAGCAACGCAAATGGGTGCATCGCGACCGGCGCGGTAGCTTCCGGCTGGGCGGTGGCGCGGGGACCGGCAAGACGGTCGTCGTGGTGCATCGCGGCCGTTGGCTCGCTCAGCAGCACCCTGGCGTCTCGGTGCTGCTGACCACGTTCAACACCAACATCGCTGCCGAACTGGATCGCAGCCTCACCAGTCTCGACCCGAAGCTGCCGCGCGCCGACGCGGCGGGGAGGCCCGGCGTCTATGTCAAGGGCATTGATGCGTTGGCCAGCGAGATCCTGCGACTGGCTGGGGCGAACATTGCGCGGGCGTGCGCCGAGGTGCTGGGCAAGGGTCGCAGCGCCGTGCAGCACCGCACCGCGCGCGGGGCTTGGCGGGAGGCTATCGAGACGGCTGGTCACGGCCTGCCGGAGCTATTGCGGCGTGACGTGTTCCTCCAGTCGGAGTACGAGACGGTGATCCTGCCGGAACGCATCACTAGCGAACAGGAGTACCTGCGGGCGCCTCGTCGGGGACGCGGAGTGCGGCTCAGCCGGGCAGACCGCCGGGCGGTGTGGGCCGTGGTGTCGGCGTACCGGGCCGCGGCGCTACAAAACGACACCGTGGACTTCGCGGAGGCGGCCATGATTGCCGCCGTCCACTTGGAGAACACCCGGCAGGTCCAGTTCCGGCACGTGCTCGTCGATGAGGGCCAGGACTTCAAACCCTGTCACTGGCGGCTGGTGCGTGCCCTCACGCCGTCGCAGGACAACGACATCTTCATCGTTGAGGATTCACACCAGCGCATCTACGGGCAGAAGGTGGTGCTGTCGCATCACGGCATTGACATCCGTGGCCGGGCCGCCAGGCTTCGGCTGAGCTACCGCACTACTGCGCAGAACCTGGAACTTGCGGTGCGGATTCTGGAGGGCCACACGTTCGTCGACTCGCAGGGCAACGAGGACCCCCTCGACGGGTACCTGGCGGCTCGCACTGGTCCTCAGCCGCGGGTGAAACGCTTTGGTTCCCTCGCCGATGAACTCGCTTTCGCGGCGGAGATCCTGAGGGGCTGGCTCAAGGAGGGAACCGCCCCAGAGGCCCTCGCGGTGCTCGTGCGCGACACGACCACCCGTACGCGGGTGGTCGACGGCCTAGCCGAGCGCGGCGTGACGGTGCGGCCTCTTGACAAGGGCGTGCCCCAACCGGGGCCCCCTGTAGCGCTGACGATGCACCGCGCGAAGGGCACCGAGTTCACGAAGATCCTCGTGTTCGGCCTCTCCGCCACCTCCATCCCGATGGGTTTAGAAGCCTATGACTACGACGAGGCGGAGCATAAGGATGCCATGCTGCGGGAACGCTCGTTGCTGTACGTCGCTGCTTCCCGGGCCCGGGACGAGTTGGTGATCACCTACAGCGGAGAACCCAGCGAACTCTTGCCACGGCATTAGGCACCGAACCGAAGGACGACGGGCGCGCGGCACTGGTGCTTCATGCCAGTGTCCCGACGCGCCATTTCGGGGTGGCGATAGCCGTCACCACCCAAGGCCCCGCAATTCTCCGTTAGAACTGACTCCCAACTTCAGGTAAAGCAGTAAACTGTAGTTCGTGCCCAGGTTTCTAGCCGCTAAGCCGGATGCAGCGTTGATCCGTCTCCCGTGGAATACACCCCTTGAGGCGTGGCCCACGCAGTATCTGGTTGCACTGCCCCGCGGCATCTCTCGGCACGTGGTGCGTTTCCTCCAGGTGGGCGATGAGATCCTGGCGGCCAAAGAAATCCTGGAAGAGGTGGCGGTACACGAATACCGGCAGCTCACCGAACTGCGACGCCTCGGTGTTCCCAGCGTCGAGCCCGTCGGCGTGGTACTCGGCCGCCAGGACCCCGACGGGCATCCGCTGGACCCGATCCTGTTGACCCGGCATCTACCGTTCTCCCTGCCGTATCGCGCCCTGTTCTACTCCGGCGTGAAACTCGACACCGTCAACCGCCTTCTGGATGCTATGGTGGCCCTGTTCGCGCGGCTCCATCTGTCCGGCTTCTACTGGGGGGATGTATCGCTGTCGAACATCCTGTTCCGGCGCGACGCCGGCGAGTTCGCCGCCTACCTCGTCGACGCCGAAACCGGCGAGGTGCACCCGCAGATCACCAACGGTCAGCGCGCCCACGATCTGCAGATCGCCCGCACCAACCTGTTCGGCGAGTTCTGCGACCTGGAGGCGGGCGGGATGCTCGACCCGTCTCTGGACCCGCAGTGGCTGGTCGACACCATTGAGGAGCGCTACCACAACCTGTGGGCGGAGTTAACGGGCGTCGAGGAGTTCAGCGATTCCGAGATGTATCGCCTGGAAGGTCGTGTGCGACGCCTCAACGCGCTTGGCTTCGACGTCGCCGAGATTGATGTGCAGACCTCCCCCGACGGCCGCACCATCCGGATGCAGCCGAAGGTCGTGGAGGCGGGGCATCACGCCCGGCGCCTCATGCGCCTCACCGGCATCGACGCGGAGGAGCACCAGGCCCGGCGTCTCCTCAACGACATGGACACGTTCCGTGCCAAACTGCCCGGGAACCTGACGGAGGCCGTCGCCGCCCACAAATGGCTGATGGAGGTCTTCGAGCCGGCGGTCAATCGAATCCCGCAGCATCTGCAGACCAAACGCGAACCGGCGCAGTTCTATCACGAACTCCTCGACTACCGCTGGTACCAGTCGCAGCGCGAAAACCGCGAGGTCTCAACGGAGGAGGCGGCCGCCGGCTATATCGCCGACGTCCTGTCCACCCTCCCCGATGAGCACATGAGCAACGTTGAGCCCGTCGGCCAAGAACTGGTCAACAAGTACGACCCGTCGCAGGGTTTCGTCGACGAGGAGTACGAAAAGCCGTACGACCCGTGGGAGGACGAGGCCAACGACCCCGCGACCCCCGTCTCCTTCGGCTTCGACATCGAGGCGCTGCGGGCGAAAGCCGCCAAAGCGCACTAGGTCCCCAGAGCGCAACAGCCCCGGCCGAATCAGCCTGCTGTGGCGCTCACCTCACCCAGCGCGGCAGAATGTCCTCCAACCGACCGTGGATCCGCAGCGTCGCTAGGTCATCGCCGCGCGTGGGCCCGTCGCCGACGATCACGACCTCCTTATCCTCCTTCACTGCGCGACGCACGAAACGCAGCCCACTCATCACCGTCAAGCTGGAGCCCAGCACCAGCAGGGCGTCGGCCGCGTCAAACAACTCGCTGGCGGCATCGAATACCTCCCGCCGAACGTTCTCGCCGAAGTAGACGACGTCAGGCTTCAGCAGCCCGCCGCAGACGACGCAGTCCGGGTATGCGAAGTCGGCTAGGCCCTCGACCTCAGCATCTCCGTCTGGCGCTATCCGGGCCTGCTCGGAAAGCTCGGCGATCCGGGTCGCCACGGCAGGGTTCAACTCCAGCAGGCGAGACTGCAGCGTCGCGCGGTCGGAGAGCGCGCCACAGCCCAGGCAGACGACTCTCGCCAGGTTGCCGTGCAGGTCGACGACGGGCGCAGACCCGGCCGCCTGGTGCAGCCCATCGACGTTCTGGGTGACCACGCCGGTCAACGGCGTGACCCGTCCCAGCTCCGCCAGCATTCGATGGGCAAGACCTGGACGGGCCGCCTCAAACCAGCCCCAACCCACCGTCGACCGCACCCAGTAGCGCCGTCGGCTGAAGTCCGAGCCGATGAACTCCTGATAGGTCATGGGCGCGCGGGGCACCGAGTCGCGGCCACGATAGTCCGGCAGTCCGGAGCCTGTTGACATCCCGGCGCCGGTGAGAACGAGGGTGGGGCGGCCTCGGAAGATATCGAAGGCGGCGTCGAGATCCTCGTCAGGAGATATCCGGCCATATCCGCCCTCGACGGGCCCCCACGCGGTCACGCGCCTACCCGTTGCGGAGCGGAACCATCCGCCGACATCACCCACATTCGTCACGGTTCTAGGGTAGGTCGTCAGGCGTAGGTCTTCCCGCCAACGCAACCGCGACCGGGTGTCCTGCCTGCCCGGACGAAGCCCTGCTGGCGGCCTGCAACGACTTCGCGATGAATGAAACCTAAGATAGTTTCGATCCCCCTCTCCAGGGCACGGCCCTATATTGATTCCATGAAAGCCTGGCATCTCTACCTCGCAGCAGCCATTTTATTCGTTACTGGGGTCTGCCTCATCATGGTTAGACACCTCGGCACAGCACCCGAGGTCACATGCGTGGAGGATGGGAAGCCCACCTCGGGCTTCTCCATCACCATCGACGGCAAGGAGTGCCCCCTCAGTTCCGAGGATTTCCAGAAGTACTGGGATTGGGATAAAAAGTCTGCCCTCCCGGTGCGCTGGGCTGGCCTTGGCGTGGTGGCGCTTAGCCTCGGCACGGTAATCGGGGCCGTCGTGGTGCAGGCGAAGGCTCGGAAACGGCGTCGGCAGGCGCCCCAACCACCCATGCCACCAATGCGCAGCGCAGGTTGAGCCATACCCTCCCAGATCAACCACGGCGAGCTGAGTGGCGCATCGCCGAGTTCACAGGAACCGTTAGCCTGTCCATAACGCCAACTGGTGGGCCGGGCAGGGGCGCAACGGCGCCTACCCTTGCCCCGCCCACCACGATCCTCCAGCACGTCGCCATTGCACTATCTGTGCCGTTAACCCTGCACTATCTGTACCATTAAGCACGTCCCATTTGTATCATCTAGACATGGAATACCTTCCCAGGAGCATTGACGCCGTGCTCGACGTCTACCTCCCCGGACTCGCCGCCGTAGCGTTGGAGGGCCCGAAGGGGGTGGGCAAAACTGCCACTGCCGTTCGCCGCGCTCGCACCGTTTGGAGCCTGGATGACCCTGCCCAGCAGGCGGTGATCGCGGCGCATCCCAACCAGGCACTCAACGACCCGCCGGTCCTCATTGATGAATGGCAGCTGGCCCCGAGCGTGTGGGACGCAATCCGGCGAGCCGTGGATGGCGACGCGACCCCAGGCTCTTTCCTGCTCGCAGGAAGCGCCACCCCAATCCCCGAGGCTCGAATTCACTCAGGAGCAGGCAGAATCGTCTCGTTACGCATGCGCCCGATGGCACTGCAGGAGCGCGGGGTCACTACGCCCACGGTCAGGCTGCGCGACCTCCTCAGCGGTGATCGCCCGCCCCTCGACGGGGCCACTGACCTGTCGCTGCCCTTTTATGCGGAGCAGATTGCGCGTTCGGGGCTACCCGGCATTTCTGGGCTACCGGCGCAACTGCGCCAAGTGCAGCTCGACAGCTATCTGCAGCGCATCGTCAACAAAAAGGTCGAGGGGGTTGGCAATCCGCGGCTGAGACGTCCCGCATCAATGGCTGCATGGCTACGTTCGTTCGCTGCGGCGGAGTCAACCACCACGTCTTGGGAGAAGATTCGCGTCTGCGCCGCACCAAACGAATCGGCTGCGCCCTCGCGGCACACCACCATCAGGTACCGGGATTGGCTGACAAGCCTTTGGCTGCTCGACCCCGTGGACCCCTGGCTGCCTCTTGGCCTCAATCTTGGAGCACTAGCCATGAGCCCGCGACATCACCTAGCCGACCCCGCGTTATCGCTGCGGCTGCTGCGCGGCTCAGCGGCGACGCTCCTGCGGGGAAAGGAGGACCAAGTGCACGTTGGTGTTGCCCCACTATTCGGTCGGCTGTTTGAAGCTCTGGCTACGCTCAGCGTGCGGGTCGCCGCCCAGGAATGCGGGGCCGAGGTCAGCTACCTGCGAACCAAACGAGGTGACCGGGAGATCGATCTGATCGTCACCGGCACGGAGGGGGAAGTCATCGCCGCGGAGGTTAAACTGGCCGGGGCAATCGGCGACGACGACGTGAAGCACCTCATCTGGCTCCAAGACAAACTAGGTAGTTCGCTAGCCGACGCCATCATCCTCACCACCGGTCCACGCGCGTACCGACGTCCGGATGGAATCGGCGTGGTCCCACTGGCGCTGTTCACCTGAACAGGGCTCAAGGCCCCGGACGCTGAACATCCCTATCGCCCGTGCCGATCAATGAACTCCGATACGAGGGCATCAATCTCCTGGCTATGCCCAGCCACGAGGTGCCCGCCGGTGTCGTAGATCGCCGTCGTCAGGTTCGGGTAGCGGCGCAGAGAATCCAGCACCTGCCCTCTGGGGGGAGCGAAGACCACCAGTTTGTCGTCTCTGGCGTGCACCAGCAACACGGGGGCAGTGACTTCCTCAATGGGGTAGTCGTCAAAGTGCACGGCCATGTCCCGGTTGGTCAGCCGAGCGTCCAGGTCTGCTCCAACGCGACGCTCAGCCAGGGGCATCATCGTATGGACGACGCGGGAGGGCATGCTCATGACTAGCGGGAACACCGAGGACAGGAGCCACATCATTCCGTCCCGGCTCATCCACGCAGGCGGCCCCAGGCGCCTCGGGGGCGTGTGAGGCTTACGCGCCCACGGTGCAGCTGAACTGAGCAGGATGAGGCCCTTAACCCTGTCTGGGTAGTCCAGGGCGAAACGGATCGCGGGTGTCCCACCCGCCGAGGCGCCGAGGACGAAGGTCCGCGCGATGCCGAGATGGTCAAGCAATTCGGCGAAAACGGCGGCCTGCTCGCGAGGAGATCCGTCGCCACGCACATCGCTGCCCGGGTAGCCGAAGCGGGAGGGTGCGATGATCCGGCAATGTGCACCGAGGGTACGGACATTCTCCAGCGCCTGGTCATATCCGCCATACAGGCCGTGGCTGGACAGCAGCGGCTCGCCCTCCCCAGCATCAACGTAGGCCACGGCCCCATGGCGCAGTTCGACCCGGCGAGCATCATAAGCAGCCAGCCGGGCACGGGACCGACGCACATGCCGTCGAAGGCGAAGCACGCCGCCGCAAACCGCCAACCCCGCCCCCAGTGCGGCGGTCGCCACCCGGATGGTGCGCGGTGCCGGCTCAGTGCCTGTCATGCGGCGACGGTAGCAGGTAGCCGGGGCCGGGATGCCAGACCTTCAGCCGCCACTTCAGCAACAGCGAGAGCAGCCGCTTGTCCATCGCAACCACCATGGCTGACTAGTGTTGCGCGTCCTTCGTGGCGTAGAGGCGGAAGCGGCGCTGAGTCACCTGGATCGGGCGCCGCGCCTCCAACTCCAGCAGCCGCGGCGCGTGTGCCTCGACGGTGAAGTTTGGGGCATCCCAGGGCACGAGTGCGAGGTAGCTCACGAGGGCCTTGGCGTCGGCATACTCCATGGTCCCACGCCAGTCGTCGGTCACGTCGACGCTAAGCCCCGCAGCCTCCAGAGCATGGGCGTAGTCGCGGGACGTGACGTTCGGGTACAGAAATGGCTCGTCGAACCAGGCGTGGATCTCCTCAGCGTCGCGGCCGTCGACCTGTTGCGTCAGAAGCCGCCCGCCTGGCGCGAGCACCCGGGCGACCTCGGCCGCATTGATCGCCTCGTGGCGTGCCATCACCAAGTCAATGGACTCGTCCGGCAATGGCAGGCGCTGCCCGCCATCCGGGTCGTAGTTCTTCACCTCGATGCCGTACGGAGCCAGGGCGGTCCGCGCCACCTCAACGTTGGGTGCCCAGCCTTCGGTGGCGGTGATGATCTTGTCTGGGGCATCGGTGTCCCCGAGCAGCTTCAGCAGGCGCTCGCCGCCCCCGGTACCCAGGTCGAGGATCCGTTGCGCGCCCGCCAGAGCGGCGCGGCAGTCGGCCTCAAAGTCCCACCACGGCTCGTCCGCCGCCATGCGGTCCGAGAGCTTTGAGAAGTCCCAGCCGACCATCCTCGTCTGCTCGTGTACCTCGCGCAGCCTGGCGACGAATGCTTCCACTTTGTTGGCCATACCAAAGGCTAACGTCTGGAGGCTCCCGACTCGTCTTGCTCAGTGGCCTCGCGGATGCTCTCGACGATCCGCCACCGGTTGACGAACCCGTGCAGCCGCTGGCCGTTGATGTAGACCACGACACCGTCCCGGGTCTCCAATTCGGCCACGTCCAGCGAGTCGTCCTCAATCCGGGCGGTGTCCACTCCGCTGGCCATGCGTCGACTGAGCGCGTCCACATCGAGCCCGATGCCGCGTGCCACTTCGCGGACGCTCGCTTCGTCGATCTCACCCTGGTACTCGACAAGCGCCGTGTGCATCTCAAGCATTCTGCCCTGCTGGTCGGCCGCCTCCAGGGCCAAGGCAGCGGTCATGGCCTCCGGCGTGAACGCACGATGCCGGAACACAAGCCTGAGCTTTCCCTCCTCGACTTGTTCCCTCACGTCCCAGAAAGCCTCGGTCAGGCGCCAACGTCCCTCATCACTGACATCGGCGTAGTTGACCAGGGTGACCGGCGCATCGGGAGAGCCCCAGAAGTGGTCGCGCTGATCGTCGACGGGGATGGGCAGGGTCTCGCCCGCGGGCGGCGGCAGCGGAGCCAGGCGATCACCAAGGCGGAACAGCACTGTGGCAAGCACCAGCGCGAGCAACGACGCGGCCAGCACACCAACGCGGGCTTGGTCGCACAGCACCTCATCATCCAGCGCCAGATTGGCCACCAGCAGGGAAATGGTGAATCCCATCCCAGCCAGCGCGCCGACACCGGCGATGCGCGGAAGGTCTAGGCCGGGCAGCCGGGCAGAGGGCACGAACCGCAGCACGAGGCCAGCCCCCAAAGTTACGCCCAGCATCTTGCCCAGGACCAAACCGGCGATGATGCCCCACGTGATAGGCGATAGCGCCGCCAGCCCCAACGACTCACCCGAGAGCGCAACCCCCGCGTTGGCCAGCGCGAAGAGCGGCACCACGATGAAGTTCACGTAGGGCGGAAGCACGAAAGCAAGGCGCTGATTCAGCGGCATGGAATAGGCCATGGCATCGCGCACCAACCGAGCAGTTGCCGGGGTTGGGGCCTGCCTGAACAGCCGATACAACGCGTTGCTGGCCTCCAAGTCGCCGCTGCGGAGGTTGTAGACCGGCATGATGAGCGCGATCAGCACCCCGGCGATGGTGGCGTGCACGCCCGAGAGATAGACCGCATACCAGATCCCAATGGCCAAGATCAGGTAGGGAACGGAGCGCCAGACGCCTCGACGGGCCAAGAGCCACACGCCGAGCAGGCCGAGGCCAGCCACCGCGAGCGCAACGAGGTTAAGATGATCAGTGTAGAAGACGGCGATCACCAGGAGGGCGCCGATGTCATCAATCACGGCGAACGCCAAAAGGAAAAGCTTCAGCCGTGGCGCATTGCGGGGGCCGATAAGCGCCAGCATGCCTAGGGCGAATGCGGTGTCGGTCGAGATCACGGTACCCCAGGCGGCCGCCCCATCGCTGTTGCCCGCGATGAGCAGATAGATGACGGTGGGGATGATCAGCGCAGTGACCGCGGCGGCGGCGGGCAGTAGCGCCCGCCCCGGAATTCGCAGTTCGCCCAACGTCAGTTCTCGCCGCACGTCCAGCCCGACGAGAAAAAAGAAGGCCGCCATGAGCCCTTCGTCGACCCAGCCGTGCAGTGTCAACTCAAGCGACCAAGAGCCGATGCGCAACACCGCTGGCGTGTGCCAGAAGTCGTGGTACGAGTGGCCGATGTTGGCCCAGACGAGCGCAATGACGGTGGCCAGCCCCAACGCCAGCGCGGCGTAGGTCTCGTTATTCAGTGCGCGGTACTGCCTGCGCCGCTTGCGCAAGTAGGTGTCCACGTAGTCGAGGTTGCTCATCATGCTCCTAGCATCCAGAACGGAGGCGTCCGCCAACCACAGTTGCGCCGCGGCGACCGCAAGCTTAACTACGCGGTCAAGACTTCAAGTCAGGCCACACCGTCGGACTAGCGCTACGACGCCGAAGCAACCGCCTCAGCAGCCCACTGGCCGGTGAAGGCGGCCGAATCCGTCCAGGGCCAGGCGAGCGAGTCCCCGGCGAGCACCACTCGCCTATCCCCCACTGTCCGCCGGTAGGCCGCGATGTGGGCGAGGCGGCCCAGCGGGCTGGTAGGCATCGCGTGCGGGATGCGCTGCACCACGCACTCCCCGGGATCAAGCAGCACGTCGCGCACCTCTGGCGCCCAGGCCAGCACCTGGTCGCTGGCGGCTTGGACGATCTCGGCGTCGGAGGCGGCAGCGAGTGCCTGGGCAGCGTCGGAGGTGAACATGCATGTGACGACGTCACGGCCTGGGGCGGCATGCCCAGCGCGGGAGGCGACCGCCAACGCGGCCAGATCGCATTCGTCCGGGGCCAGTAGCACCCCATAGGCCCCGCCCAGTTCATCCGCCCGCAGCACCCTGCCGATGCCCAGCGCGACGAGCAGCCCGGTGCTGTAGGGCACCTCAGTCACGGCGTGCTCTAGGGGATCGAGATCCCAAAGCCCAGCCACGGCGGGCCCCGGGGTCGCCACAATGACCTTGCGCGCCCGGTACACTCCCGACGTCGTATGCAGGGTGACGCCCGTCACCCGCCGCTCAACCCGCAGGACTTGTTCTTGCACCCGCACGTCGAGGCGCGTGGCGAGCGCATCGGTCAGCTTGCTCAGGCCACCGGGGATGGTGAGCGTCTTTTGCCGGAGGCCGTGCGCCGCCATGGCCGCCACTGCCGCCGCCGAGGTGGCGGCCACGTCCTGGAAGTAGAAGCCGTGGTAGGCGGGGCGCCATGCACGATCCACGAAGTTGCCCAATCGCAACTCTTGGCCCCAGTCCCTAGTAGGGGTGTGGTCGAGGTCGTCCCAGTCGAGCGGGTCGACGGTGCCGCGTCGGCGATAGCGGGCACCGAATCTCGTCAACCCAGGCAGAGATGCCACCACCGAGCGCCATGTGAGCAGACCTGAGTGGACGGCGCTGATAGGCCGGTTGGCGGTGAACGGGTAGAGGTGGCCGGCTATCGCGACAGCGCTCAGGTCACTCACCGACCGGACTTCGAGCCCGAGTTCCGCCGCCAGCTGCGGCACGATGCGGTAGGCGTCAGTGATGAAGTTTGCCCCGACTTCCACCGTGCAGCCGTTCACTTCAAGGGAGTGGATCCGTCCGCCGGGGCGCGGCGCCGCCTCTAACACGGTGGTTTCGATGCCTTGGCCGTTCAGCTGCCAGGCTGCGGCAAGCCCGCTGATACCAGCACCAACAACGACGACCTCAGGCATAGCCTGAGCCTAGTGGCGTGCGTGCCACTAACCACTTCCTACCCACTACGCCTTTCGCTGGTGGTATCTTCACCACGTTCATGCTGGCCCAGCTCGACCGCGACCTACTCACAGAAAACAGCTGGAAACAACTGCGAACCCCGCAACCCAACGAGAAGTCGGCGGCCTGCTCGCTCTGGCCTAGGCCACCATCCCCGGCCACGCTCAATCCCGACATCTCCAACTAGTGTTCGTTGGGTAGGTAAGGATGGGCCCATGGTGAAGCTCCTGCGCCCGGTGTTTGGGCAGATTCGGCTGCTGGATGTACTGCTGGCCGCGGCATGCTTCCTGCTCGGCTGCCTCATGCTCGTCGGCGGCCCCGCGCTAGAACTGTTGCCGGGCCTGACGGCATCCGAAAGAGCGATTCTGACGGCACGGTTGCCCTGGATGGCGGCGCTTATGGCGGTGCAGGGATTGCTGCTGGTGTGTTGGCATGCCCGCCCTTGATACACCTTCACCGGGTATGCCGTCACGCAGGTGGCGCTCGCCGCGCTCGCCCCCTTCAGCAGCCGCGGGCCGGCCCCATTCCTGGTGTTCTACCGGCTGGGCGCCGGGATGCGCCCGCGGCGGGCGCTACTCATCGCCTTTGGCCTGGCCACAGTCGAGACCCTCATCGCACTTGCGTCGACCCTCGTTCTTGGCATAGAACCCCTGGTTGGCCGCCGTATGGGGACCAGTCAGCCTGGCCATCTACGGCATCGGGATCTTCGCCGGGGTGATGGTGAGCATCTCGCGTCAGAACCGGGCGCTGCTGCTGGATCGGGAGGTCCGCGAGCGGGAACGCCTCGTCGAGCGGGCCATCAACGAGGAGCGACAGCGACTGGCCGGGGAGTTGCACGACGTGGCGGCGCATCACCTGGCGGGGATCGTGGTGCAGGCGGCAGCGGTGGGTCGCCTGATCAACCGTTCCCCCGCCGACGCGAAGGAGGCCGCCGAGCAGCTGCGCACCCAAAGCAAGGAGACGCTCAGCGGGCTGCGTTCCGTCGTCGGACTGCTGCGCAGCAGCAGCGCACCGGACCCGCCGCACGGCCTGCAAGACCTGCCTGCGCTGGTGCGCACCACCCAGGACCTGGGCGTGCCAACCAGTCTCGACGCCCCGCCTGAACTGCCCGAGTTGCCGCCCGTGTTAAGCGCCGCGGTGTATCGGGTGACGCTGCAGGCCATCAGCAACGCCCTCCCGCACGCCCCCGGTGCCGCGCTGGTGGTGCAGGTGAGCGAGGATGCGCGGCGGCTCGTCGTGAGCGTCACCAACGGCCCAGCCACCAGCCGTCCCCTCGGGCTGGGCTCGGGCGGCTCTGGCTTGAAGGTGATGCGGGAACGGGCTGTTGCGATCGGCGCCACCGTCGACTCCGGCCCCACCTCCGACGGCGGCTGGCGGATAACCCTCACACTCCCCCGGCCCACCTCGGCCCTGCCAGGATGATCTACTGAGCGACGACATAGCGGTGGGCGTACAGGTGTGCCCGCAGCTCCTCCCGGTGCTTGACCCGGCGCTCCAGGTAGCCCGCAGGCGAGAGGATGCCCTCGTCCTTCAGTACTAGGCCGACGAGCGCGCTGGCCAGCTTAGCCATCTAACCCCTCAGTTTCATCGCCGCATAGGCCAAACGGCTACCGCTTGGGCAGCGCTAGTGTCCGACGGACACAATCACTGATTGGAAACCAATGACGAACTATCCCCAGCCACCCTACGGACCCCAGCCGCCCGGGCCTGGACCGTACGGGCCCCAGCCGCCATACGGGACCCAGCCGTATAACGCCGCCCCGGCGCAGCCGCCGGGGATCATCAGACTTACTGTGCAGGGCAACTCCCTGAAGGGATGGTTGTCACCCACCATCAGGATCGATGGATACCCGGCCCACAGCGGCTACGGCATCATCGACATCCCCGTCGTCCCCGGCCACCACATCATCTCCGGGGAGTACCACTGGCTGTGGACCTACGGTCAGGCACAACTCAACATGCAGGTCGGCCCTGGCAAGGTGGTGCCCGTCTTCTACAACGGGCCCTGGATCAACTTCAGCAAGGGCTCCATCGGACACGAGCCGCAGCAGGCCCCCGGCACCGGCTGCCTCATCGCCACCCTCGTCGTGATGGGCGTGTTGGTTCTCATCGCAGTGCTCCTAGCCATCTTCGGCGGCACCACGTAGCCGCCGCATCCCAGCCACCTTCTGGGACGGTTGCCGACTGGTACCGTTCCCATCATGGCCTGGTCCCCGATCACAGATCTCTCGCCCAGCGATCTCGAACTGGCGAGCGACGAGTTGCGCCATCTGGGGCAGCTCTGGGTTGAAAGTCGCCAAGAGTTGGAGGGCTCAGGGGCATTGGCCCAATTCACCGAACAGTTGAGCCGCCGCTGGGCCATTGAGACCGGGCTTATTGAGCGCGTCTATCACCTGGATCGCGGTGTCACTCAGCTGCTAGTCGAACACGGGATTGATGCCGCACGCATACCTCACAGCAGCGTTAATAGGCAAGATCCGAAACACGTATCCGCGATAATCGAGGACCAACTCGACGCCGCCGAGGGGTTGTTCGATTTCGTAGCGAACAAGCGCTCTCTCTCGACCAGCTATATCAAGGAACTGCATCAGGCGCTGACCCGTCACCAGACATCCACCACAGCTATGACCCCAGAAGGCCGGGCCTTCGAAGTCGACTTGCTGCGTGGGCAGTTCAAGAAGTTACCAAACAACCCGCGCCGCCCGGACGGGACGATGCACCACTACGCGCCGCCGGAGCAGGTGGATTCGGAGATTGAGCGGCTGATCTCGATGCACCTAACTCACCTGGCGGACGGCGTGGCCCCCGAGATCGAAGCGGCTTGGTTGCATCACCGGTTCACCCAGATCCACCCGTTCCAGGACGGAAACGGTCGAATAGCCCGGACGCTAGCGTCCCTCGTCTTTCTACGGGCGGGCATGTTTCTGCCCGTGGTCCGCGATGACGAAGATCGCAATGATTACTTCCATGCCCTTGAACAGGCAGATGGCGGGGACCTAGCCCCCTTAGTCAAACTGTTCGTGAGGCTTCAAAAGAGCGCGCTCCGCGAGGCATTGAGTGTGTCCAACCAGGTCACGGACGACCAGAAGAATATGGACCAAGTGATCGCCGCACTCTCACGGGATGCACGCCGATCGAGCGAAGCCAAAGCGGCCAACCAGGCGGAGCGGGCACGCCAGGTAGCCGGTGTCGCACTAACGCATGCCAGGACGCGCCTCGATCAAATCAAAGAAATGATCACGAAGGCGCTTGACCCCGAACGATTCCGGATCATCGTCGACTTCCAGCCGGATGGAAGCGAGAAATCGACCTGGTACCGGAGCGATACCGTGGCCGCGGCCAAGCAGTTTGGATACTTTGCTAATTTCGACGCGTATCGGGGGTGGGTCCGGCTGAAACTCGTTGATCGCGAGGAGGAGATCCAAGACGAGGTTGTCGTCGCGGTCCATGGCATGGGAACACAATTCCGGGGCGGAATCTCGGCAGTGGCTTTCACCGTCAGACGGGAACCCACCGCCGACGAGGGCATGCGTGAAGTGAGCCGCGTCACGCTGACCGACGAGCCGTTTTCTGCAACTTACCTAGACTCAGACTCAGCAGCCAATCAACGCCTCAGCAGCTGGCTAGAACCTGCTCTGCTGGCCGCCATCGATGACTTCCGCCGGGCCGTGGCCAACAAGGCCTGACCCCCGGCCACCACAATCTCCCGGCGGATCAAAACCGGAGAGCTGAAGGCACGCAAAGTTGGCAGCCGAAGGGATGCATCGGGCTGAGGCAGGGGCCAGACTGCCGCTTCAGTCCAGATGGATGAAGACCGCATACGCTTCAACGCCTGCCTCGCCAATGAAGAGCGCGCCGCGAATCAGGTTTCGAGGTATATTTTGCATCGCCTACTCTCCGACACCGAGAGCGTGGTTCAGGGCCCCTACCCCAATGCCACCTCCACGAGGCACGGTGGTCACCAAACAGTTCTATCAATCCACGCGCCACAGCATGTTGCGCTACAACTCCCCGGCCCCGCGCATTGCGCGCGAGGACCACACGTCCGAACTCTTCGAAATATCTCTACGCACTGCCGCAGCGTTAGTCTGCTGACATGTTCTTGAGCATCACGGCGTCACGACCCGACGGCGACGCCACCGGGCTGGGCTACCTCATGGCCAAACACCCCGACCGGGTGCAAAGCTTCGCCCTGTCCTATGGCACGGCCTGGGTCTACTACCCGCAGGCCACACCGGAGCGCACCACGTTCGCGCTGCAGGTGGAGGTGGACCCGGTTGGGTTGGTGCGCAACAAGCGGTTCCGCGCCGGTGGTTTCACGCTGGCCGCCTACGTCAACGACCGTCCCTACGCGGCCTCGTCGATGCTGGCCGTGGCCATCAAACGGGTCCTCGGCACCGCCCTCAAAGGCACCTGCCAGGCGCGGCCCGACCTGGTTGACGTGATCTGGGACCTGGAGATCAACCTCGGCGCCCTGCCCGCCTGCCAGGGGCTAGCCGAGTTGTTCGAGCCGCTGGGCTGGCACACCGACGGTGCCGTGTTGCGTGGGCGGCAGCGCATCGCCGATGCCCTCGCGCAGTTGTACGTGCTGCTGCCCGTGCTGGACGGCTCCAAGCACTACTGGGTCGATGAGGACGAGGTCACCAAGCTCGTCACCCACGGTGGCGACTGGCTGCCCAGCCACCCGCTGCGCGAGGAGATCACCAACCGTTACCTCGCCGGGCAGCGCTCGCTGGTGGCGCAGGCCAACCAGAGCCTGGACGAGGAACCCGCTCCCCCAGCGGCCTCTCCTGCCACCCCGCTGGCCGCACTACGACGCGAGGCCATCGCCGCCGTCCTGGCCGACGCCGGTGCCCGCACCGTCGTCGATGTGGGCTGCGGCGAGGGCCGCCTCATCTCACATCTGCTGACCGAACCGCGTATCGAACACGTCCTCGGGCTCGACGTTTCCGCCAGCGAGTTGGCCAAGGCCGAGCGGCACCTCCACCTCGACACGATGCCCGACCGGCAGCGCGCCCGGGTCACGCTGGCGCAGTCGTCGCTGACCTACATTGATCCTCGGCTGGCCGATGCCGATGCGGTGGTGGCCGCCGAGGTGATCGAGCACCTGGATCCGCCCCGCCTGGGCGACCTGGAACGCACCGTCTTCGCGCTGCGGCCCCGCCACGTCATCCTCACCACCCCCAACGCGGAGTACAACGCCGTCTATGGGCTCGTCGGCTCGCGTCACCCGGACCATCGCTTCGAGTGGACGCGCGACGAGTTTCGCGACTGGGCGGAGGGCCTCGCCCAGCGGTGCGGCTATCGGGTCGCCTTCCGGGGAGTCGGCGGCGAGGATCCCACCCACGGCACCCCCACTCAACTGGCATGGTTCGAGGCACAGCAATGAGAATCGAGATTCCGCAAACTTCGCTCGTGGTGCTGATTGGCGTCTCGGGTGCCGGCAAGTCCACCTTCGCGCGCCGCCACTTCGACCCCTACGAGGTGCTCTCCTCCGACTTCTGTCGGGCGCTGATCAGCGGCGACCCGGGCGACCAGTCCGTCTCCCCCGACGCGTTCGATCTGCTCGGCTACATCGCCGGGAAGCGGCTGGCGGGCAACCGGCTGACCGTGGTTGACGCCACCAACGTCACCCAATCGGCCCGCCGCCAGTGGGTGGAACTGGCCAAGGCGCACGACGTGCTGCCCGTCGCCGTCGTGCTTGACGTCTCGGCGGGCACCGCCAAACACCAAGACGCGCTGCGCGAGCTGCCCGTTGGGCCGCGCGTCATCGACCGACAGGTCGGCGACCTGCGCCGCGGCATCAAACATCTGGCCAAGGAGGGTTTCCGCCGCGTCTTTGTGCTGAAGCACGACGATCTGGACGGCGTGGAGTTCGTCCGCGTCCCGCTGCTCAACGATCGCCGCGACCTGACCGGCCCGTTCGACGTGATCGGCGACATCCACGGCTGCCGCAGCGAGCTAGAGGCGCTGCTGGAGAAGTTGGGCTACCGCATCGAACGCGACGAGGCGGGCCGCGCCGTCGACGCGCATCACCCTAGCCGACAGGCCGTCTTCGTCGGTGACCTGGTGGACCGCGGGCCGGACTCCCCCGGCGTGCTGCGGCTCGTCATGGGCATGGTCACCGCCGGGCACGCGTTGTGCGTCAGCGGCAACCACGAGGCCAAGCTGGAGCGCGCCCTGCGCGGCCGCAAGGTCAATCACCAGCACGGCCTCGCCGAAACCTTGGCCCAGCTCGATACCGAGCCCGACGAGTTCCGCGCCGAGGTGGCCCGGTTTGTCTCCGGCCTGGTGGCGCATTACGTGCTCGATGAGGGCCGGCTCGTCGTCGCGCACGCCGGGCTGAAGGAGGAGTATCATGGCCGCGCCTCGGGGCGGGTGCGTTCGTTCGCGCTGTACGGCGACACCACCGGAGAATCCGACGAGTATGGCCTGCCCGTCCGCTACCCCTGGGCGGATGACTACCGGGGTAAGGCGATGGTGCTCTACGGGCACACCCCCACCCCGGAGGTCGCGTGGGTCAACAACACCATGTGCCTCGACACCGGCTGTGTCTTCGGGGGCGCGCTGACCGCGTTGCGTTACCCCGAGCGGGAGGTCGTCTCGGTGCCCGCTGAACGCGAGTACTACGCCCCGGTCAAGCCGCTGCGAGCCCCCGAACGCGACGGCGCCGAGTTGCGCCTCGACGACGTGTTGGGAGAACGGAGAGTAGAAACCCGCCACCTGGGGCGCATCAAGATCGGGGCCGAGCAGGCCGCCGGAGCGCTGGAGGTGATGAGCCGATTCGCGCTGCACCCCAGCCGATTGCCCTATCTGCCGCCCACCATGTCCCCCGTGGCCACCAGCGCCCGCGAGTCCCTGTTGGAGCACCCCGACGAGGCGTTCACGCAGTACGCCGCCTGGGGTGTCACCGAGGTGATCTGCGAGGAGAAACACATGGGCAGCCGCGGCGTGGCCCTGGTGCGCGACGACGGCTCCGGCGACCTGTGGACCCGCACGGGCCGCCCCTTCTTCGCCGATGAGGTCACAGCAGGGCTCATGGCCGAGTTCGCCGACGCCGCCCGCACAGCCGGGTTGTGGGAACGGCTGAGCGCGTCGTGGCTGCTGTTCGACACGGAGGTGCTGCCGTGGTCGCTCAAGGCGCAGAGCCTGCTCGACGAGCAGTATCTGCCCGTCGCAGACGCCGCCGTCGCCTCGTTGACCGCCGCCGATGCGGCCCTCGCCCAGGCCGCCCAGCGTGGGCTGGACGTGACCGAACTTCGCGCCCGCACCTCCGCCCGCCTCAGCAACGCCCAGGCGTTCGATCAGGCGGTGCGACGGTACTGCTGGCCCACCTCCGATCTGGACGGGGTGGAGATCGCACCGTTCCAGGTACTGGCCTCCTCGGCGGAGTCGTACGCCACCAGAAATCACCTGTGGCACCTAGGCATCGCCGATTCGCTTGTCGCGGTCTCTCCCAGATTCCGTCAGACCCGACGACTCGTGGTTCGCCTGGCTGACGAGGCCTCGCGCGCCGAGGGCATCGCGTGGTGGGAGGACCTCACGGGCAGCGGGGGCGAGGGCATGGTGGTCAAGCCGCTGGCCAACCTGACCCGCGGCAAGCAGGGGCTTGTGCAGCCCGGTTTGAAGGTGCGCGGCCGGGAGTATCTGCGCATCATCTACGGCCCGGACTACACGGAACCGGAGAACCTCGCCCGGCTGGCGCGACCGCAACCTGGGCCGCAAGCGCGCTCTGGCCCTGCGCGAGTACGCGCTCGGACTGGAAGCCGTGGACCGATTCGTCGCCGGTGAACCGTTGTGGCGGGTACACGAGGCGGTCTTCGGTGTCCTCGCGCTCGAATCCGACCCCGTCGACCCGCGTTTGTAAGGATTACTCGCCGTAGCCCCCAAGCGCACGGCGAGCCCATACGTCGCGATATCTCAGGGCGCGTCGCTACGGCAGCGGCATTGCGGCCGGGATAGCGACGCTGACGTGGCGGTGGCGGACGAGGCGCCACCCGCGCCTCGGTTGGGGCTGCAAAAATGTGGGCATGACCCCGCCTCCCATCCGTCGCACCGACGTGCTGCTGGCCGCCTTCATGGCCGTGGCGCCCGCGACGGTGATGTTGGCGGCGCTCTCCTTCTCTCCCAGGATTTCCCCGGAGAACCTGCCACGTCTACAGTTGGCGGCAGCACTGAACATCCCCCAGGGGTTGGCGCTGCTGTGGTGGCGGCGCCACCCCTTGATCTGCCAGGCAGTCGCCTGGCTGCTCGATCTCGCCAGCATGCTTATCGCACAGCAGGTCATTCCGTGGTGACGGGATACGCGCAAGCCGTGGTGTCGTTCTCCCTCGGGAACCTGCTGCCGCTGCCCCGGGCGGCGGCGCTGCTCGCGGTGCTGGCCGTGGCGCAGAACGTCATCCCCATCCACCACATCATGAACTGGCCCAGGTTCTCCGCCTAACTGCTCTTCGACCTCATATTGTTCCTGCTGCCCATGGTGGGCGGCGCGATGCTGGCCAGCAGATCCAGGCATGAGCGGGCCCGGCGCGAGTTCGAGGCCCACGAGCACGAGCGTCAGCTCGCCACCGCACTAGCCGATGAGCGGCGCCGCCTGGCCGGAAAGTTGCACGACGTGGCGGCGCACCACCTGGCCGGGGTGGTGGTGCAAGCAGCCGCCGTCGAACGTCTCATCCGAACGCCGCGCGCCTCGCGGCCGCCCAGCTACGTGCTCAGGGCAAAGAAACGCTGGCAGGGCTGCGCTCCGTGGTGAAACTCCTGCGCGACGCCGACCCTGGGCTGGGCTTGCGGGATCTGCCCGAACTCATTGAGACCACCCGAAGCTTGGGCGTCGACATCATCCTCACCGAGGAGCGTCCATCTGTCCTGGCACCGTTAGCGGATGCCGCCGCCTATCGCGTTGCGCAACAGGCCATCAGCAACGCGATGCAGCACGCCCCCGGGGCCCGAATCCGTGTCACCGTCGATGGCGACGAACTGCGGGTGCACAACACTCCCGCCCGGCGACCGGCCGAGTGGGCTTCGGCGGCATCGGCCTCGACGTGATGCGCAAACGCGCGACGGCAGTGGGCGCACGTTTCCACGCCGCCCCCACCGCAGAGGGCGGCTGGGAAGTCCGCCTCACTTTCTTCTCGGAGGACGTCGATGGATAGCGCCATCCCGTGCGCGCTCCTCGCACTACGCAGGCGGGAGGGCAAGGTACTCACGTGGGGTCATCACCCGAGGGCGAGTCAATCCGAGTTGAAGAAAGTGCTTATCACCCGTGACGATTGTATCCACATCGCCAGCAATTGCAGCATCCAGAATCGGCTGATCATCCTTGTCAGAAATCGATATGCCACCAGCTTCGCCAGGGGACACCAACTCGTATGGCACACGGTTCAGGAAACCACGGAGTGCTGGAAGGCCGTCCGGGGACTTGCGCAGAACAACCTCGTGCAGCTCTCCAATAATCCACTCTGTCAGCACCAACTCACCTTCGCGAATGGCAATAGTCAGCGCTCTACCGGGGATAGAGTCCGGAAACCAAAATGCAGAGATGATGACGTTAGTGTCAAAGATAGCGCGTCTCAATGCGAACGACCACGTAATTCATCCACGAACTGCTGCACATCCTCCTCGTCAGAAAAAGCATCTTTGACCGAGGAGAATACCTCTTGGGCTTCAGCTAACGCAGCCAAAGCCGCGTTGGCCATGACGATCTCGCCGCTGGGGCGCTCGACAAACAGGATCTTATCTCCCGGCGAGAGACGTAGCCGTCGACGCACCTCAACCGGCACAGTGATCTGGCCGTTGGAGGACAGCTTGGCAAGGTTCATGAGCTACTCCCACCCTCAAGGATTCTTGAGTTCAAGTCTACCTGCCGTCCCGAGCAGGGCAACGATCTACTGGAGGCAACGATGATTAATGTGGTGTTGGTTGATGACCAGGCCGTGGTGCGCGCCGGGTTCCGGGTGCTGCTCGAGGAGGAGAGCGACATCGCGGTGGTTGGGGAGGCGTCTGGCGGCCAGGAGGCGGTCAGCGTGGTGCGCCGCACCCGGCCCGACGTGGTGTGTATGGATCTTGGGATGCCCGCCGGGGATGGTCTGACGGCCACGCGGCAGATCGTCGCCGACCGCACCGATGACAAGCCAGCCGTACTGGTGGTGACCACCTTTGACCTCGACGCCGATGTGTTCGGCGCACTGGAGGCCGGCGCCGACGGGTTCATCCTCAAGGACTGCGAACCCGAAGAACTGGTGGACGCGGTGCGCCGCCTAGCCGCCGGGTACGGCCTAGTAGACCAAAGCGTGACCCGACGGGTGATCGCCGAGTTCGCCCGCCGCCAAAGCCCCGCCGAGAGCCCGGCGGAAATGGAGCAGCTCACCGCCCGCGAGCTGGAGATCGTGAAACTGCTCGCGCAGGGCATGTCGAACGCCGAGATCGCGGCGGGCCAAGTTGGGTTTCCACGGCTTGATCGGGGCGACGAGTTGGACGTCGGCCAGCAGGTCAAGGTAGGCACCCACTGTATTGGCGGGCACGTCGCTACGCTGCCCCAGCTTGGCCTTGACCGTCTCCCCCGACTGCTCAGCGGCCAGCAGCTTTAGCATGACCTGCGCCCGGGCTGGTTGCACCTGGCGACGCAACTGCAGCAAGTCGCGCTGGATGATCCCAGCCAGATAGGAATCGAGCCACACCCCACGCAGGTCAGGAGGCAACCCGACGACCTCCGGGTAGGCTCCCTCGACACATTGCCGCACATAGTCTTCTCTGGTCCACTCGGTGGCGAACTGCGGGTACTCGACGCCGCGGGCGATGGCATCGACGAAGGCATCCGCCACACCCATACACTCCCCCGCGCTGAAACCGTAGAGATTGACACGTGCCACCCGACCAGCCATCGAATCCTGGGTACCGATCATCCGAAGCAGGCTGGCCGATCCGGTGAGGATGAAACGCCCGGGGCGTCGATCCTCATCGATGAAAGCTTTGATGGTGCGGGTCAGTTCGGGGAGTCGCTGAATTTCGCCAACAATCACCGGGCCGCCCGCGGCGATCAGCACCCCGAGCGCATCTGCGCGAGCGGCATCCAGACCTGAGTTTCACATCTTGGGGTTGTTGTGGGTCGTTGGGTGGGTGTTGGTGCTTGTCCGGGTGTTTTGGTGGGGTTGTTTGGGGCACTAATAACATCGGTAGGATTGGTGTTCGTGGGTCCGTTCCTGCGGAAGGTGAAGACTGCTTCCGGGGCGACGGCTGTCCAGATTGTGGAGAAGAAGCATGGGCAGCGCAGGATCGTGGAGCATCTGGGTTCCGTTCACACAGAAGCGGAGTTGGCGGCGTTGATGCAGGTCGGGCGGGATAAGCTCGCGGCGAACCAGCCGGTACTGGACTTCGACGATGGTTCCGGGGGTCGGCTCCGCGGCACTGGGGCGGTCGTGGAGGGGAAATCCTCGCGGTTGCTGGTGGAAGTGATCCACTCGGCTTGGGATCGGCTCGGGTTCGACCGGATCAAGGATGAGACGTTCTTCCAGCTCGTGCTGGCCAGGTTGGTGGAGCCGGCTTCGAAGCTGGACAGTCTCCGGGTGATCGAGGAACTCGGTATCACGCCAAGCCATCACAACACCTACTACAAGTCGCTGCAGCGTTGTGCTGTCAAGGGGTACCGAGAACAGCTCGCAGCGGCGAGTGTCACACACGTTTGGAACCAGCCCGGCCGGGACGTCTCGCTGCTGCTTTATGACGTGACCACACTGTATTTCGAAGCGGAGAAGGAAGACGGCCTCCGTAAAGTCGGCTTCAGTAAGGAGCGGCGGGTTGACCCTCAGATCGTGGTCGGGATGCTGGTGGATCGTCTTGGGCATCCGTTGGAGATCGCCTGTTTCGAGGGAAACAAACCCGAGACCCACACCATCATCCCCGTCGTCCGAGCCTTCCAGGAGCGTCACGGGGTCGCGGACATGGTCGTCGTTGCGGATGCTGGGATGCTGTCGGCCAGCAACCTGGAAGCCATCGATCAGGCGGGGTTGCGGTTCATCGTCGGCTCCCGGGTCACCCGCGCTCCGCACGACCTGGCCAAACACTTCCATTGGCGCGGCACCGCCTTCGCCGATGGACAGATTATCGACACCATCACCTGTCGCCGCGGCGCCCCGGACCCCCAACGGGTGAAGTCGAGACGCGAGCAAGTCTGGGACCCCGACCAGCACAGCAACCACTGGCGGGCTATCTGGCAGTACTCAAGGAAACGCGCCGTGCGGGACAGGCAGACGTTGACCGCACAGGCCAACCGCGCCATCGACATCATCGACGGCCGCAAACCGGCGAAGAAGGCCCGCTTCGTGACCACCAGCGGCCAACACGCCACCCTCGACCACACCTCCTTGCAGCGGGCCCGTGAACTTGTCGGTCTCAAGGGCTACGTCTCCAACATCCCCGCTGGTGTGATGTCGGCAGCAGAGGTGATCAGCAGCTACCACGACCTCTGGCACGTGGAGCAGTCATTTCGGATGTCCAAGAACGACCTGGCGGCCCGGCCGATCTTCCATCGCACCCGCGACGCGATCGAAGCCCACCTCACCATCGTTTTCGCCGCCCTCGCGATCGCCCATAACCTCCAAGAACGCTCCGGGGCCAGTTTGAAAAAGATCATCCACACCCTCCGCCCCCTACGCCACGTCACCATCCGCATCGGCGGCCAACAACTCCAAGCCGAACCCCCAATCCCCAACCGAGCAGCAGAACTACTCCAATCACTTGGGCACTAAAAATGTGAAACTCAGGAGTCGCTGAATTTCGCCAACAATCACCGGGCCGCCCGCGGCGATCAGCACCCCGAGCGCATCTGCGCGAGCGGCATCCAGATGGTGCTGGTGATCAAGATTCAGCACCTCCGCGTCCGGCGCAACCTATCTAGCCAGCGTGCTCTTGCCGACCTGCCGCGCCCCCTCAATAAGTACCGCCGGGAAGTGCTGGAGGTAGCGCGCGACAACTGGCGACAAATTGCGCTTGACTAGCTCTGACATGCCATAAGCCTAACAAGCTCGCGTTTTCGCAGCCTCCAGTTCGCGTTTTCGCGGCAGCCCGCGCCATATTCCGAGCTGGTCAGGAAGCGGCCCAGGGGTCGACGATTCGAACCGCCATGTCCGCGAAATCATGAACGTTCCGGGTGACCACGGTGAGATCGTGCACGACGGCAGTAGCAGCGATCAGGGCATCTCGCTCTGGGCGTGGGTCAGGGACGTGCATCTGAGCGGCACAGCGAGCCACTGGGATGTCCACCGGCAGGACCCTTCCAAGGAACCCATCCGTCATGATTCGCTCCAGCCACAGCTCTAAGCGATTGGCTTGCAGGTGATCATGACGCTGTAGTCGCGCTATTCCCACCTCAATCTCCAGAATCGTGACCACCGAAAGGTAAAGATCTGCCTGCGTTCGACGCCTCACCCACTCTCTGACCACAGGAGATGCGTTTTGAGGAGACTTTCTCAGTTCACTGATGACATTCGTGTCCAGGAGGTATGTCAAAACTGTGGAACTTTCAGGTCCAACTTCAGCGGTTCGAAGTCGATCTCGTCATCGTCATCCATACTGAGAAGATCTAAGAGTTCGTCCCCGCTGCCAGCGAAGCGTCGATAGTCATCAATGGATAACAGCACGAAGGCCGGTTCACCTCGATCCGTGATCACAACTGGCCCCGCCAAGGCCTCACGCTTGGCGCCACTGACATCTCGGTTGAACTCGCGCGAACTGATGGTAGCCATCCGCCCTCCACAAAGTAGGTACGTACATACCTAGGCTACCAGGGCTAGCCCACATCTACTCAGCATCAGAAACGCCCGGTGGGCGACGATCATGCGGAGCCGAAGGCCTTGGCGAGGCGGAGGGCCAGCACGGTGCGGTCCCGGGCCTCCAGCTTGCGCAGCAGGGCCGAGACGTGGTTCTTCACCGTGCCCTCAGCGAGGTACAGCTCGTCGGCGATCTCGGCGTTGTTCCTTCCCTGCGCCACCAGCCGCGCGACGGCCTTCTCGGTCTTCGTCAGCACCGCCAGCTCGCCCTCTTGCCACGCGTAGCGGGCGATCCTCGGATCGAGCACCATCCCGCCCGCCGCGACGGCCCGGATCGCCCCGGCCAACTCGTCAGGCGGCACATCCTTGAGGATGTAGCCCGAGGCGCCCGCCGCGATCAGGGAGGAGACCAGGCTGGCGTCGTCGAATGTGGTCAGCACCATCACCGGCAGATAAGGCGCGCAGGCCGTCACGACAGCGAGCCCATCGGTGCCGGGCATCGCGGCGTCAGTGATGACCACATCGGCCCGGTGCTGCCGGGCCAAGTTCAACGCCCGCTCGCCGTCGGTGGTGGTAGCGACGATATCGATGTCATCGATGGTTTCGAACAGCAGCGCTAGGCCGCGCAGCAGCATCTGGTGGTCGTCGATGATGAGGGCTCGGATCATGATGCAGGAAGGTCGAGCACGACGAGGTAGCCCCCGTCGATGCCGCCGTGGCCTTTCGTGGTGAGGGTGGCGCCGACGGCGCGGGCGCGAGCGGCGAGGGTGTTCAGCCCAAAGTCGGGGGCAGCATCGCTGCCCTGCCCATTGTCGGCGATGCGTAGCTGCCGGGCGTTGAGATGAATCTCAATGTGGTCCACCTGGCTGTGGCGTACGGAGTTGGTGAGCGCCTCCTGCACCGTGCGGATGATCAACAGGCCCAGTTGCTCGTCGGCCACGTCGTCGGCGATGTCGGCGGTGATGTCGACCTGCGTGCTGCCAAATGAGTGGGCCACGGCCTCCAAAGTGTCGACGACCCCGCCGTCGCGCAGCACGATGGGCTGCATGGCCCGCACAGTCGCACGCATCGTGGCCAGCGCGTCGGAGGTGTCCTGCCGGGCGCGCTGCAACTCGGCGTCGGCCTTGGTCGGGTCATCGGGAAGGATACGGCGGGCGTAGTCGAGGCTCACTCCGATGGTGGTAAGTCGGTGCCCGAGGTTGTCGTGCAGCGCCCGGGCGGTGCGCTCGCGCTCCTGTGTAAGGGCTAGCTCGTGGGAGTCACGCAGCCGGATGCGTAGTTCATCAAGGGCTCGGCGGCGCTCCTGATCCGCGGCGTGGGCACCCACCAAGAGCGCTGCGAAAACTAGGCCGCCGTCAAGCACCAGTCCCGCGGCGATGAAGTTGCTGAGTACCACCTGCCACGGGCTCCGCACGAAGAGGTGGATGGCGAGCACTAGTGCGACGATCAGCGCCGCGTAGCATCGGGCCGCCAGCTGGCTGACGCTCAGCACCAGTACAATCAGCGTCAGCCATTGCATAGCCAGGCTCGCTATGTTGTTAGCCACGTGAAAAAAGGCAAACGACGCGGCCGTGAACGCCCACGCCGCCACCCTGGACCGAACGCGCAGCCACCAGACCCAGAGCGCGATGATCACCACGACGGTCGTCAGGATTGGGGCCAGCGGAACCCGGAAGAGCGAGCCCACCACCAGCAACAACGAGCTGACGAAGAAGAAATTCAGCAGCCGATTGCTGAGCACTGCAGCGTCGTGGTCCATGTCCTTTCCCTTCTTCTGTCGCGATGATAGGCGGACAAGCCCGCACAGTCCCGGCCCTGAGGTCACGACCACCCATGACCAAGGTCACGATCAGTGGTGCCCACGGGTGGTTCTAGCATCGGCGCGCGAAATCTAGCGTCGAGGGATGGCTGAAAACACCGAGCTTCGTCCCCGCCTCTCCACGGCGTGGTGGGGGCTGCTGATCCGCGCCTTCGTCGCCTTCGTGCTCCTCCTGGTGGCCAACTTCGCGCGCACTCCCCTCATGGGGGGCGAGACGCCGGCGGACCGATTGATTAGCGCGGCCGTGACCTCGCCCATCACCCTTACTGTCGTCGTACTAGGCGTGGCGGCCTGGTTGCGCTGGGTGGAACGCTCCTCTCTGAGGGCGCTCGGGGTGTTCAGGTGGCGTTCCGCACTCGTCGGGTTGGCGGGCGGTATCGCGCTGGCCAGCATCGCGGTCAGCCTGGCCGCCGCCGTCTTGCCCCGCGTGCCGGATTATCGGACGGAGTATGGGGTGCTGGAGGCGCTGCCGGTAGTTGTTGCCCTGGCCGTGGTACTGCAGGGCATTCCGGAGGAGCTGATATATCGCGGCTGGCTGTTTTCCCTCACCCGCGCCCGCCCGGTGCTGACCTTCTGCTGGACCACCGCAGCTTTCACCATCATCCACCTGACCTCCTCCGGTGGGCAGCAAGATGCCTTGGACCGGCTGATCTACCTCGTCACTCCGCTAGGCATGGGTGCACTCGCCGGGGCGGTCGCCCTGTGGCGCGGATCGTTCTGGTGGGCGGCTGGCACCCACTCCGGATTCCACATCGCGAGCGGGATCACCATGCTCGTTCTGCCCTACGTGCCAGGCCGCACCGCCTGGACCGCCATGGGCATCACGCAACTTCTCGTCGCGGCCGTAGTGCTGGGTTTGTGGGCGAGACGGCGCCGTGAAGCTACCGAGCAGGTGATCAACCTAGAATTTTCAAATCCAGCCAGCCCATCATGTGATCAGTAGTCTCTTTGTAGTTCAGTTCCTAAGTGACGACCAGGTCAGCAGCGCCAACCAGCCGTAGGTAGTGGTGCAACTTCGCCGAATGATGATTACGGCGGCCAACCCCACGCCAGCAAGGGCGGCATGAGTGAGCATCCCTTGAGCGCTCGCCAGGGTGAAGCTAGCTCCCGGTATCAAAACTAGCGGGGTAGCCGCGGTAGCGAACCCCGTTAGCGCGGCATATTTGACCGTACATCCAAGTATCCCAACGACCACAGTAAGGATGCAGCAATCCAAGAACCGACAAAATCTGACCTTTTAGGTCACCAGAGTCTACGACCCCATGTCCTACAAGCCGCGGCCTCAAAGCTGGCGGATTCGGACCCACCTATACCCTTGATTACGAAAAGTCGATTTCTTGATTCTGGCCAACCCTGAGGATTTCGCAAACCATCGAATGTATCTTGTTGATAAGACCGGAGAGTGTCACATTCAAGACCTACACAATAGGCTTGCCAAAAGCAGGACGCGCGACAGAATATCCGGCGAGATCGTCAGCTCTCTCGCAAAATATCTTGAACGAATTAAAGGCGCAGAAGACTAGTACCGGGACCACCCTAGAAGTGGTCCCGGCCTGCTGAACACGACTGAGAACCTAAACGGGGTCAAGTCACCTTACCCGGCGGCAATGCTGCAAACACGACAGGCAGCACTATCGCGAGCAGCACCAAGGTCGGCGTCAGAGTACCTAGGAGCGCGGCTGGCGCCAAAAAAGATACGGAGCACAACAACACAATCGTAGCCACGTAAACCCGGCTAGGACGCCTCAGCCGCTGCGACCAGAACGTGGAAACCACCAGCGTGAGCACCAATAAAGCCCCAGTCAAAACTACATGCAGCTGGCTTGGAAAGACTCCCAGGATGCTCCCCATCACCAAGCCGATCAAAATGATGATTGCCTTAGCGAGAAGGCCACTAGACAACGCTCGCTGAGCGGGACGTGCTGTTTCCATCGCCTGCTCCTCTACTCACGGATCATTAGCTCGCCCAAGGGGTCGAGCACCAACCTACTGCCGTGGCGAGAGCCGCCACGAGTCCAACTCCGCCGCCCTTGAGGGCGGCCGGTCCAACCACCC
Source organism: Propionibacteriaceae bacterium (assembly GCA_030532825.1). Classification (GTDB taxonomy): domain Bacteria; phylum Actinomycetota; class Actinomycetes; order Propionibacteriales; family Propionibacteriaceae; genus Arachnia. The sequence goes on from JAUNKK010000011.1 coordinate 31,527, forward strand.
TTAGAAGATATGACGCCACCTGCGCATATTTCCTCTTGGCAAGCCAAGAGATAATTCCACCACCAATAAACCCATCGGTTGCGCCAGGGAAAACGAAGTTGATGACACACTTGGCCCAAGCCTTCGAGCCGAAACGATGTTGCGGCGTAGTTTCACCGAAAGGCGTCGATGCACGATTAAAACTCTCGACAATAGCAGAAAGATCGTACCGACTCACGCCATCCGGTTCAGCAGCAGCCACATCATTTACGACCCACCCCTGGCCGGTAGCCTTGAGGTAGACCTCAAACACCAATCTGAGGCCCGCTTCCAAAGCAGCTAGATCCCCTGAGGACGCTTCGTATCCGCCAACCGCCTTATCGGCAATTGAGTTTGGAACGTTGTCGTGCTTCACCTCTTCGGCCTTCGCAACGCCCGCAACCATTGCAAGAGTCAGAACAACCGCGAGGGTCATTGCCATGACCCGGCGAATAATAGACATATGCACCCCCTACGAAATTACCCCATTGTCAACTTGACATTGTACAGATCGACGTCCTCAAGGTTAAGGGCCCGCCTCGTCACGCGCAAAACAGCCCGACCCGAGCACCAACTCGGCCGGCACTCACCCCGCACCACTGAGAATCAGACTCTGCGCCTCCTAGCCCCTCACACGCGGAGAAAACCACATGAGTCACAGACCCCCACTACCCTAGGACTTGCCAATGAGACACCCCGATCTCCCCGGTGAGCCCGGAAGGACGGCGAACGAAGCTTGGGAGGCCTGGCTGCAGGGTGGCCTTTGCGATCCTAGGGCAACCACAACCCGGCGGTTCATACATACCACAACCCGGCGGTTCATACATGTGGTGCGCGTGGCGCCACCAAGACATCACGGGCGAAGTGATATCCCACCGGCTTGGTGCCGTTGTTTGGCTCGTCCGTGACGAGCGATGCCGTATCACTCGGGAGATGCGCTGAGCGGTTGCTGGGCGAAGCGCACTAGACTGCGCAAGGTGAGTCTGCACCTGTATAACACGGCCACCCGTACGGTCGAGGAGTTTCATCCCCTCGTCGAGGGGAAGGTCTCGATCTACCACTGTGGGCTCACGGTGCAGGCCTCCCCGCATCTCGGTCACATCCGTAAAGAAGTGGTCTTCGATGTGTTGCGCCGCTGGCTGACGCATCAGGGCTACGACGTGACGGTCGTGGCCAATGTCACCGACATCGACGACAAGATCTTGGCCAAATCCGCGGAAGCAGGCGTCGAATGGTGGGCGCACGCCTACCGCTACGAGCGGGAACTCCACGATGCCTACGCCGCCCTCGGGTGCCTGCCCCCCACGTACGAGCCCCGCGCCACCGGGCACATCCCGGAGATGATCGAGCTGGTGGAGGCGCTGCTGGAGCGCGGCCACGCCTACGTTGCCGCGGACGGCTGCGGCGACGTGTATTTCGACGTGCGGTCCTGGCCCCGCTACGGCGAGCTGTCCGGTCAGCGCGTCGATGAGATGTCCCCCGCCGAGGACGCCGACCCGCGGGGCAAACGCGACCCCCGCGACTTCGCCCTGTGGAAGGGGCACAAGGCCACCGAACCCATGACCGCATCCTGGCCCACCCCGTGGGGCCGTGGCCGCCCCGGCTGGCACCTGGAGTGCTCCGCCATGGCGGGCAAGTATCTGGGTTCCATCTTCGACATTCATGGCGGAGGCATCGACCTGCGGTTTCCCCACCACGAAAACGAACTGGCGCAGTCTTCCGCCGCGGGCCACGGCTTCGCGCGTATCTGGATGCACAACGCCTGGGTAACGATGGCTGGGGAGAAGATGAGCAAGTCGCTCGGCAACACTGCCCTGGTCTCCGAGGTGACGAAGGCCTTCGACCCGCGCGCGGTGCGCTTCTTCCTGCTGGCCCCGCACTACCGCAGCCAAATCGAGTTCTCCCCCGCCGACGACTCCACCCGCGGATCGCTGGCGGAGGCCGAGAAGAGCATTGAACGCGTCGACTCATTCCTCACCGCCGCCCGGGACCTGGGCGTCACCGGTGGCCGCGTCGGCGGCCCGCAGTGGGAATCGTTCACCAGCGCCATGAACGACGACCTGGCCACGCCGGCCGCCGTCGCCGCCTTGTTCGACGCGGTGCGTGCCGGCAACCGGGCCATCACGGAACGCGACGATGTTGCGGACCTGTACGCCACGGTCAGCGAGATAACGCGCATCCTGGGCATTAACCCCCACGAAGCTCCGTGGGGGGAGGCCACGACGAGTGATGATCTCACCCCCGTGGTCGACCGTCTGGTGAGGACGCTGCTGGCCCAGCGCGCCGAGGCCCGCACCACCAAGGACTGGGCCCAGGCCGACGCCATCCGCGACACCCTGACCGAGGCCGGGCTGACGATCACCGACACCCCCGACGGGGCGCGTTGGAGTCTGGAGAAGAAGTAGATGGCTGCCAAGCACCAGCGGCGCTCCCTGCGCGGCAAAGGCCCCACGCCCCGGGCCGAGGATCGCGTGTATCACAAGGCCTACAAGGCGAAACAGGAGGCGCTGCGCCGCCAGGCCAACCGCCCTCGCTCCAAGCCCTCCCGCACCCCAGTGGGAGCAGACTGGGTGGTGGGCCGCAACCCCGTCCTGGAGGCTCTGCAAGCGGGGCTGCCCGTGAAGCAGGCGTACGTGGCCGAAGGGGCGGAGCGCGACGACCGGTTGCGCGACATCCTGAAGTTCGCCGCGGAGCACTCGCTGCCGCTGCTGCAGGTCACCCGCGCCGAGCTAGACCGCGTCACGGGTGGGCTGGTGCATCAGGGCGTGGCGCTGCAACTCCCGGCCTACGACTACGCGGATGCCGACGATGTCTTCGAGGCGGCCCTGGAGATACCGGAGCGGGGCCTCGTGGTGGCCCTCGACGGCGTAACGGATCCGCGAAATCTCGGGGCAATCATTCGGTCAGCAGCCGCGTTCGGCGCGCAGGGCGTGGTGATTCCGGCACGGCGTTCGGCGTCGATGACCGCAGCGGCGTGGAAGACATCGGCGGGTGCTGCCGCGCGGATCCCCGTCGCGAAAGTGACGAATCTCAACCAGCTACTGCGCCGGGCCTCGGGGGCTGGCTTCACCGTGGTCGGCTTGGCGGGCGAGGGCAAGACCCCGCTGTCGGGGCTGCCTGGCGCGGACGGCCCGCTGCTGCTGGTGGTTGGGTCGGAGGGCGACGGCCTGGCGCGCTTGGTGCGGGAGCACTGCGACGCGCTGGTGTCCATCCCGATTGCCAGCCAGGTGGAGTCGCTCAACGCATCCGTGGCCGCGGCTGTGGCGCTGTACGAGATCACGCAGCAGCGGGCCTAATGCTCAATGCTGCGCTGCTCTCCGCTTAGCATCTTGGGGGCTTCCTCTGGGGTCGGCAGACAGTACAGGGCCAGGGAACCCAGCAGCCGGGTGACGGTGGCCATCGCTGCTTCCTTCTCCCCCGCCACAGTGGCCTCCGTGGCTAGCCGCGCCGCCTTGGCGGCCCGCGCGGCGTCGTCCTGCGCCTCGGCCGGGAGATGCCGCAGCCCCAACCGCTCCGCGTTCTTCCGAGCCGTTTCGAACGTCAAGTCCAGCTCATCCGCCAGGTCCGCCGCCGCATCAAGGCTCAGCTTCTGCTCTACGTCGTCCCATTTCATCAGGAGCAGCTCGAAGTCCCGGGGCAACGGCGCTGCTGAATCAAACAACGCGGCATTCTCGATCCGGTACACCAGATCCGACAGCAACTCGCCGTAGGTCTCCTTCAAAACCGCAACCCGCGCCCGTCCGTCGCTCCGGGACAACGACTGGCCTTCCACCCGGCCCTCTGCCTTCCACTGGTCTACCCGCTCCCGGACCGTGCTCAAGGGCAGCGCAATAGGCCGACCGCGCCCAGGGTCAATCACTCTATTCTCGCCGCGCCTCTCCCATTGCAAGAATGCAATCCCGCCCACGGTGGCGATACATGCCGCAAGGCCCCAGACCCATAAGACCCACGGGGCGTCTACCGCGAAGGGAATCCCCGACAACAAAAGAATGAGCAGGTAAAAGCCTGCCAGCCAAATCGCCGAAACTCCCGCTGCTCGGCATGGGTTCGTTGCAATTGAACCTGTGGGACGGCGAACGCTATGTCTAGCGGGGCGGACATTTCGGCGATGACGAACGATGCCAGGCTGCGTTCGGCGGCGACTTCATCAACCATTGAGTAGCGGCCGCCTAATTCTCCGTGGCGTAGGGTGATGACAGCGGGTGCTAGCAGTCCCGGGGATTGGTTCTCACCCCGGAGCACCACGAGTTCCATGTTCTGCAGACGCAGCAGCAATGACTTGCCGTCGAGGCTGCCGAGCGTGGCCGTCCCCGGCCACAGGTTGCCAATCAGTTGGGCTCAATGCTTCTCGGGCCTCCTGCCAGCATCTTCGGGGCTTCCTCTGGGGTCGGCAGATAATACAGGGCCAGAGAACTCAACAGCCGGGTGACGGTGGCCGTTGCTGCTTCCTTCTCCCCCGGTGAAGTGGCCTCTGCTGCTAGCCGAGCTGCTTTCGCGGCTCGCGCGGCGTCCGCCTGAGCATCGACGGGTAGATGCCCTAGGCCTAACCGCTCCGCGTTCTTTCTGGCGGTGTTGAAAGCCAACTCTAGTTCGCTCGCTAGCCGCGATACTCCAGCCGAATCGAGATTCGCCGCCTCGTCGTCCCACCTCATGAGCAATAGTTCGAACTCCCGGGTGAGGGGCACGGCCGAATCGAACAGAGCCGCGTTCTCGATCCGGTAGACCATGTCGGTCATCAGCTTCGCGTAGGTGTCCTTGAGTTCTTCTACGCTCCGCCGTGCGTCGCGGTGCGAAGAAGGCGAAGAAGAAGACGACGAGATCACGCGCCCCGGGGCCGAGCCCGAGACCACCAACCGCCGGACCACAATGTCGACGGGAACGAAGTCGCGCTTGCTGGTCGGGGAGTCGAGGACGGAGTTCACGACGTATTTTTGGTAGCCCTTCACATAAAGGAAGCTGGCTCCACCGCCCATCAGCAGAGGCAAGAACGATAGGAAGCCATCAACGGTGGTCAGCCGCCCAAGCACTGAGGCCACCACAACGAGTACGACGAAACCGCACAGCAGCGCTCCCCAAGCGGGGCCGCGACGGTTCCGCACCGAACCCCACCGGATGCGGGGCACCAGCATCGCCCGCGTCGTTGCTTTGCCCCATTGGCTGCTAACGAACTCACGCAGGCTGGTAAAGCCAGGCACGGCCAACTGGGCTGTGGCGTTGCGTCCCAACACCCCATGAATCACCGATACCCAGGTGGGTCCTGCCACAAACACCACACGTGGCGGGGCCCCCACCCCTACGAGCAGAACTTCTTCATTGCCGTAGGGATCCTGCATGAGCAGCGCCAGATGCTTGCCCACTAGCGACTCGAGCGGAGCATCGGGGTCGACTGCCCAGTGGCCTTGGGAACTCATCAACGCTCCGCCCTATCGCCCGGAACCAACACTTCTGCGCTGAAGGCTACGCCAATAGGGGAACCACCGAGGCCTCTCCGCTCGCCGGTCAGCATTTTCGGTTTCTCCTCTGGGATCGACGGGTAGTACAGCTTTTCGGGCCCTAACAGTTGGGTGACAGTGGCCGTCGTGCCCCCTCTCCTTCTTACAACATCAGTCTCAACTGCCAGCCGTGCTGCCCTCGCAGCGCACCCAAGAACGCCGGCTGGACGATGCCGCAACCCCAAGAGCGACCTGCCATCGTACGAAGGCCCCGTGGGCTGCCGCTGAATCACTCAAGAAGGTTACCGGAGCCCGGAGTCAGGCAGTAGATTGACTCCAGGGCTTGAGCCCCACTACCCCACCCACAGGAGAACACATGAGCGACAACGAAGCGATCTCGTCGGCCTACCGGACCCTACTTGGCATCGTCGGGGACGTGGAACCGCGTATCGCCCAAGCCACGCGGCAGGAGTTGACGGACCAGCGCGCATCCCTGAAACTCATCGCGTCGGAGAACTACGCCAGCCTCCCCGTCCTAGCCGCGATGGGCACCTGGCTCAGCGACAAGTACGCCGAAGGCACCGCCGGGCACCGCTTCTACGCAGGCTGTCAGAACGTCGATACGGTGGAATCCGTGGCTGCCGAGCATGCCCGGGAGCTGTTCGGCGCCGAATACGCCTACGCGCAACCACACTCGGGAATTGACGCGAATCTCACGGCCTACTGGGCCATCCTCGCCCACCACATTGAAACCCCGGCCCTGGCTGAGTTCGGCGCCAAGAACGTCTCCGAACTCAGCGAAGAGGATTGGGAGACGCTGCGCGCCCGCTTCGGCAACCAGCGTCTCATGGGCATGAGCCTTGATGCGGGCGGCCACCTGACCCACGGTTTCCGGCCCAACGTGTCCGGGAAGATGTTCCACCAGCGTTCCTACGGCACCGACCCGGCGACGGGACTACTGGACTACGACGCCTTGGCTGCGCAGGCCGCCGAGTTCAAGCCGCTCATCATCGTCGCCGGCTACTCGGCCTACCCACGGCGCATCAACTTCGCAAAGATGCGGGAGATCGCCGACTCGGTGGGCGCGGTGCTGATGGTGGACATGGCCCACTTCGCGGGTCTCGTCGCGGGCAAGGTCTTCACCGGCGACGAAGACCCCATCCCCCACGCTCAGGTCGTCACCACCACAACCCACAAGTCACTGCGCGGGCCCCGCGGCGGCCTGGTGCTGGCCACCAAGGACTACGCCCCCGACGTTGACCGCGGCTGCCCAATGGTGCTGGGAGGTCCCCTGTCCCACGTGATGGCCGCGAAGGCCGTGGCGCTGGCGGAGGCCCGCACCAAGGCGTTCCAGGACTACGCAGGCCGGGTCGTCGACAACGCCCGTGCACTCGCCGAGGGGCTGTTGAAGCGTGGCGGCAAGCTCGTGACAGGCGGCACCGACAACCACATCGTGTTGCTTGACGTCACGTCCTTTGGCGTAACCGGCCGCCAGGCCGAATCCGCGCTGCTGGATGCTGGCATCGTCACCAACCGCAACTCGGTTCCCAACGACCCGAACGGGGCGTGGTACACCTCAGGCGTGCGGCTTGGTGCCCCCGCCTTGACGTCACGCGGCTTCACCACCGCCGACATGGACGAGGTGGCCGCCATGATCACCGACGTTCTGAAGCGCACCGAGCCAACCCTCACGAAAGACGGCAAGCCCGGCAAGGCCAAGTACGACCTGGCGGCCGAGGTCGCCGAGGGTTCCCGCGAACGCGCGGCGAAGCTCCTTGAGATGCGTCCCCTGTACCCCGGTTTGGAGGTCTAACGCCCCAGCCCGTGGTAAGTCCACCCCGCCTCGCTCCAGCGCTGCGGATCCAGGGCGTTGCGGCCATCGATGATCTCGGCGCGCCGCACCAGGGAGGCGACCGCCGGGTCGAGGTCCACGTACTCGGCCCATTCGGTGAGTAGCAGCACCAAGTCCGCGTCGCGCAGCACATCCTCGGTACGAGGTTCCAGCGCGAGTTCGGGGTGGCGCTGGGCGACGACATGCAGAGCTTTCGGGTCGGTGACGCGCACATGGGCGCCCAGTCGCTGAAGCCGCAGCGCGATGTCCAAGGCGGGCGAGTCGCGGATATCGTCGCTGTTCGGCTTGAAAGAGGCGCCCAGCACCGCGATGTTCTTGCCCGCGATGTCGCCCAAGCTTTGCTGAGCCAGGCTGACGACGCGGTCACGGCGACGCTGGTTGATAGCATCGACCTGACGCAGGAAAGACACGGCGTCATCGACGCCCAGTTCCTCAGCACGGGCTACAAAGGCACGGATGTCTTTGGGCAGGCAGCCACCACCGAAACCGACCCCAGCTCCCAGGAAGCGATGCCCGATGCGGGCGTCGTGGCCGAGAGCCTTGGCTAGGGCGGTGACATCGCCCCCTGTCGCCTCACACAACTCCGCCATGGCATTGATGAAACTGATCTTGGTAGCCAGGAACGAGTTCGCCGCCACCTTCACCAGCTCGGCGGTGGCGTAGTCCGCAACGATCAGCGGAATGCCCTCAGCGAGCAGCGGCGCGTAGGCTTCGTCCAGCCGGGTGCGTCCCCGCTCCGCGAATTCGGGGTCGCTGCTCAACCCGTACACGATCCGGTCGGGATGAAGTGTGTCCTGGACGGCGAAGCCCTCCCGCAGGAACTCGGGATTCCATACCAGCGCGATGCCGACCTCAGCTAAGCGGGCGGCCAGCCGTTCCGCAGTACCGACGGGGACGGTGGACTTACCGACCACAACAGCTCCAGCCCCGACGTTCGCGAGCACCGTCTCGACGGCGGCCTCAAGGTAGCTGAGATCGGCCGCACCGGTGGCGGACTGCGGGGTGCCGACGGCGATGAAATGCAGGTCGATCTCAGCCAGTTCGGCCGCGCTGGGGGTGGCGGTAAACCGCAACCGGCCAGTGGCGAGCGTGGGCCGCAGCAGATCCTCGAACCCGGGCTCGTAGAAGGGCGGGGCGCCCTCGGTCAGAGCCTGGACCTTCGCGACGTCGACGTCGACGCCCAGCACGTCATGCCCGAGGCTGGCCATGCAAGCCGCATGGACGGCTCCGAGATAACCACATCCGATGATGGAGATTTTCATGTTGCAGTTCCTAACGAGAGGGTTTGTTCCACCCATGTCGGCAGCCAGCGTGCGGCCGTGGGCCGGAAGGCGTAAACGAAAACCAGCCGCAGCCGGGTGGTGCGGTGGTAGGCGGAGAATCGCCTGGGGTCATGGGGCAGTTGAGCCAGCACGTCGAGGACAGGGCTGGGGTCGGCCAGGCTGCCTTGCAGGTGGCGCAACTCGACATGCGCCCACAGGTTTGCGACGTCAAGGGCGGCCTCGCCGCAAGCGGCCGTGTCGCAGTCGAGCAGACCGAGGTTCGCGCCGTCCCACAGCAGTTGCTTGTCGTGCAGGTCCCGATGGATCGTCGAGCTAGGGCCATCCCCGCTGGTCAGGTCGCGGCAGGTGTGCTCGACGGCGGACCGCAACGCCGCCAGATCGGGCAGCACTTGGTGCTCTTCCGCCCAAGCGAGCCACTGGGTCAGGACGCGAGCTTCGTCGGCAGGGCCGTGGCGTGGCAGCTCGGCGGGGCGGGCTGTCACCTCAGGCCAGGCCTGGACGAACCGCTGCCACCCGGGTAGCGCGGCGTCACCGAGGGCGTGGAGGCTTCGCCCTGGGAGCCGCTGAAAGTCGACGCGGCTGCTGGAGTATCCCAGTACGCGGGCGGCGGTGACTCCGGCACCGCGGGTAAGCTCCCGGACCTGCTCGGAGGCCTCGGCTACGGGAGCCGCACGGCCAGGGCGCAGCAGCTTGCTGGCGAACTCATCGCCGAGCAGCACTGCGCGGCGGCCCAGCCGGTGGACGACGAGTTCCGCATCCGTGCCAGGGTGCAGGTCCGGCAGGGCCGGGTCGGATGCGTATTCAGCCAGCCGGGCCACTCCGTCGGCTGAGATCGCACCTGCGCGGAGCCGCCCGCGGGCATCGGTTTGTTCAAAGGTCAGGCCGCGATCCTTGGCGGGCCAGGCGCGCCGTACCTGCGGCAACGACCGGACGGTCTCCAGGGCAGTCATGCCAGCACCTCCGCTACGCGGTCCAAGTTGGCCGCCACCTCCGACTCCCAGGTTGGGGAGGCCAGTCGCAACGGGTCGATCGCCCGCAGCACAAGCGACCCGGCAACAGCCTGGCGCAGCGCCTCGCTGGACGGCAAGATACCTCCGCCCAGCTGATAACCATCCAGGAAGCGGGCACCCGTGGCGTCATCCACGACGGCCAAGAAGGAGCCGAGGTCGGCGGCCCGGGGGGCCAGGCAGGCGCGGTCGAAGTCAGTGAGCCACACGTTCCCACTGTCGACCAACACCTGGTCGGGCGAAAGGTCCCCGTGCGACAAGACGGGCGTGGCCGTGGGCGAGATCCTCAGCCGACGCGCGACCATGCGCACGCGTTGGGCAAGCTCGGGCGCGAGCACGTTGAGGAGCCGGGCATGGATGCGGGCCTGCTGGAGGGGGTCGAGTCCGCGCCCGACCAGCTCGACTCGCTGGTCTTGGGGGATGTTCGTGGTGGCGTGCAGTTTGGCGACGGCGCGGCCCACGGCAGCGGCGGCGTTCGGGTCTGGGAGAGCCGCGAGGTCCCCGTCACCAGTGAAGGCGTAGACGCTGATGCCTTGCAGTCCCCCATCGTCCAGGCGCTCCGGGGTAGGCACGGTTTGAGCGACGAAGCGGTCGAAGGCTACCCTGAGGGGATGCACGCTGGCGGTGACGCGCACAATCGTCCGCCCTTGCCGCAGCACTACGCGCCGCTGCGGGTTGTAACGCAGCACCAGTTCCGGCTGCCAGGGGCCGATGAGTCCGGCCTCGCCTGCAGCGTGCAGCCTGCCCAGCAGCTTGGGGTCGGCCAGCACCGGGCCGGCCTGCAGGGTCACCCCATCTAGATCACGTTGGCTGGTGCTCAGGCCGAGATGTGCGGCGGCGCGCTCGGTTTTCGCGGCTTTCGTACGGCTCTTTGGCCAGAGCAGTCGCACCCACCCGGCGGGCTGCCCGTCCCGGGTTTCGACAGCGGCCGTAATGGAGGTCATGGGTTTGACGCGCAGACGGCTTGCCGTCACGTCACGGCCCAGCTGCGCGCTGAGCCAATCTGCGTCGAGGAGGCGTTTCAGCCAGATGGCGGTCATCGTGTCTCCTGAATCCGGATGTCGTCGGCGTCCCGGCCGCTGGCCCGCACCCAGGCCCGGAACACCTCACTGGTGGCGATGAGTTCCTCGGGGCTGGCGTCTAGCCGGATCCGACCATCCTGCAACCACACCACACGGGAGGCCCGTAGCGCCACCTCGGCGTCATGGGTGACGGCGAGGGTCGTGCGGCCCGCTACCAGCTGGTCAATGGCGTCCAAGACCAGTTCGGCCGAGGCCGGATCGAGCCCAGTCGTGGCCTCGTCAAGGATCACGACGGGGGCGCGCCGCAACAGCGCCCGGGCGATGGCGATCCGCTGCCGCTGCCCGCCGGAAAGGGTGCCGCCGCGTTCCCCGACCGGGGTGTCATAACCCTCCGGCAAACCCATGATGAACTCATGGGCGTGCGCGGCGCGGGCAGCCGCCACCACCTCGGAATTGCTGGCGCCAGGGCGGCCAAGCTGGATGTTCTCGCCGATGGTACCGGTGAACAGCACCGCCTCCTGGTGAAGCAGCGAGATGTTGGCGCGCAATTCGGCTAGATCCAGCTGGGTGAGGGGGATACCGCCTAGTCGAACGGTCCCGGACACGGGGTCCAGGGCCCGCACCAGCAACGAGACCAGCGTCGACTTACCCGCCCCTGACGGGCCGATAATCGCCACTCGCTCGCCCGGCTTCACCCGCAAGCTGAGGGCGTGCAGTACGTTCTCGCCGTCATAGCGGGCATAGACCCGGTCGAACTCGATCTCGCCGACCGCCGACTGAGGCCGTACCGGGTCGGTCGGGGTGACGATGTCGGGGGTGATCGCCATGAGATCCGCAACCCGCTCCCCCGATGCGGAGGCGCGGGCGATGCGACCCGTGTACTTCGCCATGTCTCGCAGGGGTTTCATCGTGGTGCGCAGATAGGTGGTGAACAGCACGAGGTCACCCAGGGTCATCGCGCCATCGAGGACGCGCCAACCACCGCCGACAAGCACCACCGCGGAGGCCAAGCCGATGATGACGTCGGTGCCGCGTTCCAGCCGGGCCGCGAAACGCCGGGACTTGACGCCCTCGGTCAGGGACAGCGAGTTGGCCTTCAGAAAGTGCCCCTCCACCATCCGCTCCAGCCCGTAGGCCTGCACCACCTTGATGGACGCCAGCGACTCTTGGGCCGTGTTGGCTAGGTGGCCTTCACCTTTACGGGTCTCGCGGGAGGCGGTAGTGATCTTTCGTGATGTCGGGCCAGAGGTGAGAGCGAACGCCACGACGGCGACCAGCACGACACACGCCAGCAGCGGGTCGAGCACGAACATCACCACCGCCATCACCACTAGGGTTGCGACGTTGGCCAGCAAGGGCAGGCCGGCGGTGATGGCCACCTCCTGCATCCGGGCGACATCACTGACGATCCGCTGCACGGTGTCGGCGCTGCGGTTGCGGGAGTGGAACAGCTGGGACAGGCTCTGGACGTGACGGAAGACGCGCGCGCGCAGCGACGTGGCGGCCCGGGACCCCACGAGTGCGAAACACACCGTGGCCATGTAGTTCCCCAGCGCGCGGAGGGCGACAATCACGATCAGCGCGGTCCCACAGATCACCAGCAGCTGGACCGTCGCAGGTTCCTGGGGCACGTTCGCGCCAAGCGCCGCGGTGATGCCATCCACCACGATCTTCATGGGCCAAGGCTCCAACACCCGGAACACCACCTCAAACAGCAGCGCCACGACACCCCAAGCTATGAGGCCACGGTGCGGGGTGATGTCGGGTGCAATCAGATCCAGGGTGCGCCGCATTGGTTTGGCACTGTGCTTAGCCATCGCCACCCTTCCCAGCCAGCTGGAGGATGGTGGTAACCACACCACTCCAGCTGTGCTGCTGCTCAGCTTGGGCCCGGCCCCGGCGCCCGACATCGGCGCGTCGGGCAGGGTCGGCGGCTAGTTCATCGAGGGCAGCCGCCAGTTCCTCGGGTGAGGACGGTGGTACGAGGCCCCCGAGGTCCGCGAGGATCTGGGGCAGCTGTCCCACAGCAGAGGCGACGACGGGGAGCCCCGCGGCCAGGTATTCGTAGACCTTGAGGGGCGAGAAGTACTGCTGCGAGGTGCCTCCCAGCTCGGGATAGGGCGCCACCCCGATGGCCGAGCCAGCCAACTGAGACAGCATCTCGGCGGGGGCTACAGCACCGCGGAAGTCGACGTCCACGCCCAGCTCGGCGGCGCGACGCTCCAGATTGGTCCGCTCGGGGCCATCGCCGATGATCCTCAACCGCCAGGGTTGCCGGGCGAGGGCGGCGGCCTCCAACAGATCGGCGACGCCGTGCCACGGTTTGAGGGTGCCGACGAAGGTCACCACGACGTCTTCGGCCTCGGGCTGGGGCATGATGCGGGTGATGCTGACCCCGTTGGGAACGGTGTGAGCGCGCTGCGTTCCGGTGCGGGCCTGCACCCACTGCTGGACGGGATCGGAGACGCAGACGGTGGCCGCAGCGGCTGCGACCTGGGTCTTCAGCGCCGCGTCCGCAGCCGCCTCATCGATAAGTTCCCGGTAGGTGCGCTCCTCCTCAATAAGAGGGGCATTGACCTCCAGCACCCCGACGGCGTCGCTGAGGGCAACGACCTCAGCCAGGACCGTGCTGAACAGCGAGTAGCGTTCATACACCAGGTCGGCGTCGTCGGCCAACACGCGCGCCGCTATTTCGAGGGAGACGCGCTGCTGGCCCCGTTCCCGTTGGACCGTTTCCCCAGAGGGAACGGGGAACTCGTGAACGGGCAGGTCGACTAGGTCGTCGGGCACCTCGGACCCCCGGCGAGCGGTGTAGACGGTCACCTCGTGGCCGAGCGCTAGGAGTTCACGGACAACCTCCTGGACATGGACGCTGGCGCCCTTGGTGCCAAACACCGGAATGCCGGGGTCAACGCATACGTAGGCGATGCGCATTAACGCTCTCCTGCCTTGGATGCCCATGTGGACAGCTGCGCCGCCTGCCGACGGCTGTTGAACTGCTCCTCAATGAGGGCACGGGCGTTGCGGGCCAGTTGGGTCAGCGGAAGCTTCCCCTCGGCAACTTCGGTGAGGGCTTGGGCCAGGGCCGAAACATCACTCGGGTCAATGAGGACGCCGGTTTCACCGTCGCGAACGACCTCCGGCAGCCCGCTGACGGCCGTGGCAACGACGGGGGTACCGAGCGCCATGGCTTCCAGCACGACGGTCGGCAGCCCGTCAAGATTGCCGTCAGCCGCCAGCACGCAGGGGGCGACGAAAACATGGGCGCGGTGCACGAGCTCCGAGACCTCGGATTGGGTCAGCGGCCCGACGAGACGGACGCGATCGGCTAGGCCGAGACGCTCAATCTGGGCGGCGAGCTCGTCGTGCAGTTCCCCGGCGCCTGCGAGGTCCATCTCGACGGGGAAATCAAGGCGTGCGACGGCGTCGATGAGGTCCGGGAAGCCCTTCTTCGGTACAAGTCGCCCAACCGTGGCGATGCGCAGCGGTGAGGCGATCTCGTTAGGGTCGCGGTAGGCGAAGCGGTCGAGTTCAAGAGCGTTGTACTGCAGCGAGACGTTCGCTCCGGTACCCGCCAGTACATCCTGCAGGAAAGCCTCGTTGAAGCGGCTGATCGCGATCACGCGGTCGGCATCACCACATACCCGCCGCAGCCATTCGCGATCCACAGACTCGTGGAAGATGTCCTTGGCGTGCGTGGTGACGGTGTAGGGCACCCCCGTCAGTTTCGACGCGACCCAGGCCATCCGTCCCGCCAGGGAAGCGAAATGGGCATGAAGGTGGTCGATGCCGTCTCGCAGCACAGCGGCTGCCAGGGACACGCCCTGAGCAACTTCGTCGGCGGGCATCCCGGCGAGCACTGGCGCCAGATCGGCGAAGCGCTGCCGCACATCCAAGTACTGGAAGGCTTCGGAGAGCTGTTCCCACATCTCGCTGGCCTTGGCCGGGTAGGGCACCCAGGAGACTTGGGCGCGGACTCGCGCGATCTCGGGGTGAAAACGGGCGTCCGTGGTGGGGCGGAGGGCATAGATGCTGAGGGCATCACCGTGGGCTTCGCGAGCGAGGATCTCGGTGACGATGAAGGTCTCTGAGAATCGGGGGTAGACCTTCAGGACATATCCGGTCTTCATGCTACAGCCTCCAAATTCAAATGGTCGTCGTCGGACAGCAGCTGGGCGCCAAGAACCGCGGTGGCCGCTAGACCGTCACGTTGGATGTGGGAACGCTCGACCCGGCGCGTGACGGCGTCGGCGACCCAGGTCTCCAAGGCAACGGTGGTGACGCGTGGGGCGCGCATGAGGTCAACTGCCCGGGCCTCGCTCAGCGCCTGAGCCCGGATCAGCTGCTCCGGGGTGGGGGTCTCACGGGGGACGATGAGGGCCGGTGTGTCGGTGGCGAGGATCTCGCAGGCAGTGTTGTAGCCGCCCATGGCGATCACGGCCGCCGCCTCCGCAATGTGCTTGCCCAGCCCCGGCCAGGAGCGATGCACCACGGTGTCGGGGCCGGCTTGCGCGACGATGGCCGCAAACTCGGCATCGTCTAGCTGCGGTCCTGTCACCACGATGTTCTGATGTCCTGCGGGTGGCCGCATGGCGACGGCAGCGCGCAGCAAGTCCTGCCCATCAGAGCCGCCGCCGACCGTGGTGAGCACGAACGGTTGGGAGCTCAGGGACGGGCTATCGTCCGAGCCGCGGCGGTCGCTGGCGAGATACCCGGTGAAACGGATCCGGTCGGCCAATGCGGGCGTGATCTCACCTGACAGCACGGGGTCGTGGATCGCGGGGTCGCCGTAAACCCACACTTCGTCGACGATGCGGCGAAGTTCATCCGTGGATCCCAGGCGCTCCCACGCGGCTGCGGCGAGTTGCGGGTCGTCGAGGACCTCGCGCAGGCCAAGCACCACTTTGGCACCGGGGTGCATTGCGCGGAGACCCAGTAGCGGCTCGTGAAGTTCCTTCCACACCCCGTAGATGTGGCGATCGACGATCACCAGGTCGGGACTGAAGCCGAGCAGGGCGGCCTGAAGCAGGCGGGAGCGGAGGGTGATGAGTTCGCTGATGGCACCTGGAAGGCGACGGGGCTGGTATCCCTGGAAGGTGCCTTGAACACC
Organism: Propionibacteriaceae bacterium; assembly: GCA_030532825.1. Classification (GTDB taxonomy): domain Bacteria; phylum Actinomycetota; class Actinomycetes; order Propionibacteriales; family Propionibacteriaceae; genus Arachnia. Next base: position 47,251 of record JAUNKK010000011.1, read on the forward strand.
CGGGATAGTGAGCCAGTCAAAGCCCTGGGGCAACTCGAACCGGGAGGCGTCAGCAAGCCCGGAGACCAACAGGCCCGAAACCTGCGCGCCCGTGGCCTCAGGCAGGTGCCGGGCCAAGTGATGGGCGATGACCAGGTTGCGCCTGACATGGCCCAGCCCCAGTGAATCGTGGCTGTAGAGCAGCACCCGTACGGTATCCATTTCAACTGCCTCTCTCATTCCAGTCGGCGGGATCGCCGACGGAACCAGAGTCGCAATCAAAGAGGAGACTAATATGATCTTAAAATTAAGCGTTCCTCATTTTTAGCGACCGAAGAGTTCACCTTGGACGGTGTTGATGAACTGCGTCAGCGACGCGGGCAGATCACGCAGATGCCAGGTCGCGGGTGCGTGATACCACGGGACGTCAGTTGGGTCAGGCAGGTCGTCATCGTCGGCGGCGGCCATAGCCAGCAGCCAGCGCTGCCGCCCCCCGAGCACCACCGCGTAAGGCAGGAGTTTGGAGATCTCCACCAGCTCCCGGCCTTTGGGCATCTGATCAGTGGGATGGGTGCTGATGAGCGACGCCAGCGCCCCCAAACCGGCGACCAGATGCGCGCCCTGCGGGGTCCGGCGCGGCATCCGCGGGGCCAGCCACAGCAGCCCGCCCGCCAGGGCAAGCAACACGAGCGCCAGGAGCCCGAAGGTCGTGAACACCACGAGGGCGACTCCAACGACCACCGCTAGGCCAAGGCCGATCCAGCCACGCACCGTCCAGGAGTTGCGGATGGAGTCCGGGCGGGTTTCGAACCAGCCGCGCCGCACCACCTCGTCGTAAAGGCAGTCCTGCACCTCCGCGAGGGCGGGGGCCAGGACCTCGGGTAGCTGCGAGGCCAGGGACGTCGTACCGTCGGGCACGACCGCTTCAAGCAGCTTCGCCTCGTAGGCAGCCAACTCGTCGCCTGGGTTCGACAGGCGGGTGAACTGCCAGTCCAGCAGGCCGTGCTGGGCATGTTGGAGTTCCGTGATCCGCAGGTGACCACGCACCGCCAGGTCCAGCAGCGTCGCGGTGATGTCAACCGGGTCCACGCGCTCGTCCGCGACCGTACCCACCAGGCCTGGGCGCATACCCTCGGCCGGCAGGAAGACCGACTCCCCGTCGCCGATGGGCCGGAAGGTCCCGACCGCAGTGATCTCACCGAAAAAGGTCTGATCTGTGCCGGTGCGACGGTGCAGCCACCACAGCAGCAGACCACCGAGTACGACGGCCGCGAGAGCCACACCAACGGTCGTCAGGTTGACCGAGAAGGCCCGGTCCAGGCTCCACCGCTCGTGGATTTTAGCGGTAGCGGCGACTTGGCTGGCGGGGAAACCGACCGTGAAGGTGACCTGCTCGCCCGCCCCGCGGGCCGCAGACTCGAACTGCGGCATCTGTGCGTTGTGCGTGCCGGCGGCGTACAACTGGCACTTGTCAAGGCTGCCGGGCTGCCCCGCGGTGCAGTCCACCAACTGCGGGATGGCGCCCACGTTGAGGGTTCCCGAGACCCGCTCAGCGGCGACCGACAGGCCCTGTAGCGGCCGCCACGTGAACACCGTCAGGTTCCCGGGGTTTCCGGCCTCCGACCGGGTGGTGCCGGTCACGGAGTAACTGATCTTCACCTCGTCACCTGTGGGCTTCATAGTGATGACCGTGTAGTCGCCCTCGGTGGTGATGTTCACCCCGTCGGCCCCGGTCACGGAGACATCCGAAATCCCGTACTCGTAAGCGCGGTATCGGTCAATGGGGGCACGGTGAGCTAGACGCTGCGTCACTTCCGCGGGGGGCTGCGAGAACCGGATGGTCTCGGTCACTGCGAGCGACCCGGCTGCGTCCAGGCGCCCCTCAAAGACATAGGAATCGGCGACGGGGTCCTCGGCATGTGCCACGGGGGCCGCGAAAAAGCAGGCCAAGATGGCGAACGGGACCACCAGCAGGCGTAACAAACGCACCTCAGGCTCCTTGGTTCGACGATGTGAGCACGCTACAGCATCGGGGCAGGCGACGCGCCCGACCCTCTGAACAGATACCCTAGCCACGTGGTGAATCCGAATCAGCCGTTGTACCCGCCGCCGGGGCAGCCCTGGCAGCCACGCCCAGCTGCCTGGCAGCCGACTGGCACGCAGTTGCGGCCGACTTACGCCCCGGGACCTCCCATCATCCAGGGGGCCCCGAAGCCACCACAGCCCCAGGGATTTCCCGCTCCGCCATTTCAGCCCTACCCGGGCCCGTATGCTGGCCCGCCGCGGCAGCAACCGCCAAAGCAGCAGCCCCCGCTCATATTGTTCGCAGCCCTTGGCCTGGCGGGCGTCGTGTTGATTCTGTTGCTCGTGGCGGCACTCACCCGTCCGTCCCAAGATGGCCCCGACCAGCAGCCTGAGACGCAGTACCAAAACGAGGATTGGGAAGTGCCGCCGGTCAGCAACAGTCCGCCGGAGTTCCCCGTCCCGGAGTCGAACGCTGAGGCTCGCACCTGGCTGGACAGTAACGACATCTACCAGGTAGCGCTCGCCAACCCGGTACGGTGTGACCTCCCATTGCTCCCAGGCGGTGAGGTCGACGACAACGAATTGGAGACACACCTCCAGGACTACGTCAGCTGCCTCACCCGAGTGTGGGGTCCAGCTCTGGAGGAGGCGGGCTTCGAGGCCTACCAGCCGCAGATCACCGTCTACCCCGTCGGGGGCACGATCCAGACAGCCTGCGGCACCGTCGAATCCCAGAATGCCTTCTTCTGCCCCAGCGATCAGCGCATCTACATCGCGCAGGACGTGGCCGACGTGCTGACCGCCGACACTCAGGATTCGCGGATCGTATTCGACCTCATCATCGCCCACGAGTACGGCCACGCCATGCAAGCTCGCAGCGGCCTGCTGGCCGCCTCACGAATCCTGTCGAGCGACGCTAACGACGACAAGGCGCTGGAGTATTCGCGCCGCACCGAGACACAGGCCGATTGCTTCGCGGGCACGGCCATGAACTCGCTGTCCGTCGGGTTCGGCATCACCGAAGAAGACCGTCAGGACATCCTTAAGATCTCCTTCGAGATCGGCGACGATCAACTCATGAAACGCCAGGGCGTCTCGGTGGAACCCGGCAATCATGGCATCGGCGAGAACCGTCAGCTCTGGGTGGATCGCGGTCTGACCGCCGACTCGCTGGGCACCTGCAACACCTTCAAGGCTCCCAGCAGCGAGGTCAAATAGGCTGCACGAGGGCCACCGCGACCGCAGCGACGCCCTCGCCCCGGCCGGTCATGCCCAAGCCGTCGGTGGTGGTGGCCGAGACCGCGACGGGGGCGCCGACTGCCTCGGACAGGACATGCTCAGCCTCCGCGCGCCGTGCCGCCATCTTCGGGCGGTTGCCGATCACTTGGATGCTGAGGTTCCCGATGACATAGCCCGCTTCGCGGACCAGCCTGGCAGTCTCCGTCAAGAAGGTCACCCCCGAGGCGCCCCGCCATTCCGGGCGGTCGGTACCGAAGATGGCACCGATGTCACCCAGCCCCGCCGCCGATAGCAGTGCGTCCACCGCGGCATGGGCCGCGACGTCACCGTCGGAGTGTCCCGACAGGCCCAACGGCTCGTCTGGGAAGTGCAGGCCCGCCACCCACATCGGGGGGCCGGCCTCAAGGCGGTGAACATCAGTGCCGATCCCCACCCTCACGGGCCGCTCCTCTCCGCCAGGATTGCCTCCGCCAAGACGAGGTCCGGCGGCTCGGTGATCTTCATCGCATCCCGATGACCCGGAACCAGTTCGATCCGGTGGCCGAGCACTTCCACGACGGCCGCGTCATCGGTAACGGCAAGTCCTCTCACCGAAACCTCACGATGGGAACGGTGCAGCAAACCGAGTGGGAAACCCTGCGGGGTCTGCACGGCCCGCAACGTGCTGCGATCGACAACCCCGCCATCCGCCACCCGGATGGTGTCGTGGACGGGGACCGCGGGGATCGCTCCCGCCGCCCCGGCGGCGACGGCCCGAGCGACAGCAGCCGTCACGGTGGGTGGCACGAGGGGGCGGGCGGCGTCGTGAATCAGCACGATCGCCTCCGGGGGGTATTGCTCAGCGAGGACCTCCAGCCCGAGGCGCACCGAATCCTGCCGCTGCGGCCCGCCCAGAGTGCAGGTCGCGTAGTCCAAGCCCGCCAGAGCCGTTTCGAACAGCGCCTGGTAACCGTCAGGGATCGTCACCACCACCCGGGTGACGCCACCCGCCCGCATGGCTTCGACGCTGCGCCGCACCAGCGGCTCACCGCCCAGCCCCACGAGGGCTTTGGGGGTGTTGGCGCCCAAGCGCGAACCAGAACCGGCCGCCACCACGACGGCGACGACCGGTTGCGTTTGGGAATTCAACTCCTCAGGACGCCAGGACTTCGTCGAGCATCACCTCAGCGCGATCCTCAGCGACATCCTCCGCCAGGGCCAGTTCAGCCACGAGAATAGCGCGGGCCTTAGCCAGCATCCGCTTCTCACCGGCCGACAGACCCTTGTCACGATCGCGGCGCCACAGATCGCGGACGACCTCGGAGACCTTGATAACGTTCCCGGAATGTAGCTTCTCCAGGTTGGCCTTATACCGGCGGGACCAGTTCGCGGGTTCCTCGGTGTGCTCGGCGCGCAACACCTGGAACACATGCTCCAGACCGTCGGCGTCAACCACATCACGCACACCCACCAGGTCTAGGTTGCAGGCAGGCACGCGCACGACCAGATCGTTTTGGCCGATGATGCGCAGCACCAAGTAGAGCCTGTCCTCTCCCTTGATCTGTCGCGTCTCGATATCTTCAATAACGGCCGCCCCGTGATTGGGGTAGACCACAGTCTCTCCGACTGTAAAAGTCATAGCTTCAGGCCCCTTTCCGCGCCCAATGCTACCACGCCCGGCGTGTCGTCCCTTCGGCTGACGCCGGGCGCGCTATCAGCCCTGGAACTTGTAACCCAGGCCGCGCACGGTCAGCACCCGCTCGGGACTGGAGGGGTTGCGTTCGATCTTGTTGCGTAGCCGCTTGATGTGAACGTCCAGGGTCTTGGTGTCCCCCACGTAGTCGCTGCCCCAGATCCGGTCGATGAGCTGACCGCGCGTCATGACCCGTCCGGCGTTGCGGATGAGGACCTCCAGGAGTTCGAACTCCCGCAGTGCTAGCCGCACATCCTTGCCGTCGACGCTGACCTGGTGGCGCTCCACATCGAGGCGCACCCCGGCGGCGTCGATGGTGTTGGGGAGCAGGTCCTCGGCTTGATGACGGCGTAGGACGGCGCGGATCCGGGCCACGAGTTCGCGGTGCGAGAAGGGTTTGGTGACGTAGTCGTCAGCGCCGAGTTCGAGGCCCACCACCTTGTCGACCTCGGAGTCGCGGGCGGAGACCATGATGATAGCCACGCTGCCGCGCGCCCGCAGCTGTCGGCAGACCTCAGTACCGGGGAGCCCGGGCATCATGAGGTCGAGCAGCACCAGGTCGGCGCCCCCGCGGTCGTACTCGTCGAGCCCGGCCTGCCCGTTGTGGGCGGTCGCCACCTCGAAGCCCTCGCGGGTCAGCATGTAGGCCAAGGCTTCACGGTAGGACTCCTCGTCCTCGACGATCAGGATCCTCGTCATGGCGTCTCCTCGGGAACCTGGGCCGGCAGCCGCAGGGTGAACGTGGAGCCCTGCCGCAGCCGGGACCACACTGTGACGGTGCCGCCGTGGGCGGTAGCGATGTGCCGGACAATGGGCAGCCCTAGACCGGTGCCGCCGCTAGCGCGGGATCGCCCGTAGTCGACGCGGTAGAAACGCTCGAAGATACGCTCCTGGTCCTCCCGTGAGATCCCAATCCCGTTGTCGGAGACCTTGATCTCGACGAAACCGTCTTCCCCCGGCGGGGAGGAGGTCACGACGACCCGGGCATTGGGGTCGGAGTAGTTGATGGCGTTCTGCACCAGGTTCGCCACAGCATCGATCAGCTGCCAGCGATCGCCGAGGATCTCTGCGGAAGCGATGTTCGCCTGGATCAAGTGGATGCGGCGCGCCTCAGCGGAAGCCCGGGTTCGATTGAGGGCCTCGTCGACGATCTCCCCCACCGTCACGGGTTCGCGATTCAGGATCGGGTCCAGCGCCTGTAGACGTGACAGTTCGATGATCTGCCCAACGAGCTCGGCCAGCCGGGCCGACTCTTGGTGGAGGCGCTGGGCAAAGTGCGCCACCTGCTCAGGGTCATCGGCGGCGGCTTCGATGGTCTCAGCGAGGATACCGATGGCCCCAATAGGAGTTTTCAGTTCGTGAGACACGTTGGCCACGAAGTCGCGGCGCGCATCCTCGGCGCGGCGGGCCGCCGCCTCGTCCTCAGCGAGCACCAGCACGAGCCCCCCGTGCAACGGCAAGATCGTGGCGCCAAGCTCCAGTGCCTCAATCCCGGGTTCCCGCTCCCGAAGCACCTCGCCGCGGAACGGTTCCCCAGTCTGCCGGGCAGTACGCACCCGCTGCAGCAGGGCGGGAAAGCCAACGCGGCTGCCTCGCGCCAGGCCGAGGGTCTCCCCGGCAGCGCTAAGCTGAAGCACCTCGTCGTGGGCCCCAACCAGCAGAGCGGCGCTGGGGAGTTCAGCTGTGACGACCTCAAGATCGTTCTGGGCCTGCTGCCGCAGCTGGTGGGTCGACGTCACCGACCGGTTGCGGGTGGCAACCACGGGATAGCCAACCAGCACCATGAATAGCGCTCCTGCCACCACGGCCAGGACATAGGACATGACCCCATATTAAGGAAACGCGTTGCGGTAGCGTCCCAGCTAGACTTCCTGCGGAAGAACTCCAACTCCCAAAGGTCCGAAGAATGCGCGCCAACTACCACGAAGAACTGGACGGGCTCCTTGACAGCCTGCAGGACATGGCCGTCCTGGTGGAGACCGCCGTCAGCGAAGCCTCCGCGGCGCTCCTCAACCCCGATCTGGCCCGCGCCGAGGCGGTGATCACCAACGATGCCGAGCTCGACGCAATCCACGAGGATCTCGAATACCGCTGCCTATCACTGCTGGCTTTGCAGGCTCCCGTCGCTGGGGAACTGCGGACCATCGTGTCGGCCATCCGGGTGGTCTTCGAGCTGGCTCGCATGGGCGACCTGGCCGCGCACGTCGCGAAGATCGCACGGCTGCGTTTCCCAGATTCCGCAGTTCCCGAGAATCTCCGGGCGAACTTTGCCCGGATGTCGGAGGTATGCCTCGACATGATCCGGCTGGCGCACCAGTCGCTGAAGAACCGCGACGCGGAGGCCGCGCTACGGATGGCCGAGATCGATCACGAAATGGACGGGCTGCGACGCGACCACTTCGGGGTGCTGCTCGGCGAGCACTGGAGCGGCTCCGTTGAGCAAGCCATCGATGTGGCACTGCTAGGCCGCTATTACGAGCGTTTCGCGGATCACGCCGTCGCGGTGGCGCGGCGCGTCATCTACATCATCACTGGCGGTTTCCCTGAAGGCGAGGAGTGGCCGAACGCGTAACGGGACCCCACGGCTTTGCGCTGGACTCAGTGTCTACACTGACCGAGAACATGAGAATCCGGACCAGTAAGGGGATAGTCCATGACCGTCAGCCGTAGGCAGTTCACCTTGGCGCTCTCGGCCGGCCTGATCACGGTTGGCATCGGGGCCTGCGCCCCGGCGGGGCTGAGCGCTGAGCCACCGGCCTCCTCTCCCCCGCCCGCCGAACCACCACAGAGCGAGGAACCCACCCCCAGCCCGGAGCCGACGCCCGAACCGTCACCAGAACCGACCCCTGAACCAACGCCGCAGGAGATCTTGGATGCAGCTCTGCAGGAGGGTTCGAATCACAGCGTCGGGGCTACGAAATACGCCCATCCGGCGGAGCAAGTTCAGGGCTGGATGGCGGAGCCGAGCACCGCCCCGGAGCCGATCGTGTTTCTGACTTTCGATGATGGCCCGAACCACTCCACGAGCGTGCAGATTCTGGACATTCTCAAGGAACATGAGGTGCCCGCCACATTCTTCGTCGTAGGAAATCTAGTTTCCGACGCCCACGATGTGCTCCAGCGGGAGATCACAGAGGGCCATTCGATCGCCATCCACAGCTACAGCCACAACTACAAGAAGCTCTACCCCAGCCGGAAAGCCAATGTCGACACCATCATCGACGAGTTGAAACGCACGCGCTCCGATCTGCGCGATGCCCTGGGTGAGGGCTACAACACCAGTTGCTGGCGCTACCCCGGTGGGCACATGAGCTGGCAGGGAATGGCGGCAGCAGATGAGGCTCTCGCCGCGGAGGGGGTGCACTGGGTGGACTGGAACTCCCTCACGGGCGATGCCGAACCGGAGAACCGCCGCCCCACGACCGTCGATGGCATGGTGAAGATGGCCACGACACCCATCGCGGAGGGCGTCAAGGTGTCCGTGATGCTGGCCCACGACTCGGAGGGCAAGGACCTGACGGTGAAGTCGCTGCCGAAGATCATCGAGGCGTACAAGGAAGCGGGATACACCTTCGGCGTGATCGCCTGACTTTCACAGCCCAGGCGCAGGAGGCGTGCCGTAGGCTGTGGGCATGACCGGAAAGCTGATCCTGCTCCGCCACGGCGAGAGCGAGTGGAACGCCAAGAACCTGTTCACCGGCTGGGTGGACGTCGACATCAACGAGAAGGGCCAGACCGAAGCCCGCAAGGCCGCTGAGCTGCTGAAGTCAGAGGACCTGCTGCCCACTATTCTGCACACTTCCCTGCTGCGCCGCGCCATCCACACTGCCTACCTCGCCGTGGATGGCTGCGACCGGCACTGGATTCCGGTGCGCCGCAGCTGGCGCCTGAACGAGCGTCACTATGGCGCGCTGCAGGGGCTGGACAAGACCGCCACGCGCGAGAAATACGGCGACGAGCAGTTCATGCTGTGGCGCCGCAGCTACGACACCCCGCCGCCGCTGCAGGACACCGACGCCGAGTACTCGCAGTTCAACGACCCGCGCTATGCGGACATTCCAGCCGACGAACGTCCCCGCACCGAATGCCTGAAGGATGTCGTCGCCCGGATGCTGCCGTACTGGGAGGAGGCCATCGTCCCCGATCTGCAGGCCGGACATACTGTGCTGGTGACGGCCCACGGCAACTCCCTGCGTGCGCTGGTCAAGCATTTGGATGGCATCTCCGACGAGGAGATTGCCGGCCTGAATATCCCGACCGGGATCCCGCTGTTCTACGAACTCGACGAGAACAACAAACCGCTCGTCAAGGGCGGTCGCTACCTCGACCCAGAGGCCGCCGCGGCGTCCATTGAAGCCGTGAAGAACCAGGGCAAGAAGTAACTGCCTGCCTCGGGGTGCCGGGCGGGGCGCCCCGCCCCCCCCCGCGCCCGCGCCGGGCGGCCCCCCAAAAAACGGTCGCCAGGGCCAACCCACCCCCCC
>JAUNKK010000011.1:56656-59546 GCA_030532825.1 Propionibacteriaceae bacterium
GCCGCCGCGCCTACAATTGACGCGTTCAAGAACACGGGCAAAAAGAAACTGCCGGCCTGGGGGTGCCGGGCGAGCCGCCCGGCACCACCGTTCTCGTCCGCTGAGCGACCCCAATTAATGCGTTCGCATGGCCATCGCGACCCACGCCTGGAAATGTCGTGTTTCCGCCAGTAACGTCTGCCGACGATGTTGACCTTTTGACGACTAGGCTCGGCTACGTTGTCTGAAAGTTAAGGAGGCCACATGAGTCACACCCAGGCCCAATTACTTCAGCGCTTGGCGAAGCCCACGGACCAGGCGCCCTCACGGGACGGCTCCCCACACCTCTCACATGCGCTCGCGACGGCCTGTGACCTGCACGGCGACGAGCATGTGGTTTGTCTCCACGGGCTAGCGGCCGTGCGCGCGGCCTACAACGACATCCAACTCCGAGCCACAAAGAGCATCGACGCTTTCGACTGCTGCCCGCACAGCCCCGAAACCATCGGCCAGTCGGAGACACAATCAAAGGCCCTCGACGCGGGCGTAAGCTACCGCGTCGTCTACAGCCCTGAGGTTTTCGCCGAGGATTCGCTACTCAGCACCATGCTGCTGTCGGTGCGTCAAGGCGAGAACGCGCGCCTATCCCGTCTCGTGCCGGCGCACCTGTTGATCCGCGATGATGAAGAGTTCATGCTGCTTCACCCTGCCAGCAAAGGCCGAGAGATCTCCGCTGTCCTGGGGGCGACCCCCTGGACGCTACGCTTCCTGCGCTGCACCTTTGAGGCCATCTGGCAAGCGGCGATGCCCCTCAGCCTGGAGCGGATCAAGGCCTGGAACCTGCTGAACAACGACGAGCGACAAATCATCACCCTGCTCGCAGCCGGCCTCACCGACGAATCGGCGGCCCGCCAGCTAGGGATCAGCGTGCGGACGGTGCAGCGCAAGGTGCAGGCCATTCAGCGTAGCGTCGGCGCCAACAGCCGTTTTCAGCTCGGCGCGCTTACCGCCGCCTTCGCGAAGTGAGTAGATCAGCGAATAACGGCCACAAGCGATCTCCCCTCCCAGCCCCGCCTGGGATATCGTGTCGACTAACGAAACCGAGTGGCTACCCGCAACCATCGGAGAGCACCGGCCCCGATGGCGCCATGGGACAACAATTCAGCACGTTCAAAACCCCGAACTGATCGATAACCTTCCGCCACGAGGCTCGACCGGGGCGGCTGACGCATACTCGGGTGTTGGACCCAAGCCGAGGAGCCCCATTGCCCACACCTCACCCAGCAGACGCCCACGACATCATCCGGGTGCGCGGCGCCCGCGAAAACAACCTCGCCGACGTCTCTGTTGACCTTCCCAAACGTCGCTTGACGGTATTCACGGGTGTCTCCGGGTCCGGTAAATCATCGCTGGTGTTTGAAACCATCGCGGCTGAAAGCCAGCGAATGATCAACGAAACCTACTCCGCTTTCGTGCAAGGCTTCATGCCCACCCTCGACCGCCCGGACGTCGACCTGCTGGATGGGCTCACCACCGCCATCATCGTCGATCAGGAACGCCTGGGCACAAACGCACGGTCAACGCTCGGCACCGCCGCCGACGTCAACGCCCAGCTACGCATTCTGTTCAGCCGACTGGGAACACCGCACATCGGGTCACCGAAGGCTTTCTCATTCAACACCGCATCGGTTTCCGGGGCAGGCGCCGTCACGAAAACGAAGGGCGGGACCACGGTGAAAGAGCGTCGCTCGTTCGAGGTGATCGGCGGTATGTGCCCGCGTTGCGAAGGGCTGGGGCGCATCTCCGACTTCGACTTAACGGCGTTGTTCGACGCCTCAAAGTCACTCAACGAAGGCGCCCTGTTGATCCCCGGCTATTCGATGGAGGGCTGGTATGGCCGGATCTACCGCAGCAGCGGCTTCTTCGACCCGGACAAGCCGCTCGGCCAGTACAACCCCAGGGAACTTGGCAAACTGCTGCATTCCGAGCCCCAACGCATCAAAGTGGAGGGCGTCAACGTCACCTTCGAAGGACTGATCCCTAAGATCCAGAAGTCCTTTTTGAGCAAAGATGTGGAGGCGATGCAGCCTCACATCCGAGCCTTCGTCGAGCGGGCCATCACCTTTGGCACCTGCCCGGAATGCGACGGAACCCGCCTGACCGCGGCCGCCCGCAGCTCCAAAATAAAAGGCATCTCTATCGCCGACGCCTGCGCCATGCAGATCAGCGACCTCGCCGAGTGGGTGAGGGAACTCGACGAACCCAGCATCGCTCCGCTGCTGGAGTCACTTCGGCAAACCCTGGATGCGTTCGTGGCCATCGGCTTGGGCTATCTGTCGCTGGATCGGCCCTCTGGAACCCTGTCGGGCGGTGAGGCCCAACGCACCAAGATGATCCGACACCTCGGCTCGTCCCTCACCGATGTGACCTATGTGTTCGACGAGCCCTCCATCGGCCTGCACCCCCACGACATCCAGCGCATGAACCAACTGCTCCTGGAACTGCGCGATAAAGGCAACACTGTGCTGGTGGTGGAACACAAGCCGGAACTGATTGCCATCGCCGACCATGTGGTCGACCTGGGTCCGGGTGCTGGGCGTGACGGTGGTCAGATCTGCTTCGAGGGCAGCGTCGCTGAGTTGCGGGCGAGCGGCACTCTCACGGGTCGGCACCTGGACGACCGGGCCCGGCTCAAAGGTCAGGTGCGCCCCGGGACGGGCTATCTGAGCGTGCGCGGCGCGAACGCAAACAACCTGCGGAACATCAACCTTGACATTCCAACAGGCTGCCTCGTGGCGGTAACCGGCGTCGCCGGCTCAGGGAAGAGTTCCCTCATCCACGGCTCGGTCGCCCCCTTGGACGGCGTTGCCGTCATCGACCAGACCGCCATCAAGGGGTCGAGGCGCAGCAA
>JAUNKK010000092.1 GCA_030532825.1 Propionibacteriaceae bacterium
ACGGCAAGGCCGACGTCCCCGAGGAGGACATCCAGGCCTACCGCTGGGCGGCGAAATTCGGCGCCTGGGTGTTGATCGCCTCGTCGGTGGTCACCATCTTCTCGGGCGATGCGCAGGCCAAAGCCATCACCCACATGCAGCCCGCGAAACTGGCCGCCGCCGAAGGCGCCTTCGAGGACACGGGCGACTTCTCTCTGCTGACCATCCCCAACGCGGATCAGACCGAGGCCGCCTTCGAGGTGAAGGTCCCGATGGTGCTGTCGATCATCGCAGGCGTACCCGAGATCAAGGGCATCGACACCATCCGCGAGGAGTTCCCGACGCAGGGTTTCCGGTCCTACGAGGGCACCCAAACGCAGCTGCAGGAGCAGTACGCCCCCTACCTGGCCGACCGCTACAGCGAGATCAACCCGATCCCTGACATCACCGTCACCTACTGGAGCTTCCGGCTGATGATGGCCTTCGGCATGGCCGGGGTGCTCATCGGCCTGCTGCTGCTGTGGACGCTACGCAAGGGCGGCTTGCCGAAACCGTCGAAGTTGTGGACGGGCCTCATGGCTGCCATGCCCCTGCTGCCGCTGTTCGGCATCTCGTTCGGCTGGATCTTCACGGAAATGGGCCGCCAGCCCTGGCTGGTGGCTGGCGTCCTGCCGACTCAAGCCGGTGTGTCCCCCAGCGCCAGCGCCAACGAGGTGCTGTTCTCGCTCATCGTCTACACGCTGCTCTACGGTGTGCTCGCGGTGATTGAGGTGGGGCTGTTCCTCTACTACACGAAGAAGGGGCTGCCCGATGTGACCGAACCGCAGGTGTCGAAGGATCCCGACGCCCCGATGTCCTTCGCCTACTGAGCAGGAGTATCACATGCTGCTTCTTGAAACTGCTGTTCCGACGCTGAACCTCATCTGGTTCCTGCTGGTCGCTATCTTGTGGATCGGGTTCTTCTTCTTGGAGGGCTTCGACTTCGGCGTTGCCATGCTGCTGCCCATTCTGGGCCGCAACGACAAAGAGCGTCGCGTCATGGTCAACACCATCGGCCCCACCTGGGACGGCAACGAGGTGTGGCTGCTCACCGCGGGGGGCGCCATGTTCGCGGCCTTCCCTGGCTGGTATGCGTCGCTCTTTTCGGCGATCTACCTGCCGCTGCTGCTGATGCTGGTCGGGTTGATCCTGCGCGGCGTCGCCTTCGAGTATCGCTCGAAGCACCCCGACGCGAAATGGCGCCAGACCTTCGATGTGTTCGCGGTGGTCGGTTCATTCCTGCCTACCCTGGTGTTAGGCGTCGGGTTTGCGAATTTCGTGATCGGGCTGGCCAACGACGGGATGCTGTGGAACGGGGACTTCATCGGCTTGTTCGGCCCATTCGCGCTGCTGGGCGGTGCGCTGCTCATCGGGCTATTCATGGTCCACGGCGCCACTTTCGTTGTTCTCAAGTCGCGCGGCGAGATCCACGACCGCGCCCGCGGCTTCGTGAAGACCTACGGCTGGGTCGTGGCGGGCCTGATGGCGGTCTTTGTGATCTGCCAGCACACCTTCTGGCCGGCGGTCTCGGAGTTTGGCGACCTGCGGGCCCTGGGGTGGGTCACGGCCATCGTGGCCATCGTGGCGCTGGCGGGTTCGGTATTCCTGACTGGGCAGCTGGGCCGCGAGGGCTGGGGTTTCGTGCTGACAGGCCTGAGCATCGTCGCCCTCGTCGCCGGGTTCTTCCTCAAGATGTACGGCAACCTGGGCTTCGCGCAGGACGAGTCGGTGAATCGCAACTTCCGTATCAGCATCCTCACCGCTGCCAGTTCAGAAACGACGCTGACCCTCATGACCTGGGCCGCCGTGATCTTCGTTCCCATCGTGCTGGCCTATCAGGCATGGAGCTACTGGGTGTTCTCGAAACGTATCAGCACCAAGAACATCCCCGACAAGATCGTCTACTAGGGCAAAGCTGTTGAGGGTACCCTGACCCGTATGGCTGGACCCGTGGAGCCGAGGCTCCTGAAACGCGCCGGGGCGACCAGGACTTACCTGGTCGCCTCGGTTGCTGTTGGCATCGCGACTGCGCTGCTGGTGATCGCGCAGGCCTGGTTACTGGCACGCAGCATTGCCATCGTCTTTGCCTACCGGGCACTGCCCCCGGACTGGGTGGCGACGTTGCTGCTCCTGCTCGGCGTCTTCGCGGCCCGTGGCCTGCTGAGCTGGGTGAACTCGGTGCTGGCCCACCGCTCCGCCGCGGCGGTGAAATCGCAGTTGCGGCGCGACGTCCTCACTGCACATCTGTCCCGGCCCCTCGCATCATCGGCGACGTTAACGAAGGTGGTCACGACGGGCCTCGATGCGCTCGACGGCTATTTCGCGAAGTATCTACCGCAGCTTGGCCTGGCCGCAACCGTGCCGTTCCTGGTTGGCGGGGTGCTGCTGCTGGCCGACTGGCCGAGCGCCCTGATCGTCGTGCTGACGCTGCCGCTGGTGCCGGTATTCATGATCCTCATCGGCTGGACGACGCAGGCCGCCACGCGCCACTCCTTCGCCCGCGCCGACAAGCTGGCCAACCACTTCGCTGACCTGATTCAGGGCCTGCCGACGCTGCAGGCCTTCGCCCGGGCCCGCGCCCAACGCAAGGGCATCGTCATCACCGAGGACGAGTACCGCGGGCAAACCATGCGGGTGCTGTATGTGTCCTTCCTGTCCTCACTGGCCCTGGAACTGCTGTCGTCGCTGGCCGTGGCGATGGTGGCCGTCACCGTTGGCTTTCGCCTGGCCTTCGGGGAGATGCCCTTCGAGACGGCGCTGTTCGTGCTGATCCTGGCCCCGGAGGCGTTCCTACCGGTCCGCCAGGTAGGCGTCCACTTCCACGACTCCGCCGACGGAGTGGCCGCCGCGAAGGCCGCCCTCAATCTGATCGATCAGGGATTCGACGGCTCCGGCGCTCATCTGCCGGTCGGCTCCCAGCTGCGTCTAGAGCAGGTGAGCTTCACCTGGCCGGGCGCGCCCGAACCCGCCGTCACGGGCCTGGAGCTAGCCGTACCGGAGGGTCGCATCGTGGCGCTGACGGGTCCATCGGGTGGAGGAAAGTCAACGATTTTGGGACTGGTGATGGGATTCCAGCGCCCCGACCAGGGCCGGGTGCTGGTCGACGGCCAAGACCTCGGTGCCCTCGACGTGTCGGCGTGGCGCCGCCGCACCGCCTGGGTGGGGCAGAACCCTGGGATGACGCACGGCAGCGTCGGCGACAACGTCCGGCTAGGCTGCCCTGACGCCAGCGACGCCGAGATCGCCGCGGCGCTGCGGGAGGTCGGGGCGCCGTTTGCTAGCGACAAACCGGTGGGCGACGACGGCGAGGGTCTTTCGGGCGGTGAACGGCGGCGCGTCGCTTTGGCTCGGGCGCTGCTGCGGATCCGGCGCGGCGGGGCGCGCCTGCTGGTGCTAGACGAGCCGACCGCCGGGCTCGACGCCGACGCGGAAGCAGCTGTGATCCGCGCGGTTCGCGAGTCAGGGGCGGGGGCGCTGGTCGTCACCCACCGTCCCGCCGTGCTGGCGGCCGCCGATGAGGTGGTGACGCTATGACGGGCCTGCTCACCAAGCTGTTGCGAGCCGTCCCCGGCGGCTGGTGGCGGCTCAGCCTGGCGGTGCTGCTGGCCGCCGTGGCCTCTGCCTCGTCGGTGGCCCTCATGGGACTGTCGGCGTGGCTCATCAGCTTCGCAGCCCTGATGCCGCCCGTGCTGTACCTGCAGGCCCCGTCGACGGGGGTCCGCGCCTTCGCCATCAGCCGCAGCGCATTCCGCTACCTGGAGCGTCTGGTCGGCCACAACATCGCCCTCAGGATGCAGACGGCGCTGAGACTGCGCACCTACGAGGCCCTGGCCGGGACCACTCTCATCGGCACCCGGCGCGGCGATCTGCTGACCCGGGTCGTCGCCGACACCGAGGCCGTCACCGACGTGCTGGTGCGAGTGCTGATCCCCGTCGCCTCCGGACTGCTGGTCATCACGGGCACCTCCGTCGGGCTCGCATTCATCTCTGCTCCGGCGGCGGCCGCACTGTTCGCGACGGCCGTGCTGGCGGGGATCGTGGTGCCACTGTTGTCGCAGCGCGCCAGCCAGACGGTGGATCGGGCGGCCGCGCCCACCCGGGGCGAACTGGCCGACGCGACGCGGGAACTAGCCCACACGGCGCAGGATCTGGTGGCTTACGGGGCCGAGGCGGCTGCTCTGGCACAGTTGCTGGAGATCGACGAGCGCCTGACGCGGCAGGAAGCCCGGGGCGCCTGGGTGCGGGGCGTGGCCTCGGCAGCCCAGGTGGTTGCTGCCGGGATCGCGGTGGTGGCAGGCTTGGCGATCGGCGCGCCAGCCGTGGCCGACGGGCAGTTGCATCCCACGGTCCTAGCGGTGCTGGGGCTGCTGCCCTTGGCCCTGCACGAGGTGCTGGCCAGCTTCATCGCCGCCGCCCAGGCATGGACGCGCGCCCGCTCCGCCCTAGGCCGAGTCGCCGAGATCCTGGACGCCGACCCCGTCGGCACGGGCGACGTTGTCCCCGACGGGGACGCTGCCAGCGGCCTGAGGTTCGACGGGGTGGCTATCGGCTGGCCGGGAGGCCCCGTCATCCAGGCGGGCCTCGACCTGAGTGTCCGGCCGGGTGAGCGAGTCGCTTGCACAGGCCCATCGGGGGCCGGGAAAACTACCCTGGCCGCCACCGCCATGGGGCTTATCCCGCCCCGGGAGGGCGTGGTGCAGCGCGGCGGGCGCGTCGGCTACCTGGCTCAAGACGCCCACATCTTCGCCACCTCGATCGCCGAGAACGTACGGATCGGCAACAAGGACGCGACGGATGCGCAGATTGCCGACGCCTTGGCCCGCGCCGGCCTGAACCTCGATCCGGAGCGCCTCGTCGGGGAGGACGGGCACACCCTGTCGGGCGGGGAACGGCGACGCCTGGCCCTGGCTCGGCTGCTCGCAGCCGAGCGGGACCTGTGGATTCTCGACGAGCCCACCGAGCACCTGGACCGCGCCACCGCCGACGCCCTCATGGCCGATGTGTGGCGGGCCAGCGAGGGACGGGCTGTACTGGTCATCAGCCATGACCCTGCAGTCATTGCGGCCTGCGCCCGGAGTCTTAGCCTGGTATAGAGATCGTCGTCAGCTTTCACAGGCGTGATTCGTATTCGGCTACAGTGTTGCCGTGACTGTTGGACCTGGACACGCGGAGCAGCGCCTGAAGGTTGCGCAGTTCATCGACAACTATGGCCCGGGTAGTAACGGCCTGATGTTCGCGGTGCAGCACCTGGAAGGCAACCTGCTGGATGCCGGTCACGAGGTGATCGTGGTTGCACCGAAGGCGAAAGGCCCCAACCCGCACCACGGCCGTGTGGGCCGCGTCGAATTGCGGCTGCCGTCGGTCCGGGTGCCCAATATGCCGACGCGCGTGGCCAGCGGTAGCCACTTTGAACGCACGATTGAGAAGCTGCGCGCCCTCGACCCCGACGTCATTCACGTCCACGGGCTTGGCACCGTCGGGGTGTTGGGGGTGTGGGCCGCCAAGCGGCTCGACAAGCCGATGCTCATGACCTGGCACACCGACTTCGACGCCTACGCCGACCATTACGCGGCGGTGCTGCCGCTATTGCGCGGGGTGGTACAGGCTTTCGCGCGCCTTACCCACGGCGAGATCCTCAACTCTAGTGAGCTGCGCGACGCCGCCATCCGTTTCCAAAGCCGGGGACGCTCGACGGCGACGCTGCTGGGCTTGTGCAAGAAGATGCTGGACTCGGCCGATCTGGTGACCACTCCGTCGCCGAAAACCGCGGACCGGTGCCGCGAACTAGCCCCCGAGGCAAACCTGCTCGTGGTACCGAACGGCGTCGACCCGCTGCCACCTGGCCCCCCGCCCATCGCCTATGACGGCGGTCCGCTGGCGCTGTATGCGGGCCGCATCGCCCCGGAGAAGGGGCTGAACCTGCTGTGTGAGGCGTTCGAACTGGTGGTGGCGCAGCGACCCGACGCCCGGCTCATGGTAGTCGGCGACTGGCAGCGCTACTCCCGAATCGCGAAGGTGCTGGAGCAAGGCCGCCGCCGCGGCTACATCATTCTGCCCGGTGAACAGAAACGCGAAGCGCTCGGCGCGTTCTATGGGATGTCAGACCTGTTCGTGTTCCCGAGTCAGACCGACACCCAGGCGCTGGTGCTGCACGAGGCCGCGCTAGCGGGACTACCGATCGTCTCGGTGGATCCAGGGCTACGGCTGGTGCTGGAGCCCGGGGTGAACTCAGAACTGGCCCGCCCAACCCCCGCGTCCCTGGCCGCCAGCATCCTCAAGGTGATGAACCTGCTGCAGGTGCCGCAGTGGCGATCCCACGCGGCCGAGACATCGCGACGCCTGGCTGGTCAGTGGACGATCCAGTCCCAGGCCAAGGAGATGCTGCGCCTCTACCACCTCATCGCCAACCGCATCCCCGTCGTCGACGACTCCACCGCCGCCTAATAAGCCACTCCCCGCTCACAGCCTGCCGGTTTCCCTCGGTGCCTGACGGCGCTCCTTGTAGGCAGTCGTCGGCCCCCGGGCGACGGGCAGATCGCGCGGGGGCCGACGAGGAGGGTGTTGAGCGGACGTTTGTTGGTTTACATGACCTCGTAGTTCACCGTGATCACACCGGCGGAGGTGCCTCCGATGGTTTCCATGGCGGCCTTCGACAGGTCAAGGCAGCGACCTGACACGTAGGGCCCGCGGTCGTTGATCCGCACGACCACAGTCTTACCATTGCTCGGATTGGTCACCTTGACGCGCGTGTTGAACGGAAGGGTTTTGTGTGCGGCGGTGAGGTCGCTGGGGTTGAACTGTTCACCGTTCGCGGTCTTCTGTCCCTGCCAGTAGTACGACGCCTGGCATGAGTCGCCACTGGCGGGCGGAAGATCGGTTCCGTCCCCAGGATCCGACCCTGAGCCCGGGTCCGATCCAGAGTCGTCGCTCGACTCCTTGGTGCCAACCAGGGTGACCTGCTTCACAGGTTCCTTGGTGACAGCCTCGGATTGCAGTTCGCTGCTGACCAGCGTGCCGTTGTGGTAGACCTCAAGGTAAGTTTCGGTCTTGACCCCATCGACACCCTCGGTGTCGATCTTGGTCTTGCCCTTCTCAAGGTCAGAGCTTTCCTTCTCCTCCTTGTCGAAGGGGATGGGGACCTCTTTGGTCGCAGCTTTCTGCTCGACGTTGGTGTAGGTGATGGCCATCCCGTCTACCAGGGAGGTGTCGGCGGCCGGGGTGACAAGGTCGTCCTCGTCCGGGGACACCTGGGCGACCGCCAGCGCATCGCCGACGTTGCCCGCTACCGTGAGCGCGACGGGGGTTCCCGCGACATCAATGGTGACGTCTTTGGGAATGGAGACCTCAAGCGCCAAGCCCTCGCGCCCAATGGGAGTGCTTCGAGAGGCAGATAGCTTGGCGTCGGGGTCGTTCAGGCCGAGGAAGGTGAGGGCTTCGCCGACCGTCAGGGCGGTGGTCCACACAGTGCTGGCCTCGCCGTCGACGGTGAGATTCAACTCACGCCCGTAAAGGACGCTGATCTCCATGCCATCGGTGATCTTGGTATCCGGGGAAGGAAGAACCACATCGTGCTCACCGAGTTCAAGGCCGTCGAGTTCCAGAACCTCTCGTACCGTGTCTTCGCGCACGGCGATGGTCTGGGATACCCCATCCACGGAGACCACCACGTCGTTCTTGTGCATAGCGGTTGCCACTGCGACGCCTCCGACAAGGGTCAGCGCAACCCCGCCGGCAGCGGCGGGAATCCACAAGTGCTTCTTGGCCATCCAAATCTCCTGGTTGAGGCTGCCGGGGGTGCCCGACGTGGCTAGCTTAACGGAAACCTTAACGAAAACCAAGCGGAGACTGAGATTCTCTCAGAAACTCAGATTTCTCAGGTTCTGGGGTGAGCTTAGTTCGTCGCGTCGCGAAACGACAATCCTCAGCAGCAGCGCTGGTTAACCCGGGCGAACCGCACTCAGCGGAACCGGCGCAGTCGCAAGGAGTTGAGCATCACGAAGACGCTGGAGCAGGCCATGGCCGCCCCCGCGATCATGGGGGTCAGCCACCCCAGCGCCGCGATGGGGATGGCTGCGACGTTGTAGGCGAAAGCCCACAGCAGGTTGCCGCGGATGGTCCGCTCGGTGGCGCGGGACAGCCGGATGGCGTCCGCGACGCTCATCAGGTCGTCGCGCATCAAGGTCAGGTCGCTGGCCGCGATGGCAGCGTCCGTGCCTGCCCCCATGGCCACGCCGAGGTCCGCCGTAGCCAACGCCGCCGCGTCGTTCACCCCATCACCCACCATGGCTACGCGTTTCCCACCGGCCTGAAGCTCAGCGATGACCGCCGCCTTACCCTGAGGCAGCACCTCCGCGCGGACATCCTCAATACCGACGGCGCTGGCCACCTCGGTCGCCACAGCCCGCGAGTCGCCGGTGAGCAGCACCGGCCTCAGACCCAGACGCTTCAACTCGGCGACGGCCTCCCCCGCTGCGGGCTTCAGCCGGTCGCCCACCAGCAGCCTTCCGAGCACTGCGCCGCCGCGGACCACAAAGACCTCGCTGCCGAGCGCGCTCGGCTCCCCTGACGCCTCCAGCCCCAGGTCCGCCAGCAGGCGACGCGACCCGGCAGCCACCTCCACGCCGCCCAGCCGGGCGCGCACGCCCCGACCGGGGAGCGCTTCGAAGTTCTCCGCGGCCGCTACCCCACCCGCGGCCTCGACGATGGCGCGGGCAATCGGATGCTCCGAGCCCTGCTCGACCGCAGCCGCGACGGCCAGCAGCTCAGCGTCTTCCACGTCATCGCTCGGTTCGACGGCCAACACCGTCATCTCACCCGTCGTCAACGTGCCGGTCTTGTCCAACACCACGTCCTGAATATCGCGGGCCCGCTCCAAGGCTTGGGCGCCACGGATGATGATGCCCATCTCGGCCCCGCGGCCCGTACCGACCAGCAGCGCCGATGGGGTGGCGAGGCCTAGGGCACAGGGGCAGGCGATGATCAGCACCGCGATGCCAGCCGTCAGGGCGTAGGTGACCCCAGCCCCGGCCAGGAGCTGACCCACGAACGTGAGCATGGCGACGATGAGCACGCCCGGCACGAAGAACTCCGTGATCCGGTCAGCCAGCCGCTGGGCCTTGGCCTTGCCCGTCTGGGCCTCCTCGACGAGCCGGGCGATCTGCGCCACCTGCGTTGCCGAGCCCACGGCTGTCGCCTTAACGATGAGCCGCCCCGTCGTGTTGACGGACCCACCCACCACCTGGGAGCCAGGCGCGACCTCCACCGGCAGGGACTCGCCTGTGATGATCGCGGCGTCCACGGCCGACTCGCCCTCAACGACCACGCCGTCGGCCGCTACCTTTTGGCCCGGGCGCACAACGATGAGGTCGTTTAACGCCAGCTCACCAGCGAGGATGGCCACCTCTTGGCCATCCCGCAGCACGATCGCCTCCTTCGCCCCCACCTCAAGGAGCGCGCGCACCGCGGAACCGGCCTGCCGCTTGGAACGGGCCTCGATCCAGCGACCCAGCAGCAGGAAGGCGACAATCCCAGCGGCGGCCTCGAAGTAGACGTTACCCATCGCGTCGCTGCGGCCGAGCGTGAGCGTGAACTCGTGGGTCATCCCGATCATCCCAGCGTGGCCGAAAACCATGGCGACCACGGACCACAGCCACGCCACCGTCGTCCCCAAGCTGACCAGGGTGTCCATGGTGGTAACACCGTGCCGGATGTTGGCGATGGTGGCCTTGTGGAAGCTGCGCCCACACCAGAAGACGACGATGGTGGTCAGCAGCAGCGCCAGCCATTGCCATCCGGGGAACTGCCAGGCCGGCACCATGGACACCGCGATAACGGGGATGGCCAGGGCAAAGGCCAACTGAACCCGGGGCAGCAGGACGTCAGCGCGCTCCTCCGGGGCTTCGACGGAGGTGGGGCGGGCCCCGTAGCCTGCCGCCGCCACCACCTCGATGAGCTGCTCGGCGGTAGTGCCCTTGGGGGCGCGGATGGTGGCGCGCTCCGTCGCATAGTTGACGATGGCCTCGACGCCGTCAACCTTGTTCAGCTTCTTTTGGATTCGGTTCGCGCAGGAGGCGCAGGTCATCCCCGTCAAGTCCAGCGAGATCTCCACGCCGCCCCGGGGGGCGGCCTCTTTGGTTGCAGTCACGGTCTACTCCTACTGATCCAGCGCTTAATCCAGCGCCGGGACCTCGTTGTCAGGCAGCAAAGCCCCAGCCACGGCTCAGGCCTCGACGACGGTGTAGTCGCCCGCCTCAGCAACGGCCCCGACCACTGCGTCGTACGGGATGCGAACCTCGGACTCAATGATCATCTCCCCCGATTCCCATTCGACGTTGACGCCGGTCACGCCCTCGAGTTCCTGGACCTCCTCGGTGACATGGGCGGCGCAGCGACCGCAGGTCATCCCGGAGACGATGTACTTGTTCTTCATGGTTGTCCCTTTCCATAGGGTTGTTTCGATGGTGACGCCGAGGACTGACATTTTTCGACGGGTCCGGGCCGCATCAGCGCGCTAGGCGCGAGATGGCGGTCATCGCCTCATCGAATTTCTCCTGCGCGACCTCCCCGCCCTCCCGCGCGGCGGCGGCGACGCAGTGCTCCAGGTGGTCCTTGAGGAGCGCCATGGACACCGACCTGAGGGCGCTGGTGACGGCCGAGATCTGGGTCATGATGTCGATGCAGTATGCGTCCTGCTCCACCATGCGGGCGATCCCGCGGGCTTGGCCTTCGATGAGGCGCAG
>JAUNKK010000093.1 GCA_030532825.1 Propionibacteriaceae bacterium
GCAAGCTAACCCAGTGGTACTTCAAGATCACCGATTACGCGCAGCGGCTGCTGGACGACATGGAGCAGCTGGAGGGCGGCTGGCCGGACCACGTTCTGGCGATGCAGCGGAATTGGATTGGCCGCTCCGAGGGCGCCCACGTCGACTTCCGGATCGAGGGCCGTGACGAGCCAGTCACGGTCTTTACCACCCGGCCCGACACCCTCTACGGTGCCACATTCATGGTGGTGGCCCCCGACGCGCCGCTGGCCGCTGAGATCGTCGCCGACAGCCACCGCGAGGAGTTCCAGGCCTACCTGGAGCAGGTGAAGCGCACCACCGAGATCGAACGGCAGTCCACAGAGCACGTCAAAACCGGCGTGTATCTGGGGGTGAGCGCAACCAACCCCGTCACCGGAGAACAGATTCCCGTGTGGGCGGCAGACTATGTGTTGGCTGACTACGGCACGGGCGCGATCATGGCGGTGCCCGCCCATGATCAGCGAGATCTGGATTTCGCCCGGACCTATGGGCTGCCCATTCGAATGGTGATAGATGTCGACGGCACCGATCCCACCGAGACTGGGGTTGCCGCCGTCGGGGACGGCGTGTATGTGAACTCGGGGCCGCTCGACGGGCTGACCGATAAGGCCTCGGGGATCGCTGAGAGCCTGGATGTGCTGCGGACCAACGCCACAGGCGTCGGCGCAGTCCAGTTCCGGCTGCGGGACTGGCTGCTGTCCCGGCAGCGTTTCTGGGGTTGTCCGATCCCGGTGGTGCACTGTGAGGTGTGTGGCGAGGTTCTCGTCCCGGACGATCAGCTGCCCCTGAAGCTGCCCGATCTGCGTGGCGCCGAGTTGGCTCCCAAGGGCAACTCCCCGTTGGCCGGGGCTAGTGAATGGGTGAACACCGAGTGCCCGAAGTGTGGCGGTCCCGCTAAGCGGGACACTGACACCATGGACACGTTCGTCGACTCGTCCTGGTATTTCTTCCGCTACTGCTCGCCCGGCTACACCGACGGTCCTTTCCGCCCGGAGGACGTGGCCAACTGGATGCCGGTAGCGCAGTATGTGGGCGGCGTCGAGCACGCCATCCTCCACCTGCTGTACATGCGGTTCTTCAGCAAGGTACTGCACGACATGGGCTTGGTCGACTTCGACGAACCCATGCGGAAACTTCTGAACCAGGGCCAGGTAGTCAACCAAGGTAAGGCCATGAGCAAATCCCTGGGTAATGGGGTCGACTTGGGGCAGCAACTGGACGAGTTTGGGGTTGACGCTGTCAGGCTGACGATGGTTTTCGCCGGCCCCCCGGAGGATGACATCGACTGGTCCGATGTGTCGCCCACCTCGTCCCTCAAGTTCCTGCAACGCGCCTTTCGCCTAGCCTGCGACGTCTCGTCAGATCCCGGCGTCGACTACAGCACCGGCGATACCAAGCTGCGCCGCGTCACCCACAAGACCGTGGCTGAGATTTCCCAACTCATCGAGTCCGGCCGTTTCAACGTCGCCGTGGCCCGAACGATGGAGTTGGTCAACGCGACCCGCAAAGCCATCGACGGCGCGCCTGGCCCCTCCGACCCGGCCGTCCGGGAAGCGGCTTCGTTTGTCGCCCAGGCGCTGAGCCTGGTGGCGCCGTACGTTGCCGAGGAGATGTGGGAGGTGCTGGGGTATCAGCCTTCCGTCGCCAACAGCTCCTGGCCCATTCCGGAGCCGGACCTGCTGGTTGACGACACCGTCACGATGGTGGTGCAGGTTCAGGGCAAGGTGCGGGCGAAGCTGGAGGTGCCCCCCGCCATCACGGAGGATGCTGCGAAGGAACTGGCGTTGGCAGAACCCGGGGTGCAGCGCGCCCTGAACGGCGCTCCGATCGTCAAGGTCATTGCGCGACTACCGAAGATGCTGAGTCTGGTGGCGGGCAAGTAGCGGTTCGTTCCAGCCCGCGTAGGCTCTGACTGCTGCGAGCGTGTCGTGAAG
Source organism: Propionibacteriaceae bacterium (assembly GCA_030532825.1). Taxonomy (GTDB): domain Bacteria; phylum Actinomycetota; class Actinomycetes; order Propionibacteriales; family Propionibacteriaceae; genus Arachnia. Next base: position 1,956 of record JAUNKK010000093.1, read on the forward strand.
CAGTGCGCCGGTTTGCCGGGTGAAGGCCGCTGGTGCCGTTGCTGATCTGCCGGTGGCGCGATCCTAGGCGGAGAATGGCTTAACGCGGAGGCGCTGTCCGCGCCGTAGTGATGACGCCAGGTAACGCGATCGGTGGGGCAGGAGGGCCCCCTCCCGCCCCACCGATCGCCGTCTCAGTGCCCCGTCTTTGGTGGTCCTGGTTTCGGCCGGGGCTGGGGGCTCGGCGAGTTCGTGGGAGAACTGGTTGGGGCCGGTTGCGGGGAGCAGATGGCGTCGTCGCCGGTGATCGTCACGGGAATCCTCACAACAGTGTCGGAGGGGGCGATCCGGAAGGTGAGCAGCTTGCGGCCCGTGGCGACGGAGCAGTCGGCAGGCATCGTCACGGCCACCCGGCTACGCCCGTCCGTGACGGTTCCGGTGCCTACCATGAGGTCGCCCAGGTAAGCCTCGACGTGTGTGTTCGGTAGCCCGGGGGAGACCTTGTTGGGATCCTTCGGGTCGGTTCCGGTGGCACTTCCCAGCAGGAAGTCAAGCCCCTCCGGTGCCTGCGCATCAGCAGTGACGTCGAAGCTGAACACACCGGCTGATCCGCCCCGTGCCAACTCCGTGGGGGCGACCGCCACCGATACACCCCGTTTCACGTACGACGGGCTTAGCGTGCCCTTGGTTTTAACCCAGGCGGTCCAGGCTTCTAGGTCGGCGCGGCCGGTATCCTTGGTGTTCACGCCGTTTGCCAGCTCGTGGAAGTTGTCCCCGCCGGCGATGAGGAAGGAACCCGAGCCAACGGTGTACAGCTTGGCGGGGTTGATTGGGGAACCATTGATGTAGATGCCGGTGATTCGGTCGCCCTCGGGGCGGGCCTCATCATAGGCGTAGGTGACATTGCTGGACAGACCAAGCCGCAGGAACGGGCGCGACGGAACCTCGCCCTGGCTGTTGCGTTGCCACTGCTGCTCCAGCACTGTCTTGAACTGTGCCCCCGAGAGCTGCGTGGTAAACAACGAGTTGGCGAACGGTAGCGTCAGGGCGGCTTCCTTATAGGTGATGTCTCCTTGGTCGAAGCTGTCGCGGGTGCCGCCTGGATTCTGGACACCGATGAATTCGCTATCACCGTTGTTCAGCACGTCGTAGAACATCTGAGCCACCATGTTGGACATGGGGGATTCGACGTTTCGTACGTCAGCGTTGCCGGTGGGGGTTGAGATGGCCTCGGTGGCGTTCCCAATGACGGTTGCGCCGATCTGGTCTGCCTTCGTGATGGCGGCGGCGACGATCTCGGTGATCTTCTGGATGCGGGGCAGGCTGGTGTCGACCGCATCCGGGTTGACTTGTGTGGTGGTGTTGGTGATCCCACAGACCGCCCCATCGGCGGTGACACCGACCTGGAGTTCATTCATGGCCGCGGCATAGGAACCGGCTTGGGTGAATAGTTGCCCTTTCGCGTTGGTCCAGGAGTAGGTCTGATGGGTGTGGCCGTTCAATACCACCGAGACCCGCGGGTCAATGTCTGTCCACATCCGGGCGAAGCTTGGGCTGGCGGCCGCCTGATCATCGCCAGCCCCGGAGCCGCTCGGGGCGCCCTCGTGGATGGAGGCGATGACGAGGTCGATGTCGGGGGGTAGCTGAGCGACGGTGTTGTTGACGGCCTCGACTGGGTCGCCGATCGTCAGATCCGCGATGCCGGCGGGGGAGACCAGCGACGGGAGGTCGCCGGTTACGGCACCGACCACCGCGATATCCAGCTCCCCCAGCTTGAAGGTGGTGTAGGCCTTCAAGGGCGCCGCGACCTGGGTGGTGCCCTTGGTATAGACGTTGGCTCCCAGCAGGTCTACCTCCGGTAGGGTGGCATGGACGCGGCCAACTAGGTCCGCCCACCCTTTGTCGAACTCATGATTTCCAGCCGTATAGGCGCTGAGGTCGGCGGCAGCTAGGACTTCGAGGGTCGGGTTGTCGTCATCGGCCATAGATTCGAAAGTGGAGCCGCCGATGTCATCGCCGACGCTGAGGAGGGCGACGTTGTCTTCCCCTTGCTCGGCGCGGGCTTTCTCAACGGGGGTGAATAAAGCGGCCGCGTTGGCGATGCGGCCATGGAAGTCGTTGTAGGTGAACAGCGACACGTGGCTGGCCGCGGTGCAGTCGTCCGCGGTTGCCTGAGGTGCTCCCAAACTGAGCGAACTGAAGCCGAGAGCCGTGGCCACCGCGATGGCCGTGATGCGGGTCCTGAGTTGAGACATGAGCAACTCCACCTGGTTCTAGACGACACTGTTGTCGTTACCTACCTAAAGCGAGCTGAGTTCCCCTGGAAAGGGATTACGCGCTGCCCGCCGCAAGGTAGTTCATCTTATCGCTGTTTTCAACAGCCAGGAAGCTCGCTTGGTGATTCATTGGCAGAGCCTCCCATGGTGAAAGTATGAGGAGCACCACGGAGCAACAACTGGAACGGGCCAGGCTTGCCCTGGTAGCCGCCGATCAGGGGCCGCTTGGCGCGGCCCGCCACGCCGAGGCCGAGGAGCCTGCACCACCGGAGGCGTCAAAGGTGTCAACCCCGCCCGAGCCAACGCCGTGGTGGCGAAGCATTCCGAAACTCAACCGGGAGCATCTGCCGGTGGTTGTGGCTCTCTTGGTGCTCGTTGGTCTGATTACCTTGTACGCCTTCGGTCGTAGCTCCGCAACCGAGCTCCCGGATTCAGTTGTCACGCCCGTCGCTGCGTCCAGTTCGGTGCCGGTGCCGTCGCCGTCCCCATCAGTGCCATCCACGGTGCGAGTGCATGTGCTTGGTGCCGTGGTTCAGCCCGGGGTCGTTTCGGTGGCTGAGGGCGCCATCGTCCAGGACGTGATCCAAGCTGCGGGAGGTCTTGCTGACGATGCTGACCCGGGAGAACTGAACCTTGCGGCTCGCGTCAGCGACGGGCAACAGATCATTATCGGTACCCGGGGCTCGCCCCGTGGCGAGATGCTTGGCGCCAGCGCTCAGCCGGGCGTCCTCGACACAGGTGGCGGTGCCGTTAGCCTCAATCAGGCAACAACGGACCAACTGCAAACCTTGCCGGGCGTGGGACCGGTGCTGGCTCAAGCCATCATCGCCTGGCGGGACGAGAACGGGCCGTTTACGGACGTGGCGCAGCTCCAAGAGGTGTCTGGCATCGGGCCTAAAACCTACGAGCGGTTAGCGCCGCTGGTGACTCCGTGACCTCAGCCTCACCTGCCTCGGGATTGGCGCGGCATGACTGGCGGCTGGCTCCCCTAGCAGCTGCCAGCTGGCTGGGCTGCTTGGCTGGGACCTCAGGTTGGCGTCCCAGCCTGGTCACAGCGGCCGGAATTGCGCTCGCGTTAGGTCTTGTGGCCTCTCGATCCCGGGCCACTTGGCTGTGGTTGGCCATCGTCACGCTCGTGGTGATGACCCTAGCCTCTGGAGCACGGTCGTGGCAGCTCCATGAGGGTCCTGTCGCTGCTTTAGCCACGGATCGGTCCTCCGGGCACGCGGAAGTGCGGATCCGGGATGAGCCGGTTCTGATTAACAGCGGTGGTCGGAGCATTGTGCTGGCTCACGGCCAGCTTACGACGTTGCGGATCCGGGACCGTGCACTCGCGACTGACTTACCCGTGACACTTTTCGGCGATGACGACCCTTCGGGCCTGCTGAGCCTTCGTCCTGGAGCGACCCATTGGCTGGGGGTGCGACTCGCGCCTGCGGAACAGGCGGCTGCCGAGGCGGCAGTGCTGAGCGTGACGTCCGTTTCCGTTGAGCAGCATCCCCCCGGGCTCTTTGACATAGCCGTCACCCGGATTCATGAAGGCCTGAGACAAGCCACGATGTACTCGCCCTCCGACCAGGCAGCCCTGGTGCCCTCCCTAGTGGTGGGTGATCGCAGTCGGATTTCGCCGGAACTGACAGCGCAGTTCCGTGATACGGCGCTCAGCCACCTACTTGCTGTCAGCGGCTCCAATCTGACACTGATGCTCGGCGTGCTCTTGGCGGCAGCCCGCGGGGTGGGGCTACGGGGTTGGTCGATCCGAGGTGTGGGCGTGGCTGGGGTGGCAGGGTTCGTGCTGGTGTGTCGCGCCGAACCGTCAGTGCTGCGGGCAGCGGCCATGGGGCTGGTCGCATTGTCGGCTATTGGGTTGGGCGAGGACCGGCGCAGCATTCGCAACCTTTGTCTTGCCGTGCTGGCGTTGCTGTCGCTCGACCCCTGGCTGGCTCGCTCCTGGGGATTCGCGCTGTCGGCGGCGGCCTGCCTCGGTATCACAGTCGGAGCGGAACCGCTCATAACGGTAATGACGAGTTGGGCTCCCCGCTGGTTGGCGGAGGCAGTAGCCGTCCCGTTAACGGCGCAACTCGCCACGGCACCGCTCACCACTGCCATGTCAGGGCAGCTGTCGATCATTGGGCTGTTCGCCAACGCGCTGGCAGGCCCCTTCGTTGGGCCGGCGACGGTGCTGGGTCTCGTCGCAGCCGTGACGTTCTGGGTGCCGCCGCTGGCGGCAGCTGCCGCCTATCTTGCCGGCTGGGTGGTGCAGCCAATCTTGTGGTTGGCGCAACTGGGGTCAGCGGCGCCCAGGGCTGTCGCGAAGCTGCCGCCAACATGGATCGGGGTTGCAGCCAGCATAGTGCTGGTTGCAGCGGTAGCGGTTTTGGTGGGGCGAGGTCTGCGTTCGCGGCTTGCCGCTATCGGCATGGCAGGCGCGCTGCTGGCGGCAGCCTGGGTTCGTCCCGGGCCGGTGGGCTGGCCTGGTGATTGGCAGGTGGTCTTCTGCGATGTGGGGCAGGGCGATGCCACTGTGTTGCGGGCCGGTCCAGGAGCGGGGGTGTTAGTCGACACCGGCCCCGAACCCGGCCCGACGCTGGCCTGCCTGGATGCGCTGGGCATTGCGCAGATCCCGATGCTGGTTCTGACTCACTATCACGCCGACCATGTCGGCGGCACGGAGGCCGTGATATCTCGGTACCGTCCAGGGCTAGTTCTCGTCAGCCCGCTCGCTTCACCCGTATTCGCTGCAGAGGCGGTAGCGCAGTCCGCTGAGGCACACCAGGTTGGGCAGGTGGTGGCCGAGCCCGGGCAGCGATTCTCCATCGGGGCGGTGCAGTGGACGACCGTGGCCGCCTGGCAACCCGAATCGATGCAGGCGAGCGGTGAGGGGGAGAGCGCCACTGAAAACGACTCGTCCATCATCGCGGTAGTCGAGGTGGCGGGACTACGGGTGCTGCTGCCTGGGGACGCCGAGCCAGACGGCCAAGCCAAGGCGCTCAAGACGGCGGAGCAACACGGCATAGATTTAAGCGCCCACGTTCTAAAACTCCCGCATCATGGCTCCTCCCGGCAGGATCGGGGCTTCCTGGCTGCCTCCGGAGCGGGGCTCGCCGTAGCCAGCTCGGGGCAGGGCAACTCGTACGGTCACCCGAGCCCGCGTACGCTGCAGACGGCCGAATCGCTTGGGATGAGCATCGCACGCACCGATGAGGACGGCAGCATCGCCGTCGAACTGGTGGACGGGCGTCTGCACACGCGGTTTTGGCACCCCTAAAACCGTGACATGCTGGGCCAGTGAACAGTTTTGGACGCGCTTTGTTGGTCACCGGTACTGAGCCACTGCTCGCTGCCCGCGCCGTCGACGAGCGTCGCCAAGCCGCGTGCGCTGAGCAGCCCGAGGCAGAGGTCAACCGCATCACCGGGGCAGAATTGGCCGAAACCATGCTCTCCGAGGTGACCGGGGGTTCACTGTTCGCGACCCACATTGTTGCCGTCATCAATGACGTCGGCGCCACCCCACCCGAGGTGGGAGACGCACTCGTGGCGCTGGCCAAGGATCCCGGGGAAGAACTATGTCTCATCCTGGTGCACGAGGGAGGTAACAAGGGACGTGGCCTGATCGACAAACTCAAGAAAGCCAAGATCGAAACAGTCTCGGTATCCGCGCCCAAACCCTGGGAACTACCGAAGTTCTGCTCGGCGGAAGCTAAACGGCGCGGCTTCAAGCTGTCGCAAGAGGCGGCTGGTGTGCTGGTCGCGGCCGTCGGTAATGACCTGCGGGCACTGACCTCTGCTATCGCCCAGTTGGGCGATGATGCCGACGGCGCTCCGATCGACGAGGCCATGATCCAGCGCTATTTCGCGGGACGCGCGGAAGTCACGTCCTTCGCCGTAGCCGATGCAGTCCTAGCCGGGAACGCGTCGCTGGCGCTGGAACGGCTCCGCTGGGCGCTCGGCACTGGCGCCGCTCCTGTGCTCGTGACCTCCGCCATGGCGGGGGCCTTCCGGGGCATGGGAAAGTTCCTTGAGGCCCGGGGTGGGGGACCGGACCTGGCCCGTCAACTCGGCATTCCGCCTTTCAAGCTGAAGGAGTACCAGCGCACGGCCCGCAACTGGCAGCCCGCTGGGGTGGCAGCAGCCATCGGGCTGATCGCGCAGGCCGACGCCGACGTCAAGGGGGCGGCCACAAACGCCGACTACGCCCTAGAGCGCATGGTGCTAGCGGTGTTGCGCCAGCAGCGGCAGTAGCCGCTATCGCTTGCGGTAGAGCCGATTGGACTGGAAGACCGGCTCGCAGGTGACGTGGACGCCAAGGCTCCGTAGAATCGCCTCATCCACTGGGCCCAGGATGACCGTGGAATGGACGTCACAGCCGCGCAAATTGTGCAGTTCTGCCAGGGCGCGCCGCGCAAACTCGTCCTGTTTCGCGCTGACCGACAACGCGATCAGCACTTCGTCGGTGTGGAGGCGTGGATTCCGGCTACCCAAGTGTTTCGTCTTCAGGGTTTGGATGGGTTCGATGGTTTCCGGGTCGAGAAGTTTCATGTCTGGGTCGATACCGGCCAACGCCTTGAGGGCGTCAAGCAGCATCGCGGAGCAGGCCCCGAGCAGGGGTGAGGTCTTGCCGACGATGATCTGCCCATCGGGTAGCTGGATCGCGGCCGTGGGAGCCTTGGTCGCCTTGTCCTTTTCGAGGGCGGGCCGGACCACGGGGCGGTCTTCGACGGTGATCTGCAACTTGCTCATCAGCAGCGCGATCCGCTCGGACTGGATGGGCTCCGTTTGGTCGCGGTGTTCGGCGGCGCGGGCTTTGAAATAGCGACGAATGACCTCCTGCTTCGAGGCCTCGCGACAGACCGCGTCGTCGCTGATGCAATGCCCTGCCATGTTGACGCCCATGTCGGTGGGGGATTGGTAGGGGGATGCCCCCAGCAGCTGTTCGAACAAGCGTTTCAGCACGGGAAAGATCTCAATGTCCCGGTTGTAGTTGACGGTCTGTTCGCCGTGAGCCGCTAGGTGGAAGTGGTCGATCATGTTGACATCGTCGAGGTCGGCGGTGGCGGCCTCGTAGGCAATGTTGACCGGGTGATCAAGTGGGAGATTCCAGATGGGGAAGGTCTCGAACTTCGCGTATCCAGACCGGATGCCCCGCACATGGTCGTGGTACAGCTGGGACAGGCAGGTGGCCATCTTGCCTGACCCGGGACCCGGAGCGGTGACGACCACGAGGTCGCGTTCGGTCTCGATGTATTCGTTGCGTCCGTAGCCCTCAGCGGAGACGATTCGCGCCACGTCGTGCGGGTAGCCAGGAATCACGTAGTGGCGGTAAACCTTGATGCCGAGCCGCTCCAGCTTTCGCTTGAAGGTGGCTGCCTGCCGGTTGTCGTTCGACCAGTGGGAAATGACGACGCTGCCCACGTAAAGCCCGTAGGCGCGGAAGGCGTCAATGTGCCGCAGCACGTCGTCTTCGTAAGAGATTCCGAGGTCCGCCCTCACCTTGTGGCGGTCGAAGTCCTGCGCGTTGACCACAACCACGATCTCCACCTCGTCGGTCAGGCCCGCCAACATCACGATCTTGTTGTCGGGCGTGAAACCGGGCAGAACGCGCGAGGCGTGCATGTCGTCCACTAGTTTTCCGCCGAACTCAAGGTACAGCTTTCCGCCGAACTGGCGCCGCCTGGCCTCGATGTGTTCCCCCTGCAGCGACAGGTATTTTTCCCGATCGAATCCCATCTGATGCACTGTCACTCCCCGCTTGATCGTAGTAGTCCCCCGGTATGGTTTTGCGAAATCAACGCTAAACAGCGCCCGGACTACCGAGTGAGTCTGGGCGCTGGTGGCTGGTCAGTGGCGGCTCAGGCGAGCTTGTTGACCGTGAGGCTGATGGCCGACTTGCGGTTGGCCGCCTGGTTGGCGTGAATGACGCCCTTGCTGACGGCCTTGTCCAGGGCGCGATTGGCGATCTTGGCGAGTTCAACGGCCTTCTCGTTGTCACCCTCGGCGACGGCAGTGCGGAAGTTCCGCACGTAGGTGCGCAACTCGGACTTCACGGCCTTGTTGCGCTGGCGCCGGATCTCGTTGGTCTTGATTCGCTTTTTCTGGGACTTGATGTTGGCCACTGGGGCATGCCTCGCTTTGTCGATGACTCGGTTCGTGCACCTGAACGGCGCGACGGTCAAGCGTAGCCGAGCGACTTCGCTTGCTACAAATCGATGACTCGGCCTCAGGCCGACCGGCTGGCCCCTCACGCGGTTCAGGAAGGTCGTTTACCCCAAGGTACTGCTCGGCTCATCCTAGATGGAGAGCCGGCTGCGGGGCTAGCTTGCCATGTGACTCGTAGTTGGGGCGCTCCGGGACGGATCGAGATTTTGAGCTAAACCGTGAGATGATGGCTCGTCACGCATCCCGGCCCCAAGGAAGATGAATGCCCTCACCCGGTAAGACCGACCCGGCGATCATCCGC
>JAUNKK010000094.1:0-7165 GCA_030532825.1 Propionibacteriaceae bacterium
CTAAAACAACCCCCACCACCCCCGCACCCAAAACCACAAACCTGTGGAAAACCCGTCGGGACTGCCGCACCCGGCGCGCGGAAGCGCCTAGAAAAGTGCCGTGCGCAGGCCGTTGGCTCTAGGGCAGATATGGCCGGCCGGGTGGACGGGCTGGGCGCAGAAAGGGCAACTCGGGTCGGCCACCGACACGATGGCGCGGGCCCGGGCGGCGAATTGACGCGCCATCCTGGGATAGAGCCAGAGTTGCACGAGGCCAGCGAGTTCCGTCCCCTCGGGGTCGACGCTGCCCGAATAGAACTCCAGCTGGATCGCCCCGCGGCTGGCGTCCAGGGCCCAGCCGACGGCGTGCACCTCGAAGAGCACCTCTACGGGCGCATCCAGTGGTCCGAGTTCGGGTTCGAGGTGGGTGCACTCCCCGATCCAGCCGAGTGCAGCGGCCTCATGCAACAGCGAGTCGATGCGCTTGGCGATGGACAGCACGGCCTCACGCCCCAGCTCTAGCGTCGCAAGCTCGCCCCGCTGGCGCATCTGGATCAGGAAGCGCCGCTCCCCCACCGGGCCAAGGGCGCCGACGATCACCCGATCGGGGTGAGGAAACTGCCGATGCATGGTCCTAGCCTAGTCACGCCAACCCGGGAACGGTTTCGGCCGGCCGTCGCATCCTGCGTCTCAGCCTGACCCAAAACCGGTACGGTTCAGGCTCCGTGGCGGGCTAGAGTGTCCCGCGGAAAATCACCGAACGCTGAGGGAGCGGCATATGGGTTGGCTTGAGGCCATCGTGCTGGGCATCGTGCAGGGACTGACCGAATTCCTGCCGATTTCATCGAGCGCACACATCTCCATCTTCGGACAGCTGTTCTTTGAGGGGCGGGATCCCGGGGCGGCGTTCACGGCCGTGGTTCAGCTGGGCACCGAGACCGCGGTCCTGCTGTACTTCAGCAAGGACATCATCCGAATCATCTCCCGCTGGTTCGGTTCCCTGACCGGCAAAGTGGACCGCGCTGATCCCGACGCCCGCATGGGTTGGCTGGTGATCATCGGTTCCATCCCCATCGTCGCGCTGGGCCTGCTGTTCCAAGACGCGATCGACACTTACTTGCGCAACTTGTGGTTCACCGTCATCTCACTGGCTGGGGTTGGCGCCGTGCTGCTGATCGCCGACCACATCGCCGAGCGCAACCAGCGGCAGTTGAACCAGCTCACGTGGGGGCATGGGTTGTGGTTCGGCTTGGCCCAGGCTTGTGCTCTGATTCCGGGCGTGTCACGTTCGGGGGCCACCATCTCCGGTGGCCTGTTCATGGGTTACACCCGCGAGGCCGCGGCCCGCTACTCGTTTCTGCTGGCGATTCCGGCGGTCTTCGGTTCAGGGCTGTACAAGCTGAAGGACATTGGCGAAGGGCACGTGTCCTGGGGCCCGACGATCCTGGCGACCGTCATCGCGTTCGGGATCGGCTACGCCGTGATTGCGTGGTTGCTGAAGTTCATCTCCACTCACACGTTCCGCGGGTTCGTGTACTACCGGTGGGGTTTGGCGGCGGTTCTTGTCGTCTTGCTGGCTACCGGCGTGCTGCAAGCGTCGTAACAGGGGCTCCCCGGCATAAACTGCGGAATATGGAATATCGGGCGCTCGGCGGATCGGGGCTACACGTCTCCCGGATCGGATTGGGCACGATGGCCTGGGGGCGGGACGTCGATTGGCCGGACGTCCAGGAGATGGTGCACGACTTCGTGGAAGCAGGCGGCAACCTGATCGACACCGCGCCCGCCTACGGGGGCGGCGTCGCCGAACAGATGATCGGGAAGCTGCTTGGCGCGGGCATCCCCCGCGACTCGCTGGCCATCGCGACGAAAGCAGGGTTCGTGATCCGCGGCGGGAAACGCATCATCGACACGTCCCGGGCCGCGTTGCTGAACGACCTGGAGGGCTCCTTGAAGCGGCTACGCACCGACCACGTGGACCTGTGGCAGGTCCATGCCTGGGGCAACGCGCCGATTGAGGAGACGCTGTCCGCGCTGGATTCGGCGGTGTCGCGGGGCCTGGCCCGCTACGTCGGGGTCAGCAACTTCGTCGGTTGGCAGACAGCGACGGCAGCCACGTGGCAGGCCGCCGTGGCTGGCCGGACCAAGCTGGCCTCTGTGCAGGTGGAGTATTCGCTGCTGGCGCGTCGCGCCGAGGTGGAGGTGATCGGCGCCGCGAAGTACCACCAGCTGGGTCTGCTGGCCTGGTCGGCGTTGGGACGCGGCGCCTTGACGGGCCGCTACCGTTACGGCATTCCCCGCGGTTCACGGGCCGCGTCGGAGCATTTCGGCTGGTTTCTGGAGCCCTATCTACAGCCCCGCAGCCGCTCGGTCATCGACGCCGTCGCCAAAGCCGCGGATGGTTTGGTGCTAACCCCAGCCCAGGTGGCGCTGCTGTGGGTGCGGGACGCCCCGAACGTCGCGAGTGCTCTCGTCGGCCCCCGCACCCCCGAGCATCTGTCAGAGTTGCTGGAGGCGGAAACGAAGCGCCTCGTGCCGCCCATCGTCGCGGCTTTGGATGACATCTCGGGCGGCCCCAATGCATTTCGAGTAACCGATTAGGTGATGGTTGCAGCCTCAGGATAGGCCTGCTAATGTTCGTCTTCGCGCCCAGTATTGCGGCGCAGACCCGGGTCCGGGTGGCGGAATAGGTAGACGCGCTAGCTTGAGGTGCTAGTGCCCGTTATAGGGCGTGGAGGTTCAAGTCCTCTCTCGGACACTCTGTGAAGTCTCGGGACATAGTTAATGGATGTCCCGGGGCTTTGTTGGCGTTCGGGGCTGTGATGGGTCCAGGCACAGGCCTCGCGGCGCCATCCGGACGTCCTTCGTGTGATGTATGACGCTCCCCTATTGTGGTGGCCGTGTCTGATGTCCTGGCCAGCAATGTGACCGACACCGCCCTCGTGTTCGAAGGCGGCGGAATGCGAGCCTCCTTCTCGGCCGGGGTGGTTACCGCGCTGTTGGAGGCTGGGATCCACGCCGACTGGGTGGGTGGTATCTCGGCCGGCTCCAGTTGTTTGGCGAACTATCTCTCCCGCGACGTAGAACGGGCCCGCACCACCTTCGTCGAGTTCGCGGCCCACCCGAAATTCGGCAACCTGGGTACGTGGCTCCGCGGGAAGGGCATGTTCAGCGCCGAATGGATCTACGAGCAGACCTCGGAACCGCATCAAGCCCTGCCCTTCGACTACGGGACCTTTTCGGCGAATCCGGCACGCTTCCGGATCGGCGGCTATCGCTGCTCGGACGGCGAGATGATCTATTGGGGGCGCGAGGACATCCCGAACATGTCGGCCCTGATGAAACGGGTGCGCGCCTCGTCGACGATGCCGGCGCTCATGCCCATCACCCTCATCGATGGGGTCGATTACTGCGACGGTGCGCTCGGGCCGACCGGCGGCCTGGCCATCGACGCCGCAAAAGCCGACGGCTTCGACCGTTTCCTGGTCGTCTTGACGCGGGAACGCAACTATCGCAAACCGTCTGCCCGGTTCCCCGCTGCTTATCGCGCGCTCTTCCGCCGCTACCCGGAGATCGCGCGCGGGGTGCTGGAACGCCCGGACAACTACAACCGGGCGATGGCTGAACTACGCGACCTAGAGCGCGCCGGCAAGGCCTTTCTCATCTTTCCCGACCAGATGCGCGTCACCAATTCTGAGCGCAACATCTGGCGGCTTCACACGATGTATGAACAAGGCCGCGCGGTGACTGCCCGGGAACTCCCTGCCCTGCGGGAGTTCCTCGGCCTGACGTAGCCCAAGGAACTCCCGACATGCTCCGGGGTGGGTGCCAGGATTCGGCCCCCACCCCGGATCTGCTAGCGGCTACGCGACTCGCAGCGTCACCGGGCCACGCCGGGCCGGGTCATGGCGAGCAGGTTCAGGGCCTGGTCCAGGTCGGCCTCGGTCAGTTCGCCGCGCTCGACGTAGCCCAGGCGCACAACGGCTTCGCGCACAGTGATGCCCTCGGCGACCGAGTACTTCGCGATCTTCGCGGCCGCCTCGTAGCCGATCAGCCGGTTGAGGGGCGTCACCGTCGAAGGACTCATGCCCGCGAGGGTCGCAGCCCGTTCCTCGTTGGCCTTCAAGCCCACGACGGTGCGGTCCGCCAAAACACGGGAGGCGTTCGTCAGCAGCCGAATCGATTCCAGCACGGCCGTGCCCATCACAGGGATCTGCACGTTCAACTCGAAGGCACCGGACGCGCCGGCCCACGCCACCGTCGCGTCGTTGCCGATCACGCGGGAGCACACCATCAGGGTGGCCTCGGGGACGACCGGGTTCACCTTGCCGGGCATGATCGAAGAGCCGGGCTGCAGGTCGGGCAGATGGATTTCACCGAGACCGGTGTTGGGCCCCGACCCCATCCAGCGCAGGTCATTGCAGATCTTGGTCAGTGACACGGCGATTGAGCGGAGCGCCCCAGATGTCTCTACCAGCCCATCGCGGTTAGCCTGCGCCTCGAAGTGATTGCGAGCCTCGACAATCGGCAGCCCGCTGGAGTCAGCCAGCTCAGCGATGACCTTCTCCGGGAACCCGGCGGGCGTGTTGATCCCGGTTCCGACGGCCGTGCCACCCTGCGGCACTTCGGCCACACGCACGAGCGCCGCGTCGACCCGCTCAATGCCGAAACGGATCTGCGCGGCGTAGCCACTGAAGACCTGCCCGAGCGTGACCGGCGTGGCGTCCATGAGGTGGGTACGTCCCGGCTTGACCACCTCTGCCCACTGGGCGGCCTTGGCCTCAAGGGCCTCGGCAAGATGGGCCAGGGCGGGTTTCAGTTGCTCAATGAGTGCGCCGGTGACGGCGACGTGCACCGAGGTGGGGAACACGTCGTTGCTGGACTGGGAGGCGTTGACGTGATCGTTGGGATGCACCTTGCTTCCGAGGTGACGCGACGCCAAGGTGGCGAGCACCTCGTTCATGTTCATGTTGGACGAGGTGCCGGATCCGGTCTGATAGACGTCGATGGGGAACTGGTCGTGGTGTGCTCCACCGATGACCTCTTCAGCGGCCGCCACGATGGCGTCAGCCACCTCGGGCTGCAAGATGCCGAGCGCCTTGTTGGCCAGCGCTGCGGCGCGCTTGACCCGGGCGAGGGCGACGATCTGGGCAGGTTCCAAGCGACTACCGGAGATGGGGAAGTTCTCCACAGCTCGCTGGGTTTGCGCCGCGTACAAGGCATCGGCGGGAACGCGGACCTCGCCCATGGTGTCGTGCTCGATGCGGAAGTCTGAATCAGTCACGATTTTACCTATCGTTGCATTGCCAATTTATGGCAAGCCTACCTAACTGCAACGACCGGTTTCGCGCGGGTCAGAGTTCAGCTGGGCAGGCTCCCGCGGGCCGCCAGCACCTCCGCCGATACCTCACCGTCCGCGTTCCTCGGTGTCCAACGCTGGGCCGGGGTCCATTCCGATTGACAGCCCGTGCAGCGGAATAGCGGCTGCCCCTCATAGCTGGCCGACGTGGCATGCCAGTCGCATTTACCCTGGCAGTCGTTGTGCACCAAACCCATGGTTCTCTCCTTTTAACTGGTCTCGTCCGATCCTAGGAGGGTCCGCGAATAGGCGGATTCCTCCGGTGAGCGGTCGCCGATGCTGGGATGCTCCGGGGCTAGATCAACGGCTTGCGGAACGGCGGCTGGTCCACCAGATCACCACCACGGCGATGCCCAGCAACACCAGAATTACCGCGACGTCGGGAATGCCGACCCCGACGTCTCGCAGCCAGTTTTCGAGGCGGAACTGCTGGCTTGCATCCAGCAGACCACCCAGCGCGGAGGTCGCGTCAGAGAACAGGAACAGGCAGCCCAGGACGATCAGCAGGACGCCGCTGACCAGGGCCCACAGGTTCGTGGTCACGGGTCCCAGCCGAATGGGCCGGGGCTTGAACCATCGGGCAAAGTCGAAGCCGTCCCACAACCAGGCCAGTAACAGCAGCGGGGTCGCCATGCCGGCCGCGAACATAGCCATGAGCAGCGCCCCGTATAGCGCCGATCCTCCGACGGCGGCGAACGTCAGCACGGCCCCCAGCAGTGGGCCCGTGCAGGCACCCGCCAGCCCGTAAACCGCACCCATCAGAACCACGGCAACCGTGCTGGTTCCCGCGGAACTATTCAGACCCGGGATCGGTAACCGCAGGCCGAGCAGCGTCACCACGCCGAGCGCGATCATGACGAGCCCACCGGCCAGCGCCAGCGCACCACGGTGTTCCGCGAACAACGCGCCCAGGGCCCCGACGCCGAGCCCGAGGGGAACCAAGGGCAGCAGCAGTCCCAGGTAGAACGCCCCGGTGCGGGCCACAAGGCGGTGCTTCTCCCCGCCGAAGGCGTATGCGAAGAAGGAGGGCAGCAGCATGGCCGCGCAGGGGCTGAGCAGGGCCGCGAGGCCGCCTAGGAAGGCGCCAGCAAATCCGATCCCCATCAGGTCATGCGTTCTTCTGCTGCTCGATGGCCTGCTGGAAGACCTCCAACGGCTGCGCCCCGGAGATTTGCTGGGTGCCGACGAAGAAGAAGGGGGTCCCCGTAATGCCGAGGGCCTTGGCTTCCTCGGTGTCGGTCACCACCGCTGCCCGGGTGTCCTCCGCCCGATAGGCGGTTTCGAACGCCGTCAGATCCGGAACACCGACCTGCTGGGCGATCTCCAGCACGAGGTTGTCTTTGACATCCGGGTGTCCCTGGTTGGGCAGGCGCTGATAGAGCGCGGCCTGGAACTCCCAGTACAGGCCCTGTTGTCCAGCTGCCCGGGCACCCGCGGCCGCATTGACGGAGTCATCGCCGAAGATCGCCATGTCGTGGAACTCGACGCGCAGGGTGCCGTCGTCGATGAGCGGCTGCAACTCGGGGAGGGTCTCCTCCGCGAACACCGAGCAGAAGGGGCATCGATAGTCGGCGTACTCGATCATGACGACGGGGGCATCCACCCGGCCCTTCGCCATCGGGTCGCCCTCCTGGCGGCGCGCGAGGCTCTTGATGAAGGTGTCCTGCTGTGCCTTCTGAGATGCGTCCATGGTGGGTTCCGCCGTTGGCGAAGCCGCCTCTCCCGGCGCTGCGGTCACCGTGACGGTCGCCTGGGGTGTGCCCTGCTGCGTCCCCTGGCTCAGGATGCCGAGGCAAAAGACGAGGCCGAGCGCTAGCGCTCCCGTCG
>JAUNKK010000094.1:7265-10574 GCA_030532825.1 Propionibacteriaceae bacterium
CCCTGGCTCAGGATGCCGAGGCAAAAGACGAGGCCGAGCGCTAGCGCTCCCGTCGCCAGCTGCCAGGGCCGGGCCGGATTCTTCGCCTCCGGTTGTCCCTCATTGCCCGGAAGGTTAGTGGTCATCGCTGTTCTCCCTCATGTCGTCCATGAGGCTACGAGTAATCCGTCGCGAACCCAAACCGAGTAAGCTGGATCGTCCACCTAAAACGTGAGGATTAAAGCCCTTGACCACTTCCCGCGGCGACCTTCAGCACGAAATTGCGTTGGAGCAAAAGCACGTTGACCGGGTGTACGAGAATCTGGCTGCCTCGACGGCCAGCGCCCGTTCGCTCGCCCGCACCGGGGCCGAGTTGTACCAAACTGACCGCGCCGACTACCTGCGCGAGGAGTCAGGCACTGCGCTGTTCGAGCGCGACGCCTTCGCATACCAGGCCGTGAAGCGGCTGGCCATCCTCGACGCCGAACACGAGGGGCTGGTATTCGGCCGCCTCGACCTGACGTTCCCGGAGACCCGCTACATCGGTCGCCTCGGTGTTCGCGACGCGGACTACGAGCCGCTCGTCATTGACTGGCGTGCCCCTGCGGCCGAGCCGTTCTACCGCGCTACCCAGGCCGCCCCGATGAACGTCATCCGGCGCCGGGTGCTGCGCTGCCGCGACGACAAGGTCATCGGGCTAGAGGATGACCTGCTCGACACAACCGCTGAGACGGACCTTCCGATCCTGGGCGAAGGCGCGCTGATGGCGGCCTTGACGCGGGCACGCGGCCGCACCATGCGCGACATCGTCGCCACCATTCAGGCCGAACAGGACGAGGCGATCCGCGCCCCGTATCAAGGCTTCACAATCATCGGCGGTGGCCCTGGGACGGGTAAAACCGTCGTTGCCCTGCACCGCGCAGCCTTCCTGCTGTACACGAACCGCGCCCGTTTGGAGAAGGGCGGGGTGTTGGTGATCGGCCCCAGCGCGGTGTTCATGAACTACATTGAGCGGGTCCTGCCCAGCCTCGGCGAGGACTCCGTGACTCTCCGCGCCATCGGGGCGGTGGCCGCCGATGTCCTGGGCATGACCTCGGAGCGCGTCGACGAGGCCACCGCAGCCTCCGTGAAGGGCTCCCTGCGGTTCCTCAAGGTGTTGCGCCGCCTAGTGCGGGAGCCCGTCGTGCGCGGCCTGGATTCGCTGCGGGTAACCGTGAAGGGCGAGGTGCTGCAACTCAACGCCGTCGAACTCGCGGGGATCCGGGAATCGGTGCTGTCCAGCTACAAAATGAATCGGGGACGGACCGCCGCCGAGACCAGCGTCGCACGGGCACTGGCCGGGAAGCTAACGGTGGAGCTCGACTTGAGCCCCGAGCAGGTCGACGAGCAGATTCGTGACCATCACGCCTTCCGGGAGTTCATGGACTCCTGGTGGCCCATGGTTGAGGCCCCGCGGATGTTGGCCCGGCTCGCTGACCAGGAGGTGCTGGACGGCGTGGCATCGCACCTGAGCGCGGCGGAGCGTGCCGCCGTCGCGGACTCCTACCAGTGGCTGCAGGCCAGCGACGTCGAGATCACCGGCTGGTCGGTGGCCGACATGGCGCTGTTGGATGAGTTGCTGGACATGCTCGGCACCGCCCCTCCGGAAACCAGCGACGACCCCATCTACGTGGACTTCGGCAACGTCTCGGAACTCGTGACCACCGCCGACCTGCTGCAACGCGAGCGCGTCACCGATCCCGACGACGATCCACAGTCCACTTATGCCCACATCCTCGTCGACGAGGCGCAGGACATCACGCCCATGCAGTGGCGGATGCTGAGGCGACGTGGCCCCCAGGCGTCGTGGACGCTGGTGGGCGACCCAGCCCAGAGTTCTTACCCCGATGCCGTCGAGTCTGAACGTGCCCTGACCGACCTGGTGGGTCGCGCCCCGCTCAGACGTTTCAAGCTGTCCACGAACTATCGCTCCCCCGCGGAGGTTTTCGATCTGGCGGCACGAGTCGTGACCCGGGTGTTCCCGGATGCCGACCTGCCGCGCGCGGTACGCACCACGGGCCTGCAGCCCAAGCTTTTAGCAACCGACGAGGCCGGGCTAGCCGCCACGATCGTCGCTCAGGTGCGGGAGCTGGCCGGCCACGTCAGCGGCACCGTGGGGGTCGTAGTGCCCCCAACGCGGCTGGATGCGGTGACGCGGCTGGCCATGTCCAACCCGGCCCTCGTCGCGTTGGAGGAGCGGCTGCTCGTGGTCACGGCGCTGCAGGCGAAGGGCCTGGAATACGACGGGGTGCTGGTGGTGGCGCCGGATGAGATCGTCGCTGGAGCGCCGGGCGCGGAACGGGTGCTCTACGTCGCTTTGACCCGCGCGACGCAGCGCATGACGATCCTGGACGTCGGCACCTCCGCGTGGCGGGCCGCCCTCACGCCGTAGTTGCCTGCCACCCGAGGGCTTCCAGCACCTCGGAGGTGGCCTTCCAGCGGTTCTGCGTGAAGAACTGCAACCCGGGCGCCCCCGCGGCCAGCAGTTCCCGGCAGAGGTCGATGGCGCGCTGCAACCCAACGGCACGCACCGCTTCGCGGCTGCCCGCTGCGCGCAGCGCCGCCACGAAATCGGCGGGAAGTTCGCAGTCGGCGAGGGCGGCGAAACGCTCAATCTGGGTGATCACCGTCAGCGGCGCGATGCCCGGGATGATGGGGATCTCGCAGCCGCGCGCCCGCACCCGCTCCACCAATTCCACATACCGGTGGGACTCGAAGAACAGCTGGGTGATGGCGTATTCCGCGCCGACGGCGGCCTTCTCAACGACGATCCGGGCATCCAGTTCGGGATCGTTGTCGGGCTGATGGACATTGGGGAAAGCCGCCACCCCGACGCAGAAATCCCCGTGGCCTTTGATGAGCCGCACGAGTTCTGTCGCATTGGCCAGGCCTTCGGGGTGCTGATGCCAGGGCTCTTGCGGGCCACCCGGCATATCGCCGCGGATCGCCAAAATGTCGCGCACCCCCGCGTTCGCGAAGGCGTCTAAGGTCCGAAGCAGATCATCGCGGGACTGCGACACGCAGGTCAGGTGACCCACCACCGTCGCATCCTGGGCGTCGGCCAGGGCTGCGGTGGCGTCAATGGTGCGGTCACGAGTCGAGCCGCTCGCCCCGTAGGTGACCGATAGGAACGCGGGCCGGTAGGCTCCCAACTTCGCGACGGTGGTCTCGAAACGCGGCTGCTCCTCGGGGTGCCGGGGTGGGTAGAGTTCAAGGCTCAGCAGCGGCGACTGACGACTGCGCAGCAATTCAGCGACGGTGGATGGCATGCGCACCAGGATAAAAGACTCC
>JAUNKK010000095.1 GCA_030532825.1 Propionibacteriaceae bacterium
TCAGCAACACCGAGTTGGCGGAACGGCTCGGGCTCTCCCCCGCGACGGTCAAGAGCTACGTTTCCCGGCTCCTCAGCAAACTCGGAGCGAGGGATCGGGCGCAGCTGGTGATCCTCGCCTACGAGAACGGGGTCGTCAAGAGTTGAACCGTCCCGGGCCTGGACGTCGACGACACGCCGAAAGCGACGTTGACGCCGCCGGACACCGATGATCAGCGACCCTTCCCGTCGTTCGCCTCGCGGCTAGGGTCACGAAACGCCGGGGGCCAAGTGATGGACCCGGTTACTTGGCCAAGGTTGCGGCCCCACCCGCCCGAGGGACGGTCCAAGCACCGCCAAAGCGGCCCTGACAGGCGCCGATGCCGTGTCGTTGCCGACCCCTGGGGGGGGTTGGACTGGTTTCCCTCAGGGCCTGATGGCGGATCCAGTAATTTACAGACGACCGGAACGTTCTAGACTCTCATCAGTTGCACGATTCCGGGTGGCGCTACTACGTATTGGGACGCCAAGTCCCCGCCTGATGAACCCCGAAAGTGGACGATAATGCCCTCCGATTGGCTAATTCTGAGGTTTTGCGGGCGCACCAGCTTGACACGGCCCCTTACGCAGCCAACTATGTTCACATACTCAAGTCTTTAAGGAGAACTTATGACCAAGCGTGAACTGATCCAGGCCATCGCCGCGAAGGCCGGGCTTACCAACGCCCAGGCTGAGGCTGCCCTAGACGCCTTTGGCGCCGTCATCACGGAAGCGCTCGTCGCCGACAAGAAGGTTCAGCTGCCCGGCGTTTTCACCGCCGCCACCACCCAGCGCGCCGAGCGCGAAGGCCGCAACCCCGCCACCGGCGAGGCCATGACCATCCCGGCGCGTCGCGTCGCCAAGTTCACCCCCGCTTCCGCGCTGAAGAACGCTCTCTGAGACAAACTTCAGTCAAGCAAAAGCGCCGGATCCCATATGGGATCCGGCGCTCGCTTTAATCACCTAACGGTTGATTATTATGAGGTCCTTCGAAAGATTGAAGTAGGTTTTCAAAGCATGTTCGTAGCGCGGCATCAGGAACGCAAAACCATAGGACATCTCCGGGTGCGGCAGTTGCGATGGAAGAGCAACCGTGCTGCCGGGGGCGGCGCTGAGAAGTGGCTCGATCACCTCAGCCTGCACGACCCGATAGTTGGCCTGCAGCCCCACCCAGGCGCTATCCGCCCAGACGGCTCCCGGCAAGGCCATGCCGACGACGAGCGTGCCCGCTAGCGCGCGCTGCCGTGCCGCCGACAGATCCCCCGTCAAGGCAAACAGCACGGCCAGGATCGTGATGAGCAGGAAAGCCGCAGGCAGGAAATGAGCCCGAGCCGATGTGACTCCGCTACCGAGCACGAACACATGGGAACCGACGAATGCCGCCCAGGCGGTCAGGGGAACCCAGCCCAGTTGCGGCCGCGCCTCGGCCAGCACCCACCAAGACAGCAGGAACGCGGCCGCGAGAACCACTGCCAGCACGGCTGCCAGGCCCAACATCGCTGGGCTCAGCGGCTGTGTCAGGGCATCGTCGATCGGCGCGCGATGAACATAGCAGCCAGCGACGATGGGCACCGCTGCGACGGCCCCGGCGGCGGTAAAGTGCAGCGAGCGCCGTCGCGTGGCAGTGACAACCAGCCACACCAGCAGGACTGCCCAGACCACCCACAACCAGGCGGTACGGGTCACGAGATTCGTCGACGCGAGGGCCACCGCGTGCAGCAACCTGACGCCGGGCCCGCCCGCGCTGGTGAGTTCCGTCACCTGGCCGCTGCGCGCCCACAGCCCGGGAGCCGACATGTGGATGGCGAAAGCCAGCAGCGATGCACCCGTCAGCACCCAAGCCTTGACGGGCAGCCGCCCGCGGGCCGTGACGATCACCACAACCGCCACCGCCGCCAGCGCCGTCGAAGAGATCTCTTGCAGCGAGTCCGTCAGCATCAGCCCGGCGGCCGTCACCGCCACCAGCCACCACGGTGTCTCCCGGCCGTGCAACACCCGGATCACCCCAGCCAGAGCGAAGGCGACGGCGCCGAGGGGCAGCACATAGTTCATGGCTCCCGCCGTCCAGAACACCGCATCACCGGAGAATGCCGGGGCCAGCCACAGCAGGAACGGCACGGCCAGCAGCCCCGCAAGATACCGCACCGTCCGTTGACCGCGCGGCCGGGCAACTGACAACCAAACCCCGATGCCGAGGCCCGTGGCCGTCAACATGACGGGAGCAAACAACGGATAGAACCACGGACCTGGACGCAGCACCAGCCGCAGCAGACTGTCAGAGGTGCGGCCGTTGACCGCGCCCCACTCGTTGGCCAGAAAACCGACCCAGTCCTGGAACGAGAACCGTCCCGCGGCGTCACCGCCCAGGGTGATGAGGTTGTAGTCGTCACCAGCCATAAACCACCAGCGGTGCAGCAACCACCACACAATGAGGCTGGCCGCGGCAACCGCCGCGACCAGCCATCGGGATCTGTGGGGGTTATCCTCAGCGCACATCAACGAACTGGTTCGTGGCTGCGGACTCAATCATGGCCTCGCAGACCCGGACCACTTGAGCACCCTGGGCGAGCGTGACGATGTTGGCTTCCTGGCCCAGCACCGCGTCGCGGAAGTTCTCGTGCTCCGTGCGCAGCGGCTCCGGTTTCGCGATGGCGAAGCGCGTCATATCGCCCTCAGCGACCCCGCGGAACTGGGCGATGTCGTCCCAGGTGGTGACGATGCGTCCGTTGGCGAAGAACGTCAGGTCCGCCGTCAAGGTGTCGGCGACGAACATGCCCTTCTCGCCCGTCACGATGGTCAGGCGTTCCTTGGTGGGGGTCAGCCAGTTGACGAGGTGGTTGCTCATCAGGCCACCGTTCAGCTGGCAGGTGGCCGAGACCATGTCCTCGTATTCGCGACCGGCCTTGAACATGGTGCGGGCCGCCACCAGCTCGAAGTCGCGCTGAGTGACCCACGCCGTCAGGTCGATGTCATGGGAGGCCAGGTCCTTGATGACTCCGACGTCCGCGATCCGCGCCGGGAACGGGCCCTGGCGGCGGGTGCAGATCTGGTAGAGGTCGCCGAGTTCCCCGGCTTCCAGGCGGCGGCGCAGTTCCTGTAGCGCTGGGTTATAGCGCTCGATATGCCCCACAGCCCCGACCAGGCCTTGGTCCTCAAAGGCCTTCACCAGAGTCTGCGCGTCCTCGTAGGTCTTGGCGAGGGGCTTCTCGATAAGAGCATGAACACCGGCCTCAGCGATCTTCTGGCCGATCTCCAAGTGGTACATCGTGGGGGCCGCCACCACCACATAGTCGAGCTTCTGCTCCAGCAGCGCCTCAATGTCCGGCAGCACCGGCAGCCCCTCGGCAACCCCATGCGGATCGCCCTGCGCGTCAGCGACGGCGACGAGATCCACCCCGTCGATGGCGCGCAGGTTGCGGGCGTGGTGCCGCCCCATCATTCCCAGGCCAATCAGGCCAGCACGCAGGTTGCTCATCACGCACCTGCCTTTGCCAGCGCATTGACGGCCGCAACAATGCGCTCCAGGTCAGCCTGGGTCAGCGACGGGTGCACCGGCAGCGACAGACACTCCAGGGCGGCGCGCTCGGTCTCCGGCAGCTCCACCGGCGACTGGAACGGCTTCAGGCGGTGGTTCGGCACGGGATAGAACATCCCGGAGCCCACCTGGTACTCCTCCTTCAGCGCCTTCGCCAGGCCGTCGCGGTCCTCCGGGACGCGGATGGTGTACTGATGGAAGACGTGGACGGCCCCGTCGAGAGTGGGCGGGGGGGTGACACCCTCCAGGTTCGCCGACAGGAACGCGGCGTTCTCCTGCCGGGTCTTGGTCCAGCCGTCGACCTTGGTCAGCTGCACGCGGCCGATGGCGGCGTGGATGTCGGTCATGCGGTTGTTCAGGCCCACGACCTCGTTGTGGTACTGCTGCAGCATCCCCTGGTTGCGGTACAGGCGGATGTTGCGCTCAATGGTGGCGTCGGCGCAGGCGACCATGCCGCCCTCACCGGAGGTCATGTTCTTGGTGGGGTACAGCGAGAACATGGCGAACTCACCGAACGCACCAACTGGGGTGCCGTTCAGCGACGCCCCGTGCGCCTGGGCGGCGTCCTCGAACAGCAACAGGCCGTGCGCATCAGCGAGGGTGCGCAACTGGTCCATCTTGGCGGGGTGACCGTAGAGGTGCACGGGCATGATCGCCTTGGTGCGCTCCGTGATGGCGGCCTCAACAGAGGCTGGATCCAGGGTGAAGTCGTCGGCGGCGATGTCCGCGAACACCGGGGTCGCGCCGGTCAGCGCGACGGAGTTCGCGGTGGCGGCGAACGTGAACGACGGCACGATCACCTCGTCGCCCGCGCCAATGCCCGACGCCAGCAGACCCAGGTGCAGGCCGGAGGTTCCGGAGTTGACGGCAACGCAGGCGCGACCAAGCTTGAAGTGCTCCGAGAACTCGGTCTCGAACGCGGCCACCTCAGGGCCCTGGGCGATCATGCCGGAACGCAGCACGCGGTCGACCGCCTCGCGTTCCTCGTCGCCGATGATGGGTTTGGCGGGTGGGATGAAGGACTGAGTCATCATGCTTCCTTTACCAGGTTGAGGGTCTCGCCCACCTGCTCGAACTCGTCGCCGGTGTGCGGGTCACGGAAAGTGTTGGGACCGGTCTCCTCAAGCGGGAAACCGGAGCGCCCCACCCACTTGATGCGCCGGGCCGGGACCCCGGCGACCAGCGCGTAGGCAGGGACATCGCGGGTCACGACCGACCCGGCGGCGACGGTCGCCCATTCGCCGATGGTCACAGGGGCTACGCACACGGCGCGGGCCCCAACGGAGCAGCCGTGCTTCAGCGTCACGCCGACGGGCTCCCAGTCGTGGGCGCTCTTGGAACTGCCGTCAGGGTTGACGGCGCGGGGGAAGGTGTCGTTGGTCAGCACCGCAGCGGGGCCGATGAAAACACCGTCCTCCAGGTACGCGGGCTCATACACCAGGGCATAATTCTGAATCTTGCAGTTATCACCGACGTGCACCCCGCTGCCAATGTAGGCGCCGCGTCCGACGATGACGTTCTCGCCGACCTCAGCACCGCCACGGACCTGCGCCAGGTGCCAGATGGATGAGCCATCACCGATCTGGACGCCGTCGTCCAAGTCCGCAGAAGGAAGGATTCGGGGTTCAGCCATGGATTTCGCCTCTCATAACTCTTGGTCTGCGGAGAAGTTTAGCCTTGGTGGCCCGACACGCTATCCCTCGCCCGAGAACGCATTGCCAGCAATCCCAAGGCCATCTTCCACACATCCCGGATCCGAATCCGGGTGCCGTGCTCCGCGTGACCGGCGCGCAACGTGACGGGCAACTCAGTCACCGGGACTCGTCGAGCTTCGCAATAGGCCACGATCTCGGTGGAGGACAGGTATCCACTCTCCCGCAGCTGTGGAGCCAGGTCACGCGCCAGATCGCCGTTCAGCAACAGCGTGCCCTGGGCGTCCCCAACCCGCGAATCAAGCAGTGCCCGCCGCATCCCGCGGAAACCCAGCGAGGCAATGCGACGGGCCAGCGGACGGGGGACGTCCGAGTCGGGATGGGCCTTGGAACCGATCGCCAGCCCGGTCACGGGCGCAGCCAGCCAGCGATCGATGTCGCTGGTGCCGAACGGCAGATCGTCGGCGGAAAGCACCAGGAACTCCCCGGAACTGGCAGCGATCCCGACCCGGTAAGCGCAGCCCATCCCGGGGTCCGAGGTCAGGACAGTCACCTGGCAGGCGGCGTCGCGGTGTGCGGCGGCCAGCTGCCACGCGACCTCAGCGGTGGCGTCCTGGGAACCGTTTTCCACCAGCAGAACCGACACCGGCAGCCCGCGGGCAGTGCCCCAGGCCTGGATTTCGGCGACGGTGTCAGGCAGCAGATCCGCCGAATTGTGGGCGGGAATCACGAACTCCACCTGCCCGGGCGGCTCCGTCGGTTCGGCTGCCGGGGGTTTACCGGGTGGGAAAATCAGATAGCGGTAGGCGGGGTAGTTCCAGATGACCGTCAGCCCGGTGCACAGGGCCTTTCCCAGCCACGTGGGCCAGCCCAGCCCCGTGACGAAAACCTCCATAAGTCCGGTCGTCGCAATCCAGTTGAAACCGACTAGCGCAAAATAGCCGACCAAGCCACGGGTGTAACCGGCCTGACTACGAAACGTGAAGTTTCGCTGGAGACTGAAGTTGACGAGGAAACCACCCCAGAACCCAGCTGCCACAGCCAACCACAGCGGCAGGCGCAACAGATCGCGAGCCCCAACCGTCACCAAGAAGTCGAAAATGAATGCACTGCCCCCAACCCCGACGTATCTCAGGATTGAAGACTCGAAAAGTCGACGCAGCATCCGTTTCTCTCCTCGTTGACCGGCGCTGCGAAACGAATGGCAGTTCGCTGGTGGTCATCCGGGGAGCGGAGTGACCAGCAGTACGGTACCACGCGTCCCCGGGGGTGAGGACCTGAAGCCGCCCGCTGTCCACTCCTCCTCGTCGCGGCAACCAGTCGCTCCGCAGCGCCGGGGCGGCCTGAGCAGAGCCCGCCCGGGGGCTGAACAGGCTCACTACAACGCTGGACACTCCACAGCCACGCTTTATCCTAGGCACCTGCGCGGGCCGCCAGTCTTGGCCTCGTGGTTCTTCCGACGGGCGAGGAAGGCCCCGGTTGCCTTTCTTCTACGACTCGGGTCCAACCTGCGCTACGGCCGTGGTCTTTATCTCGGAGGTCCTCGAAACTGATAGTATGAGAACCTTGGCGATTCCTATCTCTGGCACCACTGGCTGGGCAAGCGAAAGGCCCGATGGCGTCCTGCTCATACCATAGGCTAAGCGATCCGCCCAAGGCCATACATCGTCGCTGACCTGCCGGGCAGGGGCGGCACGAACCACCTGTTTCCTTTCGGTTACTCCTCTGTAGACTACAGCTGACCCGAATTACAACTCTAAGGAGCGTGGGGTGGACGCCAGCATTGAGACTCCAGCATTCGTCGTTGACGAGGCGCTATTACTTGAACAAGTAGCTTCTTTCCGCAATGCACTCGACCAACACTGGCCCGGGTCCGTGCTGTCATATTCGGTTAAGACCAACTCCTTGCCGTGGCTCGTAGCTTGGATGGGCCGTCACGGGGTGCCGGCAGAAATCGTCTCCGAAGAAGAATGGGATTTAGCGCTCCGGCTCGGGCACGACCCGTCACAGCTCATCGTCAACGGTCCCGTGAAGACGCCCCGGCTGCTGGCGGAGGCTTTCGATGCCGGGGCGGTCGTTAACCTGGATTCGCGCCGCGAGTTGCGCTGGACCATCGAACGCGCCCAAGCGGGTGGCCACATCGACGGCGTGGGACTGCGCGTCAACTGGGACGTCGACCGCGACGCCCCTGGCCACACGTCCAGCGGGCCGGAGGGGCTGCGGTTCGGCTTCCACGCCGACAACGGGGATCTCAACGACGCCATCGCTTCACTGCGGGCGGCCGGTGTGCCGATCCGGGGCCTACATCTACACGTCACTTCCCTGACCAGGGCGCTTGACACGTATCTCTCGGCGGGGCACGCCGCCCGCCGCATCATCCACGCCCACGAGCTGGACCTGGAGTGGCTGGACATGGGGGGCGGCTTCTTCGGCGGCCCCTGCGACCGCTTCCCCACGCCCGACCAATACCTCACGGCCATCCGGGAGTCCATCGGGGACGCCGTTGATCCCGCGACGACACACCTCATCCTGGAGCCAGGGGCCGCGCTGGTCGCCGTCCCCTTCGAACTGCATACCTCCGTAATCGACTCCAAACCGGTGCAGGACCACCTCATCGTCGTCACCGATGGGTCCCGGACGAACCTGGACCCTTTTCTGCGGAAGTCTTACTACAAACACACCATCACCAGCGCCGGTGAGCCCTGCCACACCCCTCAGGTCATCTCTGGTTTCACATGCCTGGACAACGACCGGCTCATGGTCCTTCAAGAGGCACCGCGTCTAACCGAGGGGGATCGGATCGTGTACCACACGGTGGGCTCTTACACGATGACATTCAACCCATTGTTCATCCAGTACCTGCCGCGGGTCTATGCTCGGCACGCTGACTCTTCGTTGAGCGTCGTACGCGAACGCTGGGGGGTCGACGAGTACCTGGCCGGCAACTCCTGGTGAGTCGGCCCGACTGAAGGGAAGCCTGGGGCATGAACGTCCTCATCCTCACCGCGGGCAGCCGCGTCCAAACCGTCACGTATTTCAAACGCGCCCTGGCGGGCCGCGGGCGGGTGATCACCACCGACGCCTCCGAGCTAGCCCCGGCGCTCTACGCCGCCGACGGGCACCACGTCGTCCCACTCATCAACGACTCCGAGTACCTACCCACCATCCTGCGGATCTGCCGGGAAGACGAGATCTCGGTGGTGTTGTCGCTACTGGATCCGGAACTCAGCCTGCTGGCCCAGCACATCGCAGACTTCGAGGCCCTGGGCGTAACGGTGATGATCTCACCGCCCGAGGTCGTGGAGCGGGCCTTCGACAAGTGGCTGATGTATAAGTGGCTGGCCGCGGAGGGACTCCCGACCCCGCGGTCGTGGATCTCGCTGGAGGCGTGTCACGCGGACCTGGACTCAGGCATCGCCCAGTTCCCGCTGTTCGTGAAGTCACGGACGGGCTCAGCTTCGGCCGGGATCGCACGCATTGACGACCGCGCGTCCCTCGACGCGGCTTTCACCGCCACGCCGAATCTCATCATCCAGGAGTTCCTGCCGGGCGAGCCCGTCGACGTGGACGTCTACGTCGACATGATCTCCGGCGAGGTCGTCGCCATGTTCGCGAAGAAGAAACTGCGGATGCGGGCCGGCACAGCCGACAAGTCGGTCTCGTTCAAGGACGAGTCGCTGTTCGCGCTGGTGAAGGACTTCGTGACGCGCTGCGGCTTCCGTGGCACGATCGACGTCGACCTGTTCTCGACGCCGGACGGCTGGTCGATCCTGGAGGTCAATCCCCGCTTCGGTGGCGTCTACCCGCACGCCTACGAGTGCGGCGTCGACTTCCCGTCCCTGCTGCTGCGCAACGTCACCGGGGAGGCCAACGAGCCCGCCATCGGCAACTACGAATCCGACTGGGCCATGCTCGGCTACGACGGTGTCATCATGCAGCGAATAGCGGGCCTCTCGGAACGCTGAACACTATGAGTCACAACCCAGAGCTGGCAGGTAGGCCACGCGTTGCCGACCGCCCATGTGGCCGACTCGGGGGCGGAGTCACCCATCGGCGCCGGACAACGGCTAAGGGATAGGGTGGCCCTATGCGGAATCTCAACGTGGCGGAGCTGGCGGCCAAGGTCGTCGAAGGGTCTCGGGGACACGTAGCCCGGGCCATCACTCTGGTCGAGTCGACGAAGCCCGAGCACCGCGCCCAAGCCCACGAGCTGCTGCAGCTGATCGCCCCCCACACCGGCCAGGCTTTCCGCGTCGGCATCTCCGGCGTGCCAGGTGCCGGCAAGTCAACGTTCATCAACGCCATGGGAACCAAGCTCATCGACGAGCACCAACACCGGATCGCAGTGCTCGCCGTTGATCCGTCGTCGACGCGCACCGGCGGCTCCATCCTGGGTGACCGCACCCGCATGGGTGAGCTCGCCAACCGCGACGAGGCCTTCGTGCGGCCTTCCCCGTCGGCGGGACATCTGGGCGGTGTCGCCCGCGCGACCCGCGAGTCAATGCTGGTGCTGGAGGCTGCGGGCTACGACGTGGTGCTGGTGGAGACTGTTGGCGTCGGCCAGTCGGAGGTGGCCGTCGCGGGCATGGTCGACACTTTCTTGTTCCTGCATGTGGCTCGCACCGGCGATCAGCTGCAAGGCATCAAGCGCGGCATCCTGGAGCTGGCGGACGTCATCTCCATCACAAAAGCCGATGGCGACAACGAGGGAGCGGCCCGCGTCTCGGCCCGCGAGTTGAGCATCGCGATGAAGCTCATCTCCAGCGACGAGTCGAAACGGCGCGCCCCTGTCCTGACCTGTTCCTCGTACACGGGCGTCGGCCTAGACGATGTGTGGGAGGCCGTGACAAAGCACCGCGGCGAGTTGGAGGAGGCCGGCGAGCTGGAGGCCCGTCGGCTAGAGCAGCAACGCAACTGGCTGTGGAACATGGTGGAGCAGGAGATCATCCAGTCGTTGCGCACCGCACCCCCAGTCCAGGAGTTGGCGAAGCAGGTGGAGGCCGACCTGGCCGCCGAGAAGGTGAGCGCCGTGGAGGGGGCCGCGAAGATCCTCAAGACCTTCGCTGAGACTTTTCGCACCGGTCCCCGCTAGGCCGCCACGCGCCGTCGGCCTGGCGGGGAAGACACCTAGTCGGGTGTCTTAGTAAACTAGGTTCGTTGAGAGGAGGGTGAATGGGTGTATTCGACCGTGCCGAGAAGAAGATCGGCGCC
>JAUNKK010000096.1 GCA_030532825.1 Propionibacteriaceae bacterium
TCACCCCAACCGGTCATACAAGGGATTCACCCCCACCCCCGGCCGGTGAGACACGACCCCACCCGGTCTCGAACCTGAGTTGCACAAGTTTAGTGCCCCAGTGCTTGTAGGAGTTGGTGGGTGTTGGTGGGGATGGTGGGTTCGGCTTCGAGGTGTTGGTCTTCGATGTGGATGGTGACGTGGCGTAGGGGGCGGAGGGTGTGGATGATCTTTTTCAAACTGGCCCGGCGCGTTGTTGGTTGATGCTGGTTCCGGCGCGTTGTTGGAGGTCGCGGGCGATGGCCAGGGCGGCGAACACGATGGCTACCTGACCCGGACTCGAAAACAACTACCCGGCATGACCGCGATCAGCATTAACGGAACCACGCAACAACACCACACGACACACCCCCCAAACACACCCGACGAGTCTGGGCATCACGGACCTCCTGAGGTGCACAGTCCGCTGCCCAGTGCCGGTGCCCCAGAGACCGTGTGGGACGCTCGCTGTTGTGTCGCTGGTGGTGGGCCAGCCTCTCGCCGGTGATAGCCCATTCGGATGAGGATGCGGCATAGCGGGCATACATCAATCGCACCCCCGGTCAGGGCCTCGGGATGGGCGATGCCAGCCCAGTACACAATCGCGGGGGATCAAGTTGGACTCCCAGCCCGCCTTTGCCAGAATTGCGGGCATGGCTGAACAAGAAAGCGCGTCTGGGGACAACTCAGCCGGACGCGATGACAGGGATCGACGCGATTCAGGCCAAGGCGACCGACGTGCCAGGAAGGGCCATACCGAAGGGAAGCGAAACAACCAGGACTCGCGCGGAGTGCGCGATCATAGGGAAGCCCGTTCAGGACGCGGCCGCCAAGCAGGCACGTGGCAGCGGGGCGATCAGAGCGGGAAAGCACGCGGCCGCAGAAACTCAGACGACCTCCAGGGACGTCGAGGCTCGGGCTATAACAGCTGGCGTAATAGCAACGCCAAACGGAACGATCGACGCTTTGACAGGCACGACGAAGGGAACCGAGCGGACAACCGTCGCCGGACCTCGGAGGGCTACCCTGAAGGATCGAATCAGAATCGTGTCACGGGGCAACGTCGGCGCGGCGACCAGCGTCGTGATGATCGTGGGAAACAGGGTCGCTTTGACAAACGTTGGGCCCGTAAGACTGGCGAACAGGAGGACCGAAGGCCCGGCCGCAACGACCGAGCATCGTGGGATGATACGCGCCGCGACCACCGCAAGCCCTATCGACGTGGGGAGCACCACGCGGGGTCCGATGACCGACGGGGCACGGGGGAGCATGGCGGCGATCCCCGTCGCAACACCACCCGACGCGCGCCTGGCGATGTCCGCGACTCCCGGAAGCGCGACGATCGTCGCCCCGAGGCTCCGGTGCGGGTTCCAAAGCCCGGCACCGCAGCAGCTAAGGATGAGCCGCTGACGCCCACCGAAGGCTATGACGAATCGCTGCTGCCCATGGGTGTCAGAGCGGAACTCAAGGGGGTGCCGAAAGACCTAGCGGATACCGTCGGAGCCCACATTCTGGCTGCAGGAAGGCTCCTTGAGGTCGATCCCGAACTGGCCTATCGCCACGCCGAGGCAGCGCGGCGAAGGGCAGGACGGCTACCGGCTGTCCGAGAAGCGACCGCCGAGGCTGCCTACGCGGCAGGGTACTACGAGGTGGCGTTACGCGAGTTCCGAGCCATCCGCCGCATGAACGGGGGCGACGAACTGCTGCCGGTCCTAGCCGACTGTGAACGGGCACTCGGGCGGCATCACGAGGCTCTAGAGCTGCTGGCGACGCTGGACCCGAAGACCAAGCGCATCGGACTGCGCATCGAGTGTCTTCTCGTGGAGGCCGGCATTCGCGCTGACCTCGGCCAGCGAGGCGAAGCCCTCAGGCTGCTCAAGTCCGCTATCGCCCACAAGATCGGCCCCCGGCAGGGGCAAGCGCGCCTACGCTACGCCTACGCCGACTTGCTTGAATCAGCAGGCCAGGCCGAGGCCGCCCGGGAATGGTTCGAATCAGCCGCCCGCCTAGATACCGACGTGCGCCTTGACGCCGCCGATCGCATCGCCCGCCTAGACGGCGTGGTCCTCCCTGACGACTTCGAATTCGACACCGACGATCCCGACGAACCCGCAGGCGAGGAGCAGCGCGAAACTCCGGCCCCCGAAGCTGAAGAAGGCGCCGAGACGCCGGGTGAAGACTCCGAGCCGGACGGGGAAGCAGTCGGCGAGTTGGCCGACAGCGGCGACTCGCGGGAACCCCAGCCCCGGCCGGACGCCGCGTCGACCCCACCCCTGGAAGACCCAGAGGACACAACTGAAGCTGAGGTGATTGATCTGATAAGCCCCGAGGACGAGATCGCTGAGATCCTCGCGGAGATCGACGGAGAGCAGGAATGACTCCACTTGTCGCCAACTACGACGCAGCCCTGTTCGATCTCGACGGCGTCATCTACCTGGGGCCGCACGCCATCGACGGCGTCCAGGAAGCAGTAATGGCGCTCCGTGCTCGCGGAACGCGCCTGGGCTACATCACCAACAACGCGGCCAGGACCCCGGGGGCCGTCGCCGCGCACCTGCGCGAGCTAGGACTCCCCGCGGAGGAGGCCGACGTCGTCAACTCCACCCAGGCCACCGTCCGGATGCTCCAGAGCGAACTGCCCGCCGACGCCCGGGTGCTCGTCGTGGGCACCGAGGCACTGGCATCGCAACTCGCCGACGGTGGCTTCACCCCCGTGACCACCCTGGAAGAACGACCAGATGCTGTCATCCAGGGCTATCACCCGCAGCTGCCCTGGTCACTGCTGGAAATCGGCGCCATCGCCATCCAGCATGGGGCCGCATGGTATGCCACCAACCCCGACCAGACCCGCCCGACGGAACGCGGGATTCTCCCTGGCTGTGGCGCCCAAGTCGATCTCATCGCCTCCTGCGTCGGTTTCCGCCCGAAAATGGCCGGCAAGCCCTACCGCCCGCTGCTCGACGAGACCGTCCTGCGTTTGAATGCCAGGCACCCGATCTTCGTCGGCGACCGGATCGACACGGACGTCGTCGGGGCTGGGAACGTGGGTATGGATTCGCTGTTCGTGTTCACGGGCGCCCACGGCAAGCACGATCTGGCTGCTGCGGAACCCATCGGGAGACCAACCCACATTGGCGCCGACATGGCTGCGCTGCTAGCGCCGCCCCGGACCCTGGAGGCAACACCCGACGGCTACCGCTGCGGCTCCCAGCAGGTCCAGATCATCCAGGGAGTTGCGACAGCCGAGCAGATACCCTCCGGCCTGGACGCACAACTCGACCTGCTGTGGTGTGCCCTACACGCCGGCTGGGACAAGGGGGCCGACGCGGATGACCTGCTAGCGCGACTTGATCAGGTGCGATGACTAGCCCCACGCCCCGCTCCGCAGCCCCGGGCGACGTGCAGCGTCGCCAGGCCGTGACCGAGGCCATGGCCAGCCTCGACGACCTTGCGGAACTGCCCGTCGAGGTGGCGCTGCAACGCCTCGAAGCCGCTCAACAGCAGCTGGCCGCGGCCCTCAACCCCCGAACCTCCGGGGACACCACCGTGGAGCCCAGCCGGTGAGGCTGGACCAGGCTCTAGTCGCCCGCGGATTGGCCCGCTCCCGCACCCAAGCCGCCCGGCTCATCGCCGAAGGCCGGGTGCAGGTGGCGGGGGCGACGGCAACCAAACCCAGCCAACCGGTTACCGAGTCCGAACCCGTCACCGCCGAGCCGGAGCCCTGGGTCTCGCGTGCCGCGCACAAGTTGCTGGGCGCACTCGCCGACTCGGGAACCCGGCTTCGCGGCCGCGTCCTGGACGCTGGCGCCTCGACCGGCGGCTTCACCCAGGTGGCGCTCAGCGAAGGCGCCACGCGCGTCTATGCAGTTGATGTCGGCCACGATCAACTGGCCGCCCAGCTGCGCGACGACCCCCGGGTGCTCGTACGCGAGGGCCTCAACCTGCGACACCTCCAGCTCTCAGATGTCGAGGATGAACCGGTAGACACCATCGTTGGGGACGTCTCCTTCATCTCGCTTCGCTTGCTGCTGGCGTCCCTGTTGGCGGTTCTTGCGCCAACAGGGCAGGCGCTCCTCTTGGTCAAGCCCCAGTTTGAGGTGGGTCGGCCCGGGCTCAGCGCTGGTGGCGTTGTCCGGGATGCCGCATTGCAGCAGGCCGCCGTGGCCGCCGTCATCGCAGAGGCGGAGGTCCTGGGCTGGCGATGCAACTGGCAGGGGCCGAGTCGCCTGCCGGGGGCTCAAGGAAACCAGGAGTTCTTCATCCGATTGTGCGCCGCTTCCGGGCGCTGATTACCCTTGGGAACCGTGAATACCAGAACTGTCGCTGTGCTCCTGCACCCGGAGCGGCCCGAGGCCTTGAGGGCTGCCTGCGCCTTCATGCGGCAGATGTCAGGATTCCGTTTCCTGACCTTCGCGGATGATGTCGAACGTCTGGCCAGTCACGTGCCAGAGGCCGACCTCAGCGCTTTGGATGGTCAGTCCGCGGAATTGGCTGTCGTGTTCGGTGGCGATGGCACGGTCCTCCGCGCGGCCGAATGGGCCCACCCCATGGACGTTCCCCTGCTCGGGGTGAATCTGGGCCATGTCGGTTTTCTCGCGGAACTTGAGACCTCCGATCTGAGCGCTTTGCCCCAGGCGGTCATCAAACGTCGCTACCAGACAGAGAAGCGGCTCGTCCTCAGCGTCAGCGTCACCGACGCAACTGGGACAGTTGCCTGGTCGTCCTTCGCCATCAACGAAGTCTCCCTGGAGAAGCTGATGCGGGAGAAAATGCTCAGTGTCTTCGTGCGTGTGGACGGGCGGCCGCTGTCCCGCTGGGGCTGCGACGGGGTGCTCATAGCCACCCCCACCGGCTCCACCGCCTACGCCTTCTCCGCTGGCGGGCCCGTTGTCTGGCCCGAAGTGCAGGCCATGCTGGTGGTCCCCCTGTCGGCGCACGCGCTCTTCAACCGTCCCATGGTGCTGGCCCCGAGTTCGGACGTATCACTGGAGTTAGCCGCGCCTATCAACCGGGCCATCATCTGGTGCGATGGCCGCCGCAGCTATGAGGTCCAACCGGAGCAGCGCCTAGAAGTGCGAGCCAGTCCCCGGCCGCTGCACATCGCTCGCCTGGCAGAGCAGCCCTTCACCACCCGGCTGGTCCGGAAGTTCAAACTACCGATCAACGGCTGGCGCCGGAACCCGGAGACGAGAAATGCTGACTGAACTGCGCCTCAGCTCCCTAGGTGTTGTGGCGGATGCGACGCTGCCCCTCGGGCCTGGCCTGACGGCCTTGACCGGCGAGACTGGCGCGGGAAAGACCATGATCGTGGCGGGTCTCGGGCTGCTGCTCGGGAACCGGGCCGACGCCTCCCTGGTGCGGGTCGGTCAGGATAAAGCCCGGGTGCAGGGCCGATGGGAGGTGCCGCCCCCCGTAGCGGCCGCCGCTCAAGAGCTGGGTGGAGACGTGGACGACGGCGTGGAACTGGTGACCCTGAGGCAGCTATCTGCCCAGGGACGTTCGCGCGCGCTGGTCGGTGGGGCCCAGGTGCCCGTATCGGCAGCCGCGAACCTGCTGGCTGAACTGGCCACCATCCACGGCCAGTCGGAACAGATCCGGCTGTCCACCCCCGAACGGCAACGGGAGATCCTTGATTCCTTCGCCGCCCCAACCGAGTTGGCTGCCTACCGCCGCGACTACGCGGAATACAAACGAATCTCCGACGAGCTCACGGAACTAGAGGCCGAGGCCCTGAGCCGGGCCCGAGAAATCGACGTGTTGCGCTTCGGGCTAGACGAGATCGCAGCCGTTGAGCCCCAACCGGGAGAAGATGTGACCCTGACCGCTGAGGCCAACCGGCTCACCGATGCCGACGAACTGAAAGCCCTGGCCGTCCAGGCCCAGCAGGCTCTCAGCGGCAGCGAGGACGACTTCGATGCCCCCAGCGTCCTCAGCCTGCTTGGTGCCGCCCGCCGTAACCTGGACGCGCTGGCCAACCGGGACAACACCGCCACGGACTTGGCCCGCCGCGTCAACGAGGTCAACTACCTGCTGACCGACCTCGCCCAGGACGTTGCCAGCCACGCCACCGACCTCGTCGCCGACCCCCTTCGGCTGGCCGCCGTCGCCGACCGACGGGGGGAACTGGCGAGCCTGACCCGGAAATACGGCACCACCGTCGACGAGGTCCTCGCCTGGGCTCAGCAGGCCGCCGACCGGCTGGTGGAACTTGATGGCGCCGACGAGCGGATCGGCCAGCTCCGGGAACAACAGCGGGCCCTGGACGCCGCCCTGGACCTGGCGGCGGCCGAGATCACAACGGCCCGACGTCAGGCCGCCGCCCGCCTGGCAGAGCTGGCCTCAGCAGAGCTGAAGGCCCTGGCGATGCCGCATGCGCGCCTGGAGTTCACCGTCGCTGCGGCGCCGCGCGGCCCGCACGGCGCCGACCGTGTCGAACTGATGTTTGTGGCCAACCCGGGAGCGCAGCCTGGTCCGCTCGGGAAGGTGGCCTCGGGCGGCGAATTGTCGCGTGTCCGCCTAGCGTTGGAAGTGGTGCTGGCAGGGCAGACGGGAGAACACACGTTCGTCTTCGACGAGGTCGATGCCGGCGTGGGGGGTGCCGTCGGGCTGGAGATCGGGCGCCGCCTGAAGCGGCTAGCGGCCACGTCCCAGGTCATCGTCGTGACCCATCTCGCGCAGGTCGCAGCCTTCGCCAACCAACACCTGGTGATCGCCAAGTCCAGCGACGGCCACGTCACCACCTCGGATGTTCGTCGCCTGGAGCCGGGGGAGCGTGCCGCGGAGCTGGCCCGGATGATGGGGGGCAACGAAGAGTCGGCGGCGGGTCTCAAGCATGCCCAGGAATTGCTGCTGCTCGGGCGTGATGCGGAAGCCAACCAGTAGGCTAAACCCATGACACACGCACTGATCGTGGTCGATGTTCAAAACGACTTTTGCGAAGGCGGGGCGCTGGCGGTAGCCGGAGGTGCCGAGGTGGCCGCCAGGATTGACGAGTTGCTCGCCGGTGACCACGGCCACGATGTGGTGGTCGCCACGCGGGACCACCACATCGACCCCGAGGGCCATTTCAGCGACCAGCCGGACTACCGCGACACCTGGCCGCGCCACTGCGTGGCCGGGACCCCTGGGGCCGCCCAGCACCCGGCGTTGACCTTCGACCGCTGGGACGCGGTGTTCCTGAAGGGACGCTACGACGCCGCCTATTCCGGTTTCGAAGGGCTGGCGGAGGAAACTGAGCAGTCGCTGGAGGAGTTTCTTCGCCAGCGCGGCGTCGTGGGTGTTGATGTCTGCGGACTGGCCGCCGACTACTGCGTGGACGCCACCGCCCGCGATGCCGTCGCGTGTGGCTTCCAAACCACCGTGCTCACCCGTCTGACGGCAGCCGTGAACTCCGACGTGCTGCCTGAACTACAACAGGAATGGGAGCGGCTGGGTATCAGCCGCATTGATTACTGACCGTTCCAGCTTTGGCTTAACCCTTAACTTTCGGATAACCTGCCCTCCCGGGGGATAGCAACTGGAGAGGGTGCAGGCGTGAGGAAACGTGTTCTGGCAGGGCTGGCTGCCGCAGCAGTAGGCATCGGGTGTCTGACGGCGGCGCCGGCCAGGGCGGAGCTTTCCATCACGGCGCAAACCTATGCTGTGGGGACTGCGGGAAGCGACGGCAAAGCCCCGGTGTGGGTCGGGGGCGTCTGCGGTCCGGGCGCCAGCCGCGCTGTGCTCAACTTCGGTGGCTTCTTTGAGGTCGAACCCCAGGACGTTCCCCAGGACGAGGCCGCAGAGATCCCGACGCCCTCCCCGACCCCCTCGGAACTCCCAGTGATCGAGCCCGAGGAGAAGATCGAACTATCGCTGACCAACGACGAGTTCGAATACATCTACCAGGCATCAGGCACCCAGGAGCTCAGCGCCACCTGCATCTATCCGGACGGCAACGCCGCCAGCACATGGTTCACCGTGGACGCGACCCGCCCGAGCAGCCCGACGCTCGCGGCCCTGAACGACGGCGGGGAGCCAGTGTTTTACCCCGGCGGCACCATTGATATCTCCCTCGACGGCTTCGCGCCCAACCAGGCTTTCGAAGTGCACCTGCGTTCGACGCCCCGGCTGATCGGTACCGGAACCACCGGCGCCGACGGCACAGCCCGCGTTCAGGCGCGCATCCCAGACGACACCACCCCCGGGGAACACCACCTGACGGTACGCGCCAAGAACGGGCAGCGCGCCCTGTTTCGCTTCCTGATCGGCACCAAGCCCCAGCCCAGCGCCCCGAGCCTCACCCCCAAGCCCGCCGTCGAACGGCCCCTACCCACCAGGAAATATGCAGTGCCCGCAAAAAAGCATGCGCTGACGCTGACCGCGGTTACCCCCGCACCCATGAAGTTCCGCGACCCACGGACCTTCCGACCGATGCTGCCGAACACGGGAGTTTCGTGAACCAGCGCTCACCGGGCATCCTGGTAGCGGATACGCGCCGTTGAGGCGTAGCGAGGAGAAACGGATGAGCTGGGATCGACCGGTTTCGTGGCAGGTCACGAGCCACACTCTGCTAGGCGAAGGGCGCGTGAGCTCGTTCGTGGACGAGACCATCGTCACCCCCTCGGGGGAGACCATCAACCGTCAGTTCCTGACCCACCCAGGGGCCGTCGCCATCGTCTGCTGGGACGAGCAGCGCGACGCCATCGCGGTGGTGCGCCAGTACCGCCATCCAGTCCGCTACGAGCTAGTGGAGATCCCCGCGGGGCTGCTCGACCTCGACGGCGAAGAGTACGTCGCAGCGGCCCAGCGCGAGCTGGCTGAGGAGGCCGAGCTTGCCGCCGATCGCTGGGAAGTCTTGGTCGACATCACAACATCGCCCGGGGCGTGCGCTGAATCGCTGCGTATCTTCCTGGCGCGCGAACCCCGGCCCGTGCCCCGCCCTGACGGCTTCGTCCTGGAGGGGGAAGAGGCGCACATGAGCTGCGAATGGGTAGATCGGGCTGCGTTGGTCGACGCGGTGCTCGCCGGGCAGTGCCAGTCCCCGACTCTGGTCTCCGGTCTTTTGGCGCTTGAGACTGCCCGAAGCACCGGTCGGCTAACGCGACTCCGTCCCGCTGACGCCCCCTGGCCGATTCGCGCCAAGTCCTGAATGACCACTGCCGAGAACGCCCTCCAGCAATACCTGGTGCATGTCCAGGTGGAGCGCGGCCTGCGGCCCAACACCGTCGCTGCCTACCGTCGTGACCTGAACCGCTACCTGGAGTTCCTGGCGGCCCGCGGCATAACGGACCTAGCCGAGGTCACCGCCATCGAGGTCAGTGAGTTCGTCCGCGAGTTGGCGGCACAGCTGAAGGACTCGTCTGTCGCGCGCATTGTCGTCAGCGCCCGGAACTTTCACGCCTTCGCCCACGAAGAAGGGCTCACCCGCGACAACCCAGCCCAGGGCATCACCCCGCCCAAAATCGGCCAGCGCCTCCCGAAGGCACTCACCATCGCCCAGGTGACGGCCCTGCTCGCCGCCCCGGATCGAGACACCCCTTCGGGGCTGCGTGACGCGGCGCTGCTGGAACTGCTCTACGGCACGGGGGCGCGGATCTCGGAGATCACCGACCTTGACGTCGACGATGTGCTTCCGGCTGTCGCCGATCCGGAACTCGGGCTTCGGCTGCGCGGCAAAGGCGGCAAGGAGCGGCTTGTCCCCCTGGGCCAGTACGCCCGGGAGGCCATTGACGCCTACCTGGTGCGGGCCCGACCCGGCCTGGCCCTCAAGGACAACGGCGGGGGAGCGCTGCTCCTGAACACCCTGGGACGGCGCCTGTCCCGCACCTCAGCCTGGGGCATCGTGACGCGAGCTGCGCAGGCCGCGGGCATCGACGCCGAAGTATCGCCGCACTCGTTGCGGCACAGCTACGCCACCCACCTCCTTGAGGGGGGCGCCGACGTGCGCGTCGTCCAGGAACTGCTGGGCCACGCCTCCGTGGCCACCACCCAGATCTACACCCTGGTGACGGTCGACCACCTGCGCGATGTCTATCTAGAAGCCCATCCGCGAGCCCGATGACACCGGCAGGGACAACTGGCGTTGCCAACACACGTCGGCAGCGCTTCGTGGCTAAGATGGACTTATCGACAATTGCCAGGAGGCGAAGTGGGAGACGAACTGTT
>JAUNKK010000097.1 GCA_030532825.1 Propionibacteriaceae bacterium
GGGGAGTGGCCCTGGTCGACCAGCCTGAACAGCAGGGCCAGCGACTCGTAGAAATGCGTGCCGCCCTGCGCCCTGGGGGTGATCAGTTCGGTCTGCACCAGCTCGCGCAGCCTATCGAGGGAGTAGCCGCGGGCATAGTCCGGGTCGCCGACCGGCAGCACCCGCAGCTGCGGCGACGCCTCCGCGTACAGCAGGAACAAGATGCGATACAGGAACCGCAGCGACTGCGACGCCAACGGCTGCGCCTGATCCGGGGCCAGCGGGGACAGCCCGCGGGTGCGCCGCCGGTCCACCACCTCGTTGGCGATGATCTCGATCGATTCGCGCACCCCCTCGCGCAGATCCTCCGACACGCCGACGGTGTGCCGTACGGACTCCTCCAGCACCTCGGTCCACCAGATGTTGCCCTCGGCGTCGGGCGCCAAGGAATCGGCGTCGAGGATGGTCAGAGCCCGCTGGGACTCGCCGCCGCGTCGGGTGTCGTCGCGCTCGGCCACGGTCTGGATATCGACGGCCAGATAGCGGCCCTCCGCCCACCGCGACGCCTCGGCCACCACCAGCCAGCGTCCCGCCAGGATCAGCGCAAAACGCACCTCGTCGTCGGCCAGGAACAGGTGGCTGACCAGCCGCGACGTCGAGACGATCTCCTCGCCGTCATCGACGAAGGGCTCGGCCAGGGTGGGGGCGTCCTTGGCGAACAGATCCTCCAGCGCCGTGGCAGGCTGGGCCTCCACAATGGCCAACGCCGGGGCCAGGCCGGGGGAGCGCAGCCAGCGCACCGGGCCGCGTCGGGTGACGTCGTGCGGGGTGGGCGTGTAGCCAAGGATCCGCAGCAACTCCGCATGCACCTTGCTGGCCGCCTCAGCATCCGGGCTATCCCCGCTGTAGAGGCCGACCAGGGCGCTGGTGAGCCGGGAACGCGATGCCTTGAAGCGGGACTCGACGCTGGAATCCTCGGTCTTCCACTGCTTGGCGCGGGCCAGCACCTTGCCGCGGAACGACTCGCGGTCCGCGTCGGTGGTGAAGTAGTGCTCGCTCAGGAAATCCTCGACGACGATC
Source organism: Propionibacteriaceae bacterium (assembly GCA_030532825.1). Taxonomy (GTDB): domain Bacteria; phylum Actinomycetota; class Actinomycetes; order Propionibacteriales; family Propionibacteriaceae; genus Arachnia. Next base: position 1,060 of record JAUNKK010000097.1, read on the forward strand.
AGGGCGTCGCTATCGGCCATCGGTCGCCTCCGGGGTATCTGCGGGCAGCACCAGCAACAGCGGGCGCACAAGCTGCCGGTCCGGGCTCATCTCACGGCTGAGCCGCTCCTGCTCGGCCACCAAGTGGCGGCGCTGCCGCACGGCGTCGCGCTGGATGAGGGCCTCGGCGTCGGCCTGCCAGGACTCGGCCCGTCGAACCCACTCGTCGACTCGCCGCTCGACGTCCTGGGATGCGGCCCGGCTGGTGGCGTCCAGGTGCCGGGACCCGGCGTCGACAGTGGGGCCAATCAGGTCACGGTCGGGCAGCTGGACGGGGCCGGGATTGTCGCGTTCGGCGAGCAGACCGGTGCTTTCGAGCATCTCTTGGGCCGAGCCGTAGACGGTCATCAGCGGCTGGGTCAGCGCGAAGGTGGCGGTCAGCCACGACGACGCCACCACCTGGCCGCGTCGATTCAGCAAAGTGCCGTTGAGCAGCACCGTGGGCGCGTCGACATCGCCCCGCACAGCGAACACCTCGCCACGCGACAGGCGCGACAGGGAACGATCGGCCGCCCAGTCGAGGACAGGGTGAAGCGGCCCCAAGAAGTGCGCCTTCGGCCAGGAAGAGTCGCTGGCGTCGCTGAGGGCGGCTTCCAGAATGCGCCGGGCGGCACCTGGCTCCGTGACCAGACGCAGCCGCTCCAAGACTCGTCGCTCGGCGAGGTAGCCCTGCGGAAGCGCCTCAAGGCGTTGCCTGAGATCCTTGGGTGGGATGAACTCGACCAGCTGTTGGGCGGGATACTCGCGCCATGCGACGCCACCCTGGTCGCGACCTAACGGCCGGTCCTCGGGGTTGGGGTAGTACTCGCGCAGCGCATCCCGGAGGAAATCGACTGGGCGTTCATACAGTTGGCGCGTCGGAACGGCCTGAGGGTTTGGCGTGCTGACGGGTGGCTCCTCAAGAAATTGCAACAGCCAGTCGTCCGCATCCTCCTCGACGGCGGCGGGATCCGCGACCACATCGTCGAGTTGCTGCGCGCCGAGTAGCACCTGCCGAATCGCAGCCTCCTCGTCGGCGACGCTGTACTTGCCCATCAGGCTGGCGGCGTCGCCCAGGGCTAGGTGCGCCTCGTGCTCGCGGCTAATGAGCCGGGCCAAAACCCGGATATCGCCGGCGAACCGCTCATTGGCTAGGTCCAGCAGCAGCGCGGTCAGCTGTGGGGAATTCCGCTGCCCGTAGCGGTCGATGCGGCCGTTGCGTTGTTCGATGCGGATCAACGACCACGGGATGTCGAAGTGGATCAGGTGATGGCACTGGCGGTGCAGGTTGACGCCCTCGCTGGCGACATCGCCGGTGATCAGCAGTCGGATAGGGGAGCGCTCCTGCTTGAAGCTCTCGACGATGGCCTGCTGGGCATCGTCGGCGAGACCACCGTGCAAGACCTCGACCTGCCCGGCCTTGAGCTTGAGATCACCTGCGAGACGGTCACGCAACCAACCCAAGGTGGCGACGCGCTCGCTGAACACCACGGCCCGCCTGTCGGATCCGGGACCGACGCCGATCTCGCCCAGGTAGCGCCGCAGCTCGTCGTATTTGGCCGACGAGGTGGCGCAGGCCTCGTTGAGTTGGGCCAGCCGCGGCCTCGGCGCGGGCGGACACGCCGTCGCCCAGGCCGGTGAGCTGGTTGGCGATGGTCTCGCCCAGCGCGGCGGGGGAGGACAGGAACGCCTTGGCTAGCGTCCAGGGAAACAGGGTTTTACCGGTGCCCGAATAGGGGCTGGCGCCGTCGGCGGGATACAGCCAGGTGGTGACCAACTCGTCGGCCAAGGCGTCCTCGGCCGGGGAAGCGGCGACGAGACGGTTGTCGGGCTCGGCGCGCTCGGCCCAGTCGGCGCCGACCTCCTCGGCCACCTCTGGGCTGTGCCGGTGACGGCGAATAGTCAGCTGCCGCACTCGGGCTAGATCCAGCTTGCCGTCGCCGCTGACCGCCGTCGGGTCCAGCAACCGAATGAGATTCGCGAACGACGCTTCCTTGCCGTTGTGCGGGGTGGCCGAGGCCAACAGCAGGGCGTCGGTTTGAGGCGCCAGCACACTGGCCAAGCGGCTGTTCCGGGTCTCCGAATTGGTGACGTTCTGTGACTCGTCGATGACCACGGCGTCCCAGCGGTGACGCCTAAGGTCGTGGATGAATCGCTCCTGCTTGAGGGTGTCGATGGAGATGATGACCCGTCGGAAATAGGTAAACGGGTTGCGGCTGGCGGGTAGTTTCTGCCGCACCCGTGCAACACCCTGCGAGTCGAGGCGAACGAACGGGATGGCGAACCTCGTCCACAGCTCGTGCTGCATCTGCTCCAGCACGTGGCGGGGCGTGACCACCAGGATGCGTTCCCCACGGCCGCGGCGGATCAACTCGGCCAGGATCAGGCCGATCTCCAGGGTCTTGCCGAGCCCCACAGCGTCGGCCAGCAGGAGCCGCGGCTGAAGGTTCGACGGGTCGAGGGCCTGCGTCACGGCGCGCTGCTGATAGCTGAGCGGCTGGGCCAACATGTCCCTAGACACCGTCAGCGAGTCATCGCCCAGCGGCACGGGGGTTTTGCGCAGCGTCGACTCCAGCCACAGGCGGGAGCGTCGGTAGCGGGGCGAGTCGTCCGCGCGTACCGTCGCCTGCCGCGGATCGCTGACCTTGACGTCGTCGAGCGACGGATAAAACACCGCGTCTTGGCCACGCACCAACTCTGATAGACCATGCACGCTAAGAGCTAAGCCGTCGCCCGTCTCTTCCACCTGGGTGACGAGCCACTCCTCATCGCGCACCACCACGACCACCCCAGGCGCGAATACCTCACTCACCGCCCCGTCGCACCCCTTCCTGACGGGCGATAGCCTAGCGGGCGGGGTCGTATCGAAGCTACGCCGGTGGCCGCTGGGCGACGGGGCGGCCGAGGTAGTCATCGATGGGGGAGACTGGGTGCGTGCCAGGGATTCCCGAAAAACCGATGGTCGAGTGCGTGCTGTTGGCGGTGGAGCAGGTCCCTGCCGGGTGTGCCGTCAGCTACGGTGACATCGCGGAACTGGTGGGCACCATCATGAGGGCTGTCGGCGATGAGGTGCCCTGGTGGCGGGTCACCAACGCTGCTGGCCGGTGGTCCAGTGCGGCCATCCTCTTTCACGGCCCCAGCGCGTTGAGTGGGAAGGTGATGGCGCCGTCGGGCAACTGCATGATGGGCCCGTCGGCGGTGATGATGGCCGTCAATACTGGAGGAGGAGTCCGTGCAGTGTCGATGTCTGCCACAAAGGCGGTGAGCGAAGCCTGCGCCGCGGGGATCTGACGCTGCCCCAGTTTGACCTCAAAGGTGGCCCAACGCCCGTCGTCGAGTTCGACAATGGCGTCGGCCTCTCTGCCTGCCTTATCCCGATAGTGGTAGATGCGGCCGCCACACAGCTCGGAGAAGATCCGAAGGTGTTGCACCGCCTGGGATTCGAACCAGAGACCGGCAGTCTCTAGGTCCAGCATGAGCCGCTCTAAGGAGGTCGCTGTCACGGCTGCTGCGAGCGCCGGGTCGACGAAGTGCAGCTTGGACGATGTGCGCACCGCGTAACGGGAACGCAGATGCGGGGCCCAGGCCGGCTGCTCCTCGATGATGAAGAGGCGTTTGAGCGCACTGACGTAGGCAATGGCGGTTTCCGCGCTCAATGACTGTCCAGCCACGTCTTTGGCGATGGTGTTGAAGGAGGCCTCTGTGGCGATGTGCCGAGCCAGGGAGCGCATGAGGGCCCGCAGCCGCACGGGATCTCGCCGCGGCTCGCCGTCCAGGCGACCGATATCGATACTGATGATGTCCTCGACGTAGTCGCGCAGCCGGTGCTGTGCCTGAACAGCTGTCAGGTCGAGGTCGGCAGGCCACCCACCGTGCACCAGGTCATTCAGAGCTTCCGGCACGCTGACACCCGCATCGAGCACCGGCGTTGGGATCTCGCCGTTGAGCAGGTTCTCCAAAGAGACGCTGCCGTCCCCCCGGCCGCGCTCAAACAGGGTCATGGGTCGCATTCGGATCCGTGAGATCCGGTGCGCTCCGGAGTGCCGCGAGGCGTCCTCAGCAGGGACGGATGATCCCGTGAGAATGAACTGTCCCGGGTCGCGACGCGCGTCGATCTCCCTGCGCACGAGATTCCACAGCATAGGCTCGATCTGCCACTCGTCAATGAGACGCGGTACATCCCCGGCAAGGAGCAGCGAGGGATCAACGTCCAGGGCAGCCCGCAGCTGCGGCAGCCCGGAGTCCAGAGCAACCTCGGAAGAGGCGTGCTGACGACCGGTCATGGTCTTCCCGCAGGCGCGAACGCCCTCGATGAGGGCGCCGCCCGAGTAGCCGAGAGAGTCTTCGACAAGTCGGTCCACGACTCTTGGCAGATAGCCCTCCTGTTTCACAGGTTTCTCCCTCCACGCTGTCATCACACGCCACCAGTGGGGCATGTGGCGTCGCTCCAACCGAGCATGTGGCGCCATTTTAACCAGGCATGTGGCGACTACCCAGCCGGGCATGTGGCGACCATCCGCTCGCGCCGCAGCCCTTCAACAGCACTGCGGCTCCCTCGCCTGAGGCTCGGCAGGCCGGTGAAGCCACGTCTCTTGCCGCGGCGGCTGGTCGCGTCATGCCCTGGGCCCACCCGACCTTGCCAGCAGGGACCCCGCAGGATTCGCCACCACGCTAAGGGACGCACTCATGCGATCCACCCGAGGCGCTAGCGCCGATCCTCTTGACATCCTCTCCACTGGTCAGCCAGGACCTTTCGACCACTGGCTGTATCTCAATGGCCGCCAGATGCAGCTACTGGCATCGCACCATGTTTTCCGGGTACGGCAGTCACGGTCTCAGGCACGCCAACGGGACCACAAGAACGCCGTCGTCACGTCGATATGCGGCCTGACCGCCGGTGACAACCATAAGGAACGACGGCGCACCCATCCTCTCGGTATCAACCCGGCTGGCGAGCTTGCGCAGGTGAGCAGCGGCCTCGTCAACCTGTTGCTCCCCCAACTTGACCTCGACCGGAGCCCAACGTCCGTCGGCGAGACTGAGGATGGCATCCGCCTCAAGCCCAGTCTTGTCCCGATAGTGGTTCACCCCCGTACCGACCAGGTCCCTGTAGGCCTCGGGGGCGGTGATTGCCCACGCCGGAGTCCCGAGCAACGACGTAGACGGCGTCCTTGCCCTCGCCGTCCGGTGACAGCTCGAAGGCGGGGCGGGCTCGACTGCACCCATGTTGGAAGGAGGGCGAGTCGCCCAGCGGCCGTGGCCCGCGTCGTGAAGTCGGCCATGAAGGCGACGTGGTTTTCCTTGGCGATCGTGTCATGGGCGTCGACCCAGACCTTGGTGGTCACCTTGAAGTCGTCTCTCTTCAGCCTTTCCTCAACGGTCGCGACGGGGCGGCCGAGGTAGTCACCGATGGGGGAGACTAGGTGTGTGCCAGGGAATCCCGAAAAACCGATGGTCGAGTGCGTGCTGTTGGCGGTGGAGCAGGTCCCTGCCGGGTGTGCCGTCAGCTACGGCGACATTGCGGAGTTGGTGGGCACCTTGCCTCGGCGCGTGGGAACCATCATGAGCGCCGTCGGCGATGAGGTGCCCTGGTGGCGGGTCACCAACGCCGCCGGCCGGCTTCCAGAGCACCTGACGGCGGAGGCGGTGCGATGCTGGGCCGAGGAACGCACACCGATGCGCGGTGGCCGTTGCCTGTTGTCCCAGGCCCGCCCCGACTTGGCCCGTTGGGCAGCGGATTACGAGTCGCAACTCCAGGAAATAACGCGTCTTGACGACCGACGCTGAACCCAATGGCCGAGTTTCTGGGTTTCACGAAACGGCACGATCGGCGGCCCGAACTATCGCCATGAGGCAAGGTCTCTGGGCGACGCCTAGCCCAGGGATGGGGTGCCGCCCAGAGGCTTGGTCGACCTAGTTGGAGGCAGCTTCGCGTACCTGCTGTAGTGTGCGGACTCCCAGGGTGTTGTTCTCAGCTGTGGGCGTCAGCGCATCGCCGTCTACGGTGTACACGCCCTGCTGAGGATTGATGAGGTCGTAGTAGCCGTCGGGCATCAAGTCCAGGAAGAGCACCGTCTCAGATGAGTTGATCTCCGCTAGGGGCACGGTGTTTTCTTCGGTGTATTTCACCTGCTCGTGCTCTCCGCCTGGCTGGGCGACCTCAATGGTGTCGCCGACCTTCGTCTCGCCTTTGATCACCTCGGTGACCTCAATCCGGTTGACAGTTTCTACGACTGCTAGATCGCTGGGGGTGATCTCATTGCTCGGCACCCCGCTTTGCGGGTTTTCCACGTCGTCCCCTCCCGTAGGAGAGGTATCGGGATACAGCAACTGGACGCGCGAATCCAGGAGCTTCCCCTTGACGATGGTGCTCGCCGCCTTCTCGGCCTCATCAAGCGTGCTGTAAACGGGGTAGTCGGCGCGCATCTCGATGGTCTCGGTAGGGCCAGTTGGTGCCGGCTCTGCGCCGGGCGCCGAGCAACCTACGAACACGAGCACGGAGGTCGTCGCCAAAACTATGGCGGCCCTGTTGACGCGTCTGTTCATGCGTAGATCCTCCTCACTTCGTTGATGTCGTAAGGCAGTGGTCTTACGACTGTATTTCGGTCGCGGTCGTGTTTCATCAGCGATGGTTCGGATGTTGTCGGGTTGTCGTCGAGGCTCAAGGCGTGCCCCAATTCGTGGGTGGCGGTGCTGAGCGCCCACACAAGCAGGTTGTTTCCCGAGTCTGCTGCCAGGGTGCGGGCATTCACCCAGATGGTGAAGGTCCTGTTGCTCCTCTGGCCAGAGGGCGAGTACAAACCGTACCAGTTTCGTGAGTACCGCCCGGCAGTCATTATGGGGGTTCTGTCGAACGGGTCGAGGGGCCATGGAAATTCCCTGCTGATATGGACATCAAGGGAGCCTATTTCATTCCATGACCTACGTGCCCCGTCGAACAGGGTCTGCCATATGGAGTTGACTCCTATATATTTGACTGAAAACTTCGTACTGGGCATGCCTCCCGCATAGTAGTCAGCTTTGGCTGCGGTGGCGGGTGTGAATGCCAGGAGTATGGCAAGAGCAAGTGACCCCAGGGTGCCTCTTTTGATCTTTTTCTTCGTGTAGCGTGAATCGCACTGTTTCCGGATACGAAAAGTCACATCTTCTCCCTTCTGTGACTGAGGCATATTGCGGTTGAAGGCAGTCGCTTCCGACGATCCTGCTGTTTCTCGAATCACCGCGAATAAGCCTCCTAGTTTCATGACTATCTTTAGTTTGGATGCGTATACCTTAGGGATCAACCCGATTCTAAAGGTTGTTATAGAATCGTTATGATTGGGGTAGGGGTATCTTTCGGTCCGGCGTCGCTCGTTTGCTGGAGGGCAACGCTCGACGGCGAATTCCACCTAGCCTCCCGGCCCAGGACAGGGAAGCCTGGGGTTGTGAAAGCGTTTCAGTGAGTTGCTCAAACATTGTTACCGCTGGTGTCGATGACAGGCTCGACCAGCGAGCTCGACACCATGCATCGTGAGGAATTCCTCAGCTTGGTGTGGCTGACCGCGAACGGGGCGGAGGGCCAGGCGTTCGCTCGGTGCGGCGGTTACAGCGACGCGGGGACGTGGGGTCTTGTCGATGCGGTTGCTGACCCTGACGTCGGCCGTTGCTCTGGGGCCCTGGGGACGTCGGTGCTGTGGAGTAGCGTCAGTTAGGGATTCCGGCCTCGCGCGGTGGGGCCTGCTAAATCCGGTTCTCGGAGAACCGAAAGCCTTTGAGCGCTGAGGAATTATTTGACAAGGGATTATTGGAGGGAGTGGAGGGTTTTGTTGGGTTTTCTTGATCACGTGATCGATTTTCTTGTACGTGAAGAGGAGATCAGAACGTTTCCTGCAGAGAATGGTGTGAGTGTTACGTGGGATGGGGAGTTCTATTTTCATGCGTGGTGGGAGGGGGAGTGGTTCAGATATGGGACGAGCGAGCGGGCGATGCCGCGGATGGAGGACCTAGGAAGCAGCGACGTGAATATTGTCGCTAACTGGTTTATATACCAGGTGATGAACACGGTTCGGCAAAGCCGCTCGATGCCCGCCATCTTTATTCGTTCTACTATCTCCGATATTCGCCCTGGGTGGTCGGTGGAGGAGATGGAGTACCCCTGGGCGCGTTTGGTGCGGCCGGATGGGGAGCCTTTGGAGATGGCGATGTACTCTGTGGCACCAACGCACCCCCGTTTGCTGACGTTGTCGTGGATTGTGGATGCGGAGCCGCGCGAGTTGTTTGAGTCGTTTCTGGACCCCGATGGGCGGCCGCTGCTGACCCAGTTTGTGGAGCGACACTAGTGATGCTGACGAGAGTGAAAGGATGGTGTCATGACTCAGGGACGACTGCTGTTATGGCCGGAGGATAGCCCGGAAGTGTTGATGGGGATGCAGCGCGCGTCCGTGGAGGAGTTCAGCTCAGTAGCGGACTACGCGGCATCCTACGGAGCTTTCCTGGACCGGATCGGTTACCCCGACGGGAAGTACTTCTACCAGCTGCCAGCGGAGCGGCCGTGGTCGTATGAGACGCGGTCGCTGGATCCGTTATCGGTGAAATGGCCGTACTACCAGTACGAGCTAGTGACGTTGCCGGGTGAGTTGCGGCTACGCACTGGCATCGTTGTCCCCTGGTTTGGGTTGCCTGGTGGGGCGCGGTGCGTTCAGGTGGTGTGGGGCAACATCCCGCTGACGGCAGCGGAATGCCTTGAGTTGGGAATCCTTCGCGGGAAAGGGGCCTGAGATGGCGGTTTTTGGTGACTTGGTCGGTTTCGCCACGGAGTCGGGGGGCCAGGTGTTGGGCACCGAGGCAGGCGTGCGCATGACCTGGGATATGGGCCGTACCTTCCTGCATCTCTGGGGCGAGGAGGGCCGCTACTGTTTTGGGACGAGTGAGCGTGCTGAGCCCAGGATCGTGACCATGATCAGCCCCTACGAGGAGATCATGCTGAAATGGGCGGTGCTCCACATCGGAGACCGGGCAAGAGCGGCACTTCAGATGCCGCCGATCGTGATCCCCGATGC
>JAUNKK010000098.1 GCA_030532825.1 Propionibacteriaceae bacterium
CCGATGGTGCCCTGGAAGATCACGTCCCCCGTTAACACCACGGTCTGGGTTTCGTCGCTGAGACGCAGCAGCGTGGAGCCGCGCGTGTGTCCGGGCGCTGGGTAGGGAGTGATGGTCAGCCCGGCCGTCTCGAACGGTTCGTGGTCCCGTAAGTCGCGGGGCCGAGCCAGTTCGTCCGCCCCGAGCAGCTGCTCGATCAATGGGATCAGTCGCTGTCCGAGTCCCGCGGACGGTTTAAGCAGCATGGGCTGGTCAGCGGTCGCGCAGTAGACGGGCACATCCCACACCTCAGCCAGGGTTGCAGCCGCCCCCACATGATCCAAGTGGCCGTGAGTGCAGAGAATGGCGGTCGGTTGCCATTGCATCTGGTTGAGGCGAGCGACCACGAGTTCGGAGCCCGTCACGCCAGGATCCACCACCACGCACTGCTCGGACCGGCCACCCGCGATGAGGTAACAGTTAGCTTGCCAAACGGATACGACGACGGTTTCGATGCGCACGGCCCTACCATATGGCAGTTGTCCCACGATCAGGTGCAACGCCCGTCTATCCCACGGACACGGTTGCCCGCTAGATTGTGTCCATGAGCGAACAGCAAGCACCCGCGGAGTTCGGTCGCGTCGACCCGGACGGGACCGTGTACGTCCGTGTCGGTGACACAGAACGAAGTGTCGGCCAGGTTCCCGACTCCACTCCAGAAGAGGCCCTCGCGTTCTACACGCGCCGGTACGAGAACCTCGCGGCGGAGGTGACCTTGCTTGTGTCGCGCGTGACAGCCCAGGCGATGTCCCCCGAGGAGGCACGTAAAGCCATCGCGACCGCACGAGGCAACGTACAAGACGCCAACGCCGTGGGAGATCTGGCTGGGCTTCTCGCCCAACTCGACGCGCTTGAGGAACTGCTGCCCGCTCAAATCGAAGCTCGCAAAGCAGCGCGCGCCGAACAGAATGCCGCAACCATCGCCGCCAAGCAGGCGATGGTCGACGAGGCTGAGGCTCTAGCCACGGGTGAAGACTGGCGGCGCGGCGTCGATCGGTTCCGGGAACTGCTGGAGGATTGGAAGGCGCTTCCCCGGATCGACCGCGCCACCGACAACGAGCTGTGGCACCGGTTCAGTTCTGCCCGAACTCAGTACACCCGGCGCCGCAAAGCCCACTTCGCGGAGGTGAACAGCCGCCGCGACGAAGCCAAGCGCCTGAAAGAGCAGATCATCGCCGAAGCAACCCCACTGGCCACGTCAACGGATTGGGGCCCAACCGCCGGGGCCTTCCGCGACCTGATGGCACGTTGGAAGGCCGCCGGGTCCGCCCGGCGCGCCGACGACGACGCCCTGTGGAAGCAGTTCCGCGCCCTGCAGGATCAGTTCTTCAACGCCCGCTCCGCCGCTCAGCAGGCTGTCGACGGGGAGCAGGCCGAGAACCTCGCCGCGAAGGTTGCGCTCCTTGAGCAAGCTGAAGGGGACCTGGAGGGCGTCACGGACGTGTCAGCCGCCAAGTCCACGCTGCGCACCTTCCTGGCGAAGTTCTCGGAGGTGGGCCACGTGCCGCGCGGCGCGATGCGGGATCTGGATGCCCGCGTCAAACGCCTTTCCGACCAGGTGGCTGAGCTTGAAGCGGAGCGCTGGCGGCGCACCGATCCGGAGGCCCGCAAGCGCGCCGAGGATACCGTCGCCCTCTTTCAGGCGCAGGTGGACAAGCTCACCCGCGACCTGCAGGATGCGGAAGCGCGGGGTGACGCCCGCAAAGCGAAAGATGCCCAAAAGTCGCTGGAAACCTACACCGCCTGGCTGACCCAGGCGCAAGCAACCCTGCAGGATTTCAAAGACGCCTGAGTCGCCAAGCTGGCCTGTGGCCACGGCAGGAGCCCAGCCACAGGCCAGCTTCGAATCGGCGCCTACTGGTCCTTCACGACATGTTCGGTGCCGAGTTCAGCGACGAAGTCGTCGGGGAGCGAGTCGACATATTCGCGAACCTGAACTTGGCTGGTGTACTTCGACGGTTCGGGAAAATCTGGATCCGAGCCGTCATAGGTGTGATTTGTTTCGAGCACCTGGCCAGTCGCGTTCAGCACGAGGGATCTCGTGACGCCGGGCCGTGCGCCGGGATCGGTGAACGTCACCCGATACCCCACGCTGCCGTCGGGCAAAGCCAACTCGGCAACCTCAAGGTTAGGCGTCGCCAGTTCGCCGTCCTTGTTGAGGGCTGGTTCCTGCGGGTTTTCGGCAACGCGCTGCAGCACCCGGATGCACGCAGCCCGAAGTTCCGGCGTGGCCATGTCTGAGATCAGGATTTCATCGACTGCTGCGAACACGCGCTCGTCCTCCGAACTGCTGCCATCCCCCGACCGGAATACGGCCTCCAAGGCCTCCGGATCCCTTGGGAGCGAGTCAAGTTCGTCGCCCATGAACGTGTCGTCGAAGAGGTACCAGTCCTCTTGCTTGGATCCGTCAGCGCCTAGTTCCAACGTGTCATGACGCCACATCCAACGATCCGCATCGATATAGGCATCAAGGACCCTCGTACCCTCGGCGTCCTGTTGGCTGACCTCGACGACATGCAGGAACTTGCCTTCGACGAGACCCGCCGGGGTATCTGAGCCTTCGACCGTGGCGGCAACCTGCTGCAGGGCTTGCGGCGAGACGACGGTACCACTGCCGTAGTTGACCAAGGACACCGTCACGGAATGTGCTGGGGCCTGCTGAGTGTTTGGCGGTGGCTCGGTCGTGGCTTCGTTGGTGGGGACCGGATCGGTCGAGGGTTGGGAGGGTGAGTTCAGCAGGGACGGAACGGTGAGGGCGGCAGCGGTGATCACGGCTGCGGCCACTCCGGCAGCCGCCAGCCACCGCGTCGTGCGCAGGGCAGGTGTCGTGCGAGCTGCCACGATTTCGTTGACGATGGCTGCCCGGCGCTGAGGGGTGAGCTCCGCATCGACGTTGGCGGCGTTTGGGCGAATGGATCGTAGGTCTTTCATGACATTCCTTTAAGAGCGAGAGGTTGGCGTGGTGCGGTGGGGTCCATGAGCTCTTCGAAACGCTGGCGTGCCCGGGCCAGACGCTTGGCAAACGCGCCAGCGGAGCAGCCAAGGATACTGGCGGCTGACGCGTGGCTCAGCCCATCCCAGCCGACCAAGAGCAAGGACTCGCGGTCTTCTTCGCTGAGTTGGCTGAGAGCGGTCAGCATGGCCTGGCGCTCGACCACTGTCGCTTCCGGGGTGGTCAGGGTTTGGCTTCGGGCGACGGTGAAGAACTCGTCTGCGAGCCGGTTGCGTCTAACGCGAGTACGGTGCCGGTCGAGCAGCGTCGTTCGGGCCACCGTCAAGAGCCAACCGAGGGGATCATCCGTGAGCGCACCAAAGTGCCGCCAGGCTTTGAGATACACCTCGCTGAGCACGGTCTCGGCCAGCTCTGGGTCGCAGTGTCGTCTCAGGTAGGCGTAGACATTTCGAGAGGTATTCTCGTAGAGTTCCCGGAACTGGGTCTCTGCGTCTGCTTTCATACCCGGTATACGTTCCTGCGGTCCGGATTGGACACGAGAGTTTAGGAGTTTGTGCGGAACACGTCGTAGACCCCAGGTACGCGGCGGATCTGGTTGATCACATGCTGGAGATGGGTTGGGTCGGGCGCCTCGAAGCTGAGGCGACCAACGAATTTCTTGTTGCGCCCCGATGTCATGGCCACCTCAAGGAGGTCGACATGGGCATCGGACAGGGCCGCCCCGATGTCCACCAGCAGTCTTGCCCTGTCGATACCCTCCACCTGGACGGTGACGAGGAACTGGCCGCCATCGGCGTTGTCCCAGGCCACCTTGACCAGTCGCTCCGGGGTTTCCTGGAGGGCCGGTACGTTGCTGCAGTCAGCGCGGTGGACGGATACCCCGTCGGTGCGGGTGACGAAGCCAAGGATGTCGTCGCCGGGGATGGGATGGCAGCACCGAGCGAGCTTGACGGCCATCGTCGGGTCTCCGTCGACTAGGACGCGCGCGTCATTCGTGGTGGTTGGCCGGCGTCGCGCGGTGCGCACGACCTCGTCCTCGTTGATGGTGTCTACGGCCTCGTCCTCGCCGCCTGCGAGCTGGATCAAGTGGGTGACGACGGCCTGCGGGCTGATGTGGTTCTCGCCAATGGCAATGTAGAGGCTGGAGACATCCGAATGGCGTAGCTCGTTCGCCACGGCGGTGAGATTCTCCAGGGTGAGCAGCCGCTGCATTGGCATCCCGGTGCGCCTCAGCTGCCGGGCCAGCGCCTCCTTGCCGTGCTCCATGGCCTCGTCGCGGCGCTCCCGGGAAAAGTACTGCTTGATCTTCTGCCGGGCTCGGCTGGATGCGACGAAGCCCAGCCAGTCACGGCTGGGACCGGCATTGGCCGACTTGGAGGTGAGCACCTCCACTTTGTCACCCTGAGCGAGCTTCGTGGACAGCGCAACCAGGCGTCCGTTGACCCGCGCGCCGATGCAGCGGAACCCAACTTCGGTGTGGACAGCGAAAGCGAAGTCGACGGGAGTGGCCCCGACCGGCAACGCGATGACTTCGCCCTTCGGGGTGAACACGTAGATCTCGTCCGAATTGATCTCAAACAACACCGAGTCCAGGAACTCGGTGGGGTCCTCCGTCTCCTTGCTCATCACCCCAAGCTGATGCATGGCTCGCAGCCCTGCCTCCTCGGGAGTGACGCCGTTGCGCAGGTTTTCCTTGTATTTCCAGTGGGCGGCCACACCGTATTCAGCGCGACGGTGCATTTCGTGAGTGCGGATCTGCAGTTCGACAGGCTCACCTCGGTCACCAAGCACCGTCGTATGCAAGGACTGGTACATGTTGAATTTGGGATTCGCGATATAGTCCTTAAACCGGCCGGGAATCGGCTTCCACTTGGCGTGCGCGACACCGAGCACCGCGTAGCACGTCATCAGATCGTCCACCAGGATCCGCAGCCCGATGAGATCGTAGATGTCCGAGAAGTCCCGACCCCGCACCATCATCTTTTGATAAATCGAGTAGTAATGCTTGGGACGACCGTAGACGATGGCCTTGATCTTGTACTCGGCCATCAGGTTCTGAAACTCCGCGATCAGCTCGCGCAGGTACCGTTCCCGCTGGGGCGCCTGCTGCGCCACGAGATCGGCTATCTCGGAGTACACCTTGGGTTCGATGGCTTGAAAAGACAGGTCCTCAAGCTCCCACTTGATGGTGTTCATACCGAGCCGGTGGGCCAGTGGCGCGAAGATATTGAGCGTTTCCGTGGCTATCCGCACCTGCTTGTCGGGGCGGAGGAAACCGATCGTGCGCATGTTGTGCAGGCGATCGGCGAGCTTAATGATCAGGACCCGGACCTCCTCCGAGGTTGCCATGATCATTTTTCGAATGGTCTCGGCCTTGGCGGTTTCACCGTAGGTGACCTTGTCGAGTTTCGTGACGCCGTCGACCATTCGCGCCACCTCTTCAGAGAACTCCTCGCGTAGCTCCTCAAGGGTGTACTCGGTGTCCTCGACGGTGTCGTGGAGGAGCGCGGCGACGATCACGGGCTCGGTCATACCCAGTTCCGCCAGGATCGTCGCGACCGCAAGTGGGTGGGTGATGTACGGGTCACCGGATTTGCGTTTCTGGCCCCGATGGAGCGTTTCAGCACGCCGGTAAGCGCGTTCAAGTAGCTTGAGGTCGGCCTTGGGGTGGCTGGCCCTGACAATCTTGAACAAAGGGTCCAGCACGGCTGATCGGGGCTGAACTGCGCCAAGGCGAGCCAACCGATGACGCATCCGCAGTCGTGGCTGTTCGGGGCCACTGGTCAGGCGTTGCAGCGCTGCCTCTTCCGTCACCTGCTCAGCCATAGGTAAATCCTAACCCGGGGGGGCGAGTTCACGAGTTCTCATCAAAGGCTTCCGACAATTCGGGATGTTGCGCCCGCCGCACCACGATCAGCTGATCCCCTGTCTCAATCCGGGCGGCGGTCGAATCATAGAATCTCCGCAGAGTGCCGTTACGCAGCAACCCGATGACCCGCTCCCCCGCCACGGAGTTCGGAGACTGGCCGACCTCCTGTGCGGTTGCTTGACGCTGCGACACTTCCAAGCCAGTGCCCGCGGTGAGCAGGTCTTGGATGATCGCTCCGAGTTCTGGACCGACGGCGGACAGCCCCATGAGCCGCCCGACCGTATCGGAGGAGGTCACCACCGATGTGGCCCCAGATTGGCGCACGAGTGGCACGTTGTCGTGCTCGCGGACGCTCACGATGATGCTGGCCCCGGGGTTCAACTGTCTGACTGTCAAAGTGGTCAGAATCGCCGCGTCATCTCGGGAGAGGCAGATGATGACCTTTCGAGCTTTGGACACCTCCGCCCGCCGCAGCAGATCGCGACGGGTCCCGTCGCCAGCGAATGCAGCTAGTCCATCAAGATTGGCCTCGTTGACGGCTACCTCACTGCTGTCGATGACGACAATGCGCTCGTTGGCCTCGCCATGGCGGCGGAGCGTGTTGATCGCGCTACGCCCCTTGGTGCCATAGCCAATGACGACGACGTGGTTTCGCATTCTTCTCCTCCACTGCAGGTCACGGATGCTCCGGCTGCCTTCGTTGGCGAGGACGGCGATGGTGGTGCCCACGAGCAGAACCAGGAAACCGACACGCATCGGGGTGATCAGGACCGCATTGAGTAGACGGGCGTGTGGGGCCAGAGGGGTGATATCGCCATAGCCCGTCGTGGTCATAGTGACCGTTGAGTAATACAGCGCATCTATAAAGCTGACACCGTCGTGCCGGATGTTGTCGACGTACGAGTCACGGTCCAGCCACACAATCATCGTGCTGATCATCAGCAGCAGCAATGCCAGCAACGCCCGCTTGCCAAGTTCACGCAGCGGCCGAACCTGCAACCGGGGCATGCTGACCAGCGAGGTGGCATACCCTCTGGCAACAGGCTTCCTTAACTTGCCCACGAACCCAGTGTTCCTAGCTCGTCAAGACAGCGGAACAGCTGTCGATCCCCTCCACCTTGAGCCTTTCCCGGCCGCCCAGGGCCGGCAATTCCAGCAGCACGCTCACATGCACGAGCTCTGCCCCGAGCCGTTTCAGCAGCGCGGCCGTGGCTGCCACGGTCCCGCCGGTCGCCAAGACATCGTCGACGACCAGTACTCGCGCTCCTGCGACGAGGGCGTCGGCGTGCATCGTCAGGGTCTCGGTCCCGTACTCCAGGTCGAAGGATTCGCTCAGTACCTCGCGTGGCAGCTTGCCTGGCTTGCGGACCGGCACGAACCCCGCGTCGAGGGCCAGCGCGACGGGCGCTGCGAAAATGAACCCGCGCGCCTCCATACCGACGACCACATCGATGCCCTGAGGGGCCGAAGCCACGATTCCGTCGATCGCGTCGCGAAACCCTCGGGGGGATGCCAGCAGCGGTGTGATGTCCTTGAACGTCACCCCAGGCTTCGGCCAGTCGGGCACGTCCGCGATCAACCCGGCGAGGCCAGTCATGCGCGCTTGCGCTTCCGCTGCGCGCGGCTGAGCTTAGAGCGGCGATCCTCGCGGCGCGAGGAACCGGCGGACTCCAGCTCGTCTGCTTCGCCGTCGCTGGCCTCCTGCTCCGCACGGTACTCAGCGCGAGCTTTCGCTTTCTCGGCCTTGCGTTTCAGGTTGGCGCGATGGGCAATCTGCTCGGGTTCGCGCTCCTTCATCTGCACCAGCAGCGGGGTGGCGATGAAGATCGACGAGTACACGCCCGCGATCATGCCGACGAACAACGCGAGGCCCAGGTCCTGGAGGGGTCCGCTGTGCAGCATGGAACCGCCAATCAACAACGCGGTCACGGGCAGGACGCCGATCACGGTGGTGTTGAGGGAGCGGATCAGTACCTGGTTGACTGCGAGGTTCGCGGCCTCTCCATAGGTGAACTTGGACTCGCGGAGGTGCCGGGTGTTCTCCGTGACCCGGTCGAAGACCACGACCGTGTCATACAGCGAGTAGCCGAGGATAGTGAGGATGCCGATCACAGTTGCGGGGGTAACGCTGAACCCCACGAGGGCGTAGATACCGACTGTCACGACAAGGTCGTGGGCCAAAGCGATCACAGCCGCCAGTGACATCTTCCAGTTGCGGAACCAGAAACCGATGAGCACCATCACTAGGGCGATAAACACCGCCAGCGCGATGAGGGCCTGTTGCGAAACCTGCTGGCCCCACGAGGCGCCGATGGCTGTGTAGGTGACATCCTCGGCCGTCACCCCAGCCACCTGAGCAATGGCGGCCCGGACCACGACCGTCTCGTCGGGGTTGAGGGAACGCGTCTGGATTCGAACGGCCTCCTCGCCGAGCGAGAACACCTGTGCCCCCAGGTCCCTGACCTCAAAGGTGTCGATCTGCGCGCGCACTTCGTCGACGGTGTCGGAGGTCACCGTCATGGGAACCTGAAAGTCGGTTCCGCCACGGAATTCAATGCCGAGGTTGATTCCCCTGCCCAGGATCCCTAGCAGACATAGGGCCAGGATGACGGCCGATACCGCATACCAGAACTTCCGTTTGCCGACGAAGTCGTAGGAAAGCTGGCCGGTGTAGAAACGGTGTGCAAGCCCGTGCTTGGTCGACATCAGGCCTCCTTGGCGAGACGGGTCCGGCGGCTTCGACGCCCGAGCAATGAATCTCGGGTGACGCCCATGTGGCTGGCGTCGAGGCCGGATAGCTTGTGGCCTTGCCCGAAGAATTTCGTGCGGCCGAGCACCAGGACGAGTGGCTTGGTGAAGAAGAAACACACCGCGAGGTCGATGAGCGTGGTTAGTCCCAGCGCAAAGGCGAAGCCCTTGACGCCGCCAACCGCGAGGACGAAAAGCACCACCGCGGAGATGATAGACACCAAGTCGGCCACCACGATGGTCGAGCGGGCCTTCTGCCAGCCCGTGGTCAGCGCCGACTGGAGGCTTCGACCGTCCCGGATCTCGTCTCGAATGCGTTCAAAGTAAATGACGAAGGAGTCGGCCGTTACACCGATGGCCACGATCGCCCCAGCGATGGCGGGCAGGTTGAGCGTAAAGCCCATGGCCTCGCCCAGGATCACCATGGATGCGTAAGTAGCCAGCGCGGCCACGCCAAGCGAGCCGATGACGACAAGCCCCAGGCCACGGTAATACGCCAGGCAGTACAGGATGACCAGAGCCAGGCCGATACCGCCCGCAATGAGGCCGACGCGCAACTGCTCGCCACCCAGCGTCGCGGAGACGGTTTCGACCTGCGAGGGATCGAAGTTCAACGGCAGGGCACCAAAGTTCAAAATATTGGCCAACTCCGCCGCACTCTCGGCCGTGAAGCTACCAGAGATCTGCGCTTGCCCGTTGGTGATGGGGTTCTCGATGCGGGGGGCGGACTGCACCACCCCGTCGAGGACCACGGCGAACTGGTTGGTGGGCGTTGGTTTGGCGACCAGTGCGGTGGTCATCTCACTGAAGGTGCTGGCGCCTTCGGAGTCGAACTCCAGCGTCACGACGTGGGAAACCTCGCCTTGCGGTACTCCCGAGCTTGCCTTGACGACGCGCTGGCCGATGATGCCAACGGGGCCAAGAAGATACTTGGCGCTCCCCGTCGCATCACAGGCCACGGTTGCCTGGTCAAGTCTGGCTGCCACCTTGTCGCCGCACTTGAAGCCCGTGAACAGAGCCGTGTCTTCGGCCGTGGGCGTATACGCGAGCACTTCGGCCACCGTCAGCTGCGAACCGGTTTCCCCCGGCTCTGGGGTGGGCGTTGGGAGGCCGGGGACGCCGGTTTCGGGTTCCTGGGAGGCCTGCTGCACCTGCAACACCGGGCGGAAGGTGAGCTGCGCGGTGCTACCGATCAGATCCACCAAATCATTGCGCTGGACGTTCGGCGCGGAGACGACGATGTGCCGATCCCCGGATGTGGTGACGGAGGCCTCACCGATGCCGAGTCCATCCACCCGTTTCTGGATGATGTCTTTTGCCAGTTCCAGGGACTGTGGATCAACCGTGGAGTTGGTTGCGGTCAGGGTGATGGTCATGCCGCCCTGCAGATCCAGGCCAAGTTTAGGAGTCCAGGTTTTGGCTGAGGCCATGATCCCGAACATGGCGGCGATGGCCGCCAGGAACGCGATCAGGACTAGGCCTGGGCGGGGCTTTCGGGATGCCG
>JAUNKK010000099.1 GCA_030532825.1 Propionibacteriaceae bacterium
TCGCGGTGCCGATGACGTTGAAGCCGCGCTGCGCGTAGAGCGTGCGGTGCTCGGCGTCCAACTCAGGGATGGACAGCGTTCGGTCGGAGAGCACCGACAGCATTGAGTCCTGCACCTCGGGTGCACACCGGGTGATCTCCTCGAAACGCACCACCTTGCCCTCGCTCATACCCCGGTACACCGGGGCGGGGACCAGCGATCGTGTCGTCGGCCCCTCCGCTAAGAGCATGGCATAGTTCCACGAATATTTGATGGCATCCTCCGTGGTGGCGGCCGAGCCCTGGATGGTCAGCGTGGTATCCCCCGAGATCGCCGCGGCCAGCAGTTCACTCAGCAGCGATTTTGCTGTACCTGGCTCCCCGATGAGCATCAGGCCCCGGTTTGTGGCCAGGGACACGACGCATCGCTCCACCAAGGAGCGGCGGCCCACGTATTTCTGCGTGATCTTGTTCCCATCGCCGAGCACGAACTCCACTACTGATTGGGCAGACAGTTGCCAACCGGGCGCGATGGGACGTTTGTCCTTCTTGTCGCGCTCACGGAGCTGCTGCAATTCTTCCGCGTAGCGGAACTCAGCCGGTGGCCGCTGCATCTCTGACATGTCAGCTCGCTATCTCGTGCATGGGGCCGTCACCGACGCCCGCATTGGACGCTCTCCGCGGCCCAGAAGCTGACCCCAGATGGAGACCGCCCCAGGGCGCGTTGAGGCTTGTTGGCTCCATGATGCCCGCCGGTGGGTGGGTGGCATCAAGTCGGCTATCTGGCCGTTTCAGTTGGCGATGGCATCAATGGTGGCCAGCACCTCACTGACGATCTTGGCCGGCACCTGACGCCACGGCAGGAACTCTGTGCCTTTCAGATTCCAGTGTCTTCCCCAGCCCAGGTCTTTCGGGTCGTGGATTCCTCGGAGCGCATAGACCTGCTCGAAGCGTTGATCTTCCTGCTCCGCCATGGGGCCCATCCACATGCCGTTGGCGTACTGGATGATGACGGTCAGACTGGCGGAAGGGATGGGGAGGCCGTGCAGGCAGTAGCTGCCGGCATCCAGGGCGGCCCCACGTTCCCAGCCGTACTTCGTGAAGGCCCCGATGAACTTGGTTGCGGGGAATGAGCCAGCAGGCAAGTCGCGAAGTTTGACGTCGTCGCCTTGGGTGGCGGGCAACGAAAAGACGGGTCGGTCCAACTGCTTGAACGGGGGCACGATCTCGTAGTCCGCCAGGACCTCGGCCCACTCAGCCTGCTGGGCATCACTCAGATCGAGGCGGTGAGCAACCCCGATGCTGTGGGTGCCGACCTCGACGGGCTCATCCTGGGCGTCGACGAGGAGACCTTCCTCGTCGACGCGTACCGCGGAAACCAGCGTGGCGCCGTCGTAGATACCCCAGATGAGTCCAGCCAGGAGGCGGCGCAGGACCGGGTGGGGTGCGATGAAGCGGGCATGTTCCGTGGGGGTCCAGCGTCGGTCTAGGACCATGGCGCGCTCGAAGCGCGTCAACTGAACCTTCGCCAATGTCGTCACTGCCTTCTTCACGACGTTGTATTCGGCCTTCGAAGCCTTCGCTAGCTCCTGATCGTCGCTCTTGTTCGGGGCGGGCAGGGTGCTCAGCACCTTCCCCGTGGGGCGGTGCTCGGCGTCGAGCCGACGCGCGGCAAGTTTCCCCTCGGGGGTGACGAAGGCCAGGAACTGGCGGGGCCCGTAGTCGAAGACGCGGGTGCCGCGGGCGTCGAGGCCACCGTCGGATAGCACGCGGTCCTCCAGGGCATCACGTGTCAGGCCGCGCTGAGCGGCGATCTCGTCCATGGCCTCCCCAGCGCGCTTCTTGATCCCGGCGAACTTCACCTTCGCTGCGATGCCGGAGATCTGCTGCAAAGCGGTGTCGGTGGCGACATTCCGCAGGGCGGTGAGGCCCTTCACAGCCCGCTGGTGCTGGCTGACGCCAGGCCACTCTCGGATCCGTGGGGCGAGGGCGGCTATGAACGCCCCGTCGCCCAGCCAGCCGCCGCCGGTCATGAGCCAGCTCTGCCGGCTGGGGGCGCCTGCACTCAGCCACAGGAGAAACAAGCTCAGGGCGAATTGATCGCGGCTGGCGCGGTCGGCATGCTCGCGGACGGCCGCCGTCAGGGGGTGCTGATCGGCAGCGCTGAGGGCTTGCAGCAGCAGCTGCACCTGATCTGTCCCCAAGCGGTGCTGACCGTCCACCTTGATGGGTGGGAGCCCCTTGATAGACAACGGCAGCGACTGCGCCTTGGGGAGTTCCACCTCGGTAGCCTCGGCCCACCAGGGGGTGTCAGCCGGCAGCTCCGGCATGCCAGCCTCCGCTAGGACCTGGTCGATGATCTCGCGCACCGCCTCTGTCGCCTGTTCTGCGGCTTGACGCAACTCTTCGGGGGTTAGTTCTCGCAGCAGCGGCGCCAATGCCTGAGCCTGGGGGCGGGTTACGTGGGCCACTAGGGCCTGAGGTAGGTGACCGCGCAGCCACAGCATCGCGACGGCGCCAGCTTTCGTGTCAAGCGCGTCGAGGAAGAGTTCCGTCATGCCGGGGCCGTGCCCGGTCTCCGCCGCAACCTGAAGCATCTCCTGGGCGGTGTGGGTGTCAACCTTGTCCAGCCAGGTCGTCAAGAGCCCGAAGCCCTCCCGGCCTGTGGCCACCAGCCAGGGTACGACGCCGTCCCAGCTCGAAACCATGGCGCCGGTGCGCCGCGCGAAGGCCACCCGTTCCGCCACGGTGGGGAGGATCAGCCCTGCCAACGCCAAGCTCTCGTCCGCCCAGTAATTCATGGGGGCGTTGTTCGGCACCTCAGCCAACAGCTCGCGGGCGACATCGGGAGCCAAGGCATCCAGCGCCGCCGCCTCGTAGGCGGTGACGTCGACGAGTTCGAAGGACCCGTAACCGTTGCGCGCGATCGGGGCCGGGATCGGCGCGCGCAGGTTGGTCCGGGCGCGAGCCACTGCCTCCGCGGGGCGAATCCCCAGCAGGGCCCGTAACGGAAAGGCATGGCCGATGACTTGGGGCTGGCGTGAGGCGATGGCGCTTAGGGGGCCGCGCCAGCTGCGCCGCAGCACAGCGCGCAGCCAGATGGGCCAGTCAGGGTCCTCGCCTCGCCAGACCTGGCGGAGGAGTTTGGGGTCGCGCAACCCGGCAAGGTAGTCCACCCACCAGTCGATCTGGGCGGCGCTGGGCATCTTGTCGAACAACGGCTCGGCGAAGGCCAAGCGCTGCCTCTTGACGTGCCCATCCGAATACCGGACTATCGAGACGATGCGTTTCGCGCGCTCCAATTCCGCCTCCGGATCGAACGGGGAATCATCGAGTTCCACCGTCACCGGCGCGCTCATGTCGAAGGCCTGTTCGAACGGCGTGACGACCAGCCCCAAGTCGTCAGGGTCCACGGCCGCGTTGGAGGCAACTTTCAGTTGTAACCCGCGCTGCATGGTGCATGAGCTTAGAGGCCTGGGTGATGTGGGTGCTACTTCGTGCCGCGCGAGAAACTCAGGAACGGACCACCCAAGCAGCCTCATGCCTTGGCAGAGATTAAGTTCGGGATAGCTGCGAACAAGCCTCGCCCCGGTGGCATCGACCACGGTCGACATCCGTCCTAGGTACGTCGCCTCGTCGTAGCGTGACGGTGACGGCACCGGCCCGCGCTATCGCCGAGTGGCCAGCCCCGAGAGGGCTTGGCGGCCGTTAGACCAGTGGGTGCCCGAACGCCATGATCAGCAGTAGTCGTTCGATCCGAGCCGGGTCCCTGTCTGCCAGGAATCCCTCCGCATGGCCAGCGACCAGCTGGCTGCCGGCCTGGCGCGCCCGGCGGGCGAACTCCCGCCATGCACCATCATGCCGCTGGATTCGGTCGGCCCCAGCCACCAGGAGTTCACCCAAACGAAGACCCAGTTCATGCAGCAGCGCCCCGGGACTAGTTAGCGCGGCCCCCTCGCGTTCCACGCCCCGGTCCAGTTCTAGCGGCACAGGTTCGGCGATGTGTGGCTGAAAAGGCACCCCGTCACCCACCAACAGCAGGGGATCGACTACCGCATGATGCCCGCCCCAGCGCCAACGGCCCGCGACGAACGCCTTGTCTGGGAAGGTCTCCGCCCAGCTACCCAACCGTGCCCACGTGGCCCGGACGCTACCGTCGCGGCGCAGCGTATGGCGTAAAACCAATCGAAATGGTTGCCCGGCGCCATCCAGTAACTCCGCTACCAGGCATGCGGTGGGGGCGTCGAAACGCAATCCCTGAATGCCGGTTGCGCGACACGCAGCCAGATCGGAGCCGACAGAGCGATCGTCCAGCACGGCGGGTAACCGGGTCTGTTGGGTGGCCAGCTCAGCGACCGTTTCGACTTGGAATGGGGCCTCCAGCTGATCCACAGCCCCGGCGGGTAGGCCCACCGCTGACCGGTTCGTGTGGGAGAAATCCCCGTGCCCGAACCGGCGCCCGCCCAGCGACATGACCTGCCCACCACCCCAGGAGTGGATGGCGATCCCTGCGACTAGCCCGTTGGCTAGCCGCGACGATGAGGTGCCGTGCTCGTCGGTGACACGTTTCGTGACCCGCAGGGGCGCCCCGCTGCGGGCATCGACCATGTAGGCCACCAGGCGGCACTCGTCATCTAACTCAACGAACTCGGTGCCCAATCCGATGAGCCGCGCCTTCCCGACCCGGATGTCCTGCGGGGGAGACCCAGCCACAAGCCGGTCTGGGACCCGCAGCGGGTCCGGGTTGGCCAGTGATGTGCACCGGGCGAGCAACTCACCGCTCAGCGCCACGAGCCGTGACGGTGTGAAAGTGTGGCTGCGAGATTCGTAGCGCTCCAACTCAGCTAGGAGGTCCTCCAGGACCCCAGCAACATGATGGAGTTCAGCGTCACGGGCCCGCGACGCCAGGCGCCGCCACACCCCCCGCAGATTCCGGTGCCCAGACTCGGCCCCCATGCAAATCAGGTCGCTGACAGCTTGCCGAAGTTCATCAAGCAGGGGCGCATCGGGCCGCCAGGCGTCGCCTGTCACCGAGCGCAGCCCCGTCGCACCCAGCTCGGTACCGGCCGCGGCGGCCACCGCGAGCGGAACATGACCGCATGGATCCGGATCGCGGCAGGTGCAGCGGACATAGTTGAGGTCCGGCCCCGCCAGAAACCGCACGGCCACGGGGACCGGGTGATGGATCCGCACCACGCTGATGCCCCGCACGCTTCCCACATGCGCCAGTAGGCCTTGCGCGGCCAACTGATTCGCGCGACGCAGGGCGGCCGGGGTGAGCGCTGCCGCCAAGGACTCACGGGAGACCGTGGCTGGGTCGAAGGCCGGGGTGGTTTGCCTCGGCCCCTGCGATGGTGGGGCTGCTGGGGCGTTGGTGTCGTCGTCCGAGTTGGGCTTCGTGGGGGCAGGCGCGTCACGATGTCGAGCCTGGTAGTGCAGGACGGCCCGGACGATGTGGCGACAGTTGTGGGTTGCTAGGCATGTGCAGGTCCAGTCAGCGAAGGGACGGTCCTGGAATAGCACACAGACGGTGTCGTCACTGGCGCGACTGGTCACCGTGCCGTCGTCTGCTTCAGTCAGCTCGAAGCTGGTCTGCTCCAGCTCCTTTCGGGCCCGGCGCAGCGTGCCTTTGCTCGTCAGGTCCTCCAGTGCCGTGTCGTCGAGGGCAAGCAGATCGGGGCGGCTCACCGGATTGCCTCCGCCACCCATTGCGCAAGTTCGTTCGGGGTCATGACCCCCACGCGTGCGCCGTGCCCCGCCAGTCGTCGGCCCAAGGCCTCGTCGAAGTTGACGGCGCCGGATTCACTCAGGGCGCCCAGAACCAGTACCCGGCTACTACCCTGCACCATGCGTGCGACGCACTCGACGAGGTGTTGTTCGGAGCCGCCTTCGAACAAGTCTGTGATGAGTACCACCATGGCTTTGCGAGGCTCGGTGATCAGCGATTCGGCGTATCGCATCGCCTGGGCGATGTCCGTGCCACCGCCCAGCTGCACCTTCATCAGCGTCTCAACCGGATCATCGATCTCGGAGGTGAGGTCCACCACCGCGGTGTCGAAGGCGATGAGGTGGCTCTTCAACGCAGGCATCCCGTGGAAGATTGAAGCGGTCACGGCAGCGTGGATCACCGACTCGGCCATGGATCCAGATTGGTCGACCAGCACGATGAACTGCCACCGCTCCGACTGGCGACGGGTGCGGGAGTAGAAGATCGGTTCCGAGATCACCAGCTGGCGCGATTCCGCGGAATAGTGCTTGAGGTTGGCCCGGATGGTGCGTTTCGGATCAAAGTTCGCCGCTACCTTGAACAGGCTGCGCCGGTTCGGATCCCGTCGCCCGCTGAGGGCGCGACGGATCTTCGGCCGCATCCGCTCCAGCAACTCGGAAATGACCCGGCGAACGATGTGCCGAGCCGCGGACAGCACGTCGGCGCTCATCAGGTGCTTGGTTTTCAAGATGGCCTGCAGAAGCCTTTCCGAGGGCTCCACCCGTTCCAGGAGAGCCTTGTTGGTGACCATCTCGATCAGCCCATACCGCTCCAGGGCATCTTCCTCAATGGTGATGACGGTGCGCTTCGGGAATAGCGTGTGCACCTCGTTGATCCAATCGGGGATGGTCAGCGTCGAGTCCCCGCTTCCTGCCCCGCCGTCCTGCGCCTCCCGGTTGTAGAGGAAGTCAAGGGCCTCGGACTGGGCGCGCTCCCGGGCGTTCAAGGTGCCGAGCCGTTCCGAGCCTTGCCCCAGCACCAACCGCCACCGGACGAGTCGACTATCCATACTGCCCCCCGAGGAAACGCTCCAGGGATGAGGCCACCTGGGATTCGAACTCAGCGATGGCGACGGCATCGTCCGGTGAGCCAGGGAAGCTGATGAGGGCCATCCCGGCCGAATCGCCCAGCAGCAACTGCGCAACCTGGGAACGCTCCCTCGGGGTGTAATGGCTGAACGCGCGACGCAGTCCCGGCAGCGCTGCGAAAAACACCTCGTCGCTGAGGTCGGTCAGGATGCTGTCGAGCCGCAGCAACGCCTCGGGACGGCGGAGAGCGGCTTCCCGCGCCACGCCCAGCAGCCCCGCAACGAAGTCACCAAGCTGTTCCGGGACCGCCACTACCGACAGCAACTCAGCAATCTCCGCGTCAGCCCGGACCCCCGCCAGCCACTGCGCGCCGAGGGCCGCGCCCCGCACGGTCGCCGCCTGGCGGTCATCGGCGATGACGACGGCGAGGGCCTCGTGAAAACCGTCGAGGTCGTAGCTCAGTTGCGTTCCGACCCGCTCCGCACTATCGGTGAGCTGGCGCATTGCCCGAACAAACCGCTCTAACTCGGGGCCTTCCGCTCGCGGGGTCAGCCGCTCCAACAGCCGCACCGACCGGTCGAAGGTCGTGCCCAGTAACTGGCCCAGGTCAGCCCGCCCCGTCGCACGCAGGATCGGGTCGTAGCGGAACAGCCGCATCAAGGTACCGACAGCATCGCCGATCGCCGAAATATCGCTGGCAGTTGCCAGGAGAGCTTCGGTGCGGGCCTGAAGACTCGCAGACAGCTGCGTCACCCCGCATAGCGCCGCGTCCAGGATCAGGGCTGTGGCCGCCGCCGGGTCGGAGGTGATGTCGGCAGCGCGGCCAAGCAAGCGGGCTGATACTGCCTGTTCCCGGCTGCCGCCGTATCGGGCCGCGGCCACGAGCGCACCCTCGAAACCTGGGGTCCAGTGCAACTGCCACCGCTCCACGCCGTTCTTGTCGGCGGTGGCCACTTGCCGGAAACCGGGGACCTCCAGCGCTACTAACGAATGCAGGAGCCGTGAGCGCCGCAGTCCCAGGTCGTCCGACAGATCGGCTGGCTCGTAGCGGCGCCGTGGGGTTGGCGTGAGCCCGAGGGATTCCAACTCGTTGCGTAACTCAACCGTCAGCGGCGGCTGCCGAGTGCCCTCCGCCAGCCGCCCTAGTTGGTTGCCGCGAAGCGCCTGATACACGTGGTGCAGCAACGGATGATTCAGGCCGGCATCATCCTTGACCAGGGCCGTGGTGATCCCCTCCACCAGGTCCGTCCGCCAGATCTGCCGGTGGCCCCGCAACTGGGACAGCGCCCCCGCGGTGGTGCGCACCGCGATCAGGTCAGCGGGGGAGATGAACTGACGAGCTTTGCGGAGCCCGGTCACCACCTGCCCCAGGAGCCGCTCGCTCGTGTCGTGGCGTCCCGCGGCGCGATCTGTGAACAAGGCATCATAGAAGCCTGGGCTGGGCTGTCCCGCATCGTAACCGTCGAGTGCGTCAAGGGCGGCGTAGGAGGTGGGCGTGAGAGCGATGCCATAGCGATCGTCATCCGGAGGCGGTCGCCACGTCGTCACCGCTGCCACCTCGCCGGCCAACCGCTCCCGGAGACCTGAGATATGAGCGGCCCCACACACCACCAGCATGTCGTCGCCGTAGCTGCGCCGAGCCTCGGCGATGCGGTAGGCCATGTGCGCCTCCCGAGCATCAATCTCTGGGTCGGTTTCGCCTCGCAGCAAGGAGCCCAGCAACTCGATGCGCTCCCGATAGGTCGCCAGAGATAGCTCCGGATCAACCTCGATCAGCTCGTCGATGAGGCTGGCCGTATCGTCTACCCCAAACTCGCGCTGGAGACGTTCTGCCGCACCTGGCGCGACGTTGCCTTCGGCATAGCGGTTCTCCGCGACGGCAACATCGGCGAAGGCCAGCCAAGGCAGGTCGATGAACTCGATGGGTATCTCGGCTGCGTGGGCGGTGCGGAGAGCGACCCACTCGGGGGAGTAGCTGGTCATGGGGTAGAAGCTGCCCCGGCGAACACCCCATTCGGGGCTGTCCTCGGGGGCGTGAGGGTACATCGGAGCCCAAGAGTAGAGCATCACTGGCAGTTGGTGATCCAACATGAGTTCACCGAGGTGAGGGTTGTACTCCGTCGGACCCTCGATCAGCACGGCAGTGGGACGAGCGTCCACGATGAACTGACGAACTAGGCGAGCCGCCGTCGGCGAATGATGCCTGACCCCAAAGAACTCGACCACGCAGACATTGTGCCCGACGCCGCCGCGGCGTCTCATGGCGTGAACCCGCTCGCAGTGCCCGGCGGTCCCGATAAGATCTTGAGGCGAGGGATCCGAGAATCCAGAAGGAGTATTCCTATGACCGAATACCAGCCCCCTCAGCCGCCCCCCAACCCGATGGGGGCAAACCAGTGGAGGCAACCCCAGGACCGCCCGATGCCTCCGGGACCGCCGTTCGGCCAGCCCGCGCCGGGGGGTCCCGACGTCGCAGCCAAGGTCTATCGGATAGCGATGGGGATCTTCCAGATCCTGGCTGGTTTCACCATGGCTTATCTGGGGGTGTCGCTGCTGAAGAGCGCCAGTTCTGCTCCCTTCCGGCTCGGCCAGGACTTCGGGTTTGTGGCGGTCATGCTGTTGCTGGCCGGGCTGGCCTGTCTTACCGCCGGTGGTGCTGGCATGTTCCGCAAGAGTTGATGGTTCCCCGGTCGGGGCAGGCGTTCCGGCCGAGCCACCCACATGCCCAGGCCGCGACAACCGAGGCGCGTCCCAAGCGTTCCCGTATCAGTGCGTGGCCCAGTCGGCGCATGGTTTCTGCCCGTGTCATGGGGCAGAGGCGGCTGCGACCATGGCTGCCGCAGCCGCCCTGTCTTTGTTGTCCCGCTAGGCTTGATCCGTGCTGAGATACGTGCGCATGGGGCTGCTGGTGATCGTGGTGGTGGCTGGCATCCTGCTGCCCGTCACCAACGACAGCCGCTATGCCTGGATCGCGGGCGGCGGATTCGTGTTGGTTCTGGTGCTCAGCCACCCGACCGTCACGAGCCGCCTTGAGCCGA
>JAUNKK010000100.1 GCA_030532825.1 Propionibacteriaceae bacterium
AGATCTCGGCGGTCACGAACCAGTGGGTTAACTCCTACAAGCGTCTGATGGGCGGGTCCGAGGCCCCCACCTTCGCGTGCTGGGGCCGCTCGAATCGATCGGCGCTGATCCGTATCCCGCAGTTCTCGCCCGGCAAGGCCAGCTCCACCCGGATCGAGTACCGGGCTCCCGACGCTGCATGCAACCCTTATCTTGCGTTTGCGTTGATGCTTAACGCTGGCCTGGCTGGGATCGAAAACGAGTATCCGCTCCCCGAAGAAACCGAGGATGCCGTCTCCAGACTCACCGACCGGGAGCGCCGGGCGCTGGGTATCCAGGCTCTGCCACGCAGCCTCGACGAAGCCCTTCGGGTCATGGAGAATGCGGAGCTGGTCGCTGAGACCTTGGGAGAGCACGTGTTCGAGTACTTCATGCGCAACAAGCGAGCCGAGTTCGAGGCCTATCGCCAACAGGTCACCGCCTGGGAGATGGAACGACACCTCGGGGTGATGTGAGATGAGCACCATCTACGGTCTCAGAGGAAAAGCAGCAGCAACCTGTTCGGCTTGACTCCCGGAAGTCTGGACCTCGGTCTCACTCCAGCATAGGTTCCCGGTAGCCAAGGCAATGAAGATTTCGGGTGCCATCTCAACGACGTTCGGGGGAGTGCCGCGGCGGTGTGTCGGGCCTTCGCCGAAACCGACTTGAACGGCTGTCCAGGGCGGAACCCGGACCTCTATGGCGCCCCCAGGATGTTGCTCACCGAGTCGGGCTGCGAAGGCACGGCAACAGGCGGCGGTCAATGCCCGGCCGAGCGCCAAGCCGTGCTCTTGGGCCGCCCTAGCAGCTTCCCACAGGACCCCCGTCAGATCGGGGCGTTTTTGGGCGAGCTGGCCGTCGAGTTCCAACCCCAACCCGACGGCCTCACGAAAGTTCACGGCGGCAAGGCAGGCGAGCAAATCCCTGAGTTCCGTCACCGTCTTGGTGTCCCCGCTGAACATGGAGCCATTCTACTGGCCGCGCCCCGTTAGGGTGGGGGCGTGAGCAGGGTTAATACCACCGTCGGAGAGTTCGCGCGACGAGGTTTCGAGTCCCCGAGTGCAGCGGCCCGGATCTGGCAGGACTGGCAGAACAAGCTCGCCGACGAATCACCGGTACCCCTCGCTCGGTTCACCGTAGCAGCAGATCGCGACCAGGCTCTTGAGTGTCTGGTGCGGCTCGGAGAACATGATCCCGGGCTACTGGCGCACATCGCCGCGGCCCCGGATTGGCTTGATCGGGTGATGCGGGTCCTGGGCGGTTCTTCAGTGCTGGCCCGGTTCCTGGCCCGCCATCCCGAGGAGACGCGATTGCTTCAGGCGCCTTACCGGCCCCGTGGCGCTCACTGGCTGGAGTTCTTCCAAGAACGCATGGGCGTGCCTGATGCTGCCGGAGCAGAACGGCTCCGGCGCGCCAACCATGCTGCCCTGGTGCAGATCGCCGCCTACGATCTTGGCAGCGATGATCCTGCTGCTGTAGTCGAGGAGGTTACGGCGGAACTCAGCCACGTAGCCGACGCCATCCTGGGATGTGCCCTGGACTGTGCCCGTCGTGAGGTCCAGGAGGCGGACCGGATTCGGTTCGCCGTGCTCGCCATGGGCAAGACCGGCGCGCAGGAGCTCAACTACATCTCCGATGTGGACGTGATCTACCTGGCCGAACCAGTCGACGGGGTAGGCGTCGACGAGGCAATGCAGGTGGGGACCCAGTTAGCATCGGCACTGGCCCGTATCTGTTCGGCCCACACCGGGGAGGGCACGATCTGGCCCGTCGACGCGGCGCTTCGACCCGAAGGTAAAGCCGGCCCCCTGGTGCGGACCCTGGACTCCTGTGAAACCTACTACAGAAAATGGGCGAAAAACTGGGAGTTTCAGGCGCTCCTGAAAGCCCGTCCCGCCGCTGGTGACCGGAAACTGGGGCAGGCCTTCTGCGATATGGTCGCCCCACTGGTGTGGGAGGCGGCGCAGCGTCCCGGATTTCTCGCAGAGGTGCGAGCGATGCGGCAGCGGGTGATCGCACTGATCCCAGCGCGCGAGGCCGACCGTGAGATCAAACTCGGGGTGGGCGGGCTACGCGATACGGAGTTCACGGTGCAACTGCTGCAACTCGTGCATGGTCGCGGTGACGCCCGGCTCCGGGCACGTGGCACCTTTGAGGCGCTGAGGCAACTCATAGCGCATGGCTACATTGGCCGAAGCGACGGCGCAGAGATGGGGGAGGCCTACCGTCGCCAGCGGGTCTTGGAGAATCGCGTACAGCTGCGGCGGCTGCGACGCACGCACCTGATGCCCGACGAGGATATCGGCTGGACACATCTGGCCCGCGGTCTCGGGAACGCCCCTGACGAAGTCCGGGCCATGTGGCGAGCCAGCACCAGGGCGGTGGAACGACTGCAGCGCCGCATTTTTTTCTCGCCGCTGCTTGACGCGGTGAGCGCTATCCCCACTGATGAGTTGCGGCTATCGACGAGGGCCGCACAAGACCGGCTCCAGGTGTTGGGTTTCACCGACCCGCGAGGTGCGCTGGGACACATTCAGGCCCTGACTAACGGCACTTCCCGGGCCGTCGAGATCCAGCGGCAGCTCATGCCCGCCATGCTCGGGTGGATAGCTGAGGGACCGAACCCGGATTTTGGACTGCTGGCATTTCGACAACTGTCCGATGGGCTAGGTACCACATCGTGGTACCTGCGGGCACTGCGAGACGAGGGATGGATGGCCCAGCGGCTGGCGCGGATTGCATCGTCGAGCCGCTATGTGGTCAATCTGTTGCTGCGGGCCCCCGAGATGGTGCAGATGCTGGCCAGCTCAGACGAACTTGAACCACGCTCCCGGAGCCTGTTGGCAACGGCCATGACCCGTGCCATCTCGCGGGCTTCTGACCTGGAGGCCGCTGCCGTGTCGCTGCGGGCGCTGCGGCGCTCCGAGTTATGTCGCATCGCTTTGGCGGACGTGCTGGGGATGGCGGATGTCGTTACCGTGGGGACCGCGCTCAGCGACCTGGCGGGTGCCACGATTGATGCCGCGCTGGAGCTGGCTCGGCAAGAGATCGCTGCGCCGCCCGTCGGAGTGATCGGCATGGGTCGCTGGAGTGGGGGTGAGTTGAGCTATGCCTCGGACATTGATGCCATGTTTGTGATTCCCGATGATGCATCGCCCGACGAGCAGGCGGCCGCAACGGCGTTGGTGCGTCGGGCCTGTGATCTTGTTGGGAAGCCGGGGCCGGACCCGGCGCTAGTCGTGGACGCGGACTTGCGCCCCGAAGGCAAGGGGGGACCGTTGGTACGCACCGTGTCCTCGTACCGGGCGTACTACGACAGGTGGGCGGCCACCTGGGAGGCGCAAGCGCTCCTGCGGGCGCGGCCAGCGGCCGGTGACGAGGGCCTGGCGGCTGCGGTACTGAGCCAGCTGGATGGGCTACGCTACCCCGACCATGGGTTGACCGACGTGCAGGTGGCCGAGATCCGTCGCCTCAAGGGCCGAATGGAGCAGGAACGTATCCCGCGTGGCGTCGATAAGGACCGCCACCTCAAACTCGGTCCCGGGGGACTGTCCGATATCGAATGGACTGTGCAACTCCTGCAACTTCAACATGCCGGACGGGGCGTGGCGCTGCGCACACCCTCGACACTTCAAGTGCTGGATGCCTGTGAGGGCCTGGGTCTTCTCACGGGTGACCAGGCCGTTGAATTGCGCGATGCCTGGCTACTGCTCAGCCGGGTGCGTAACGCCATCATGTTGGTGCGGGGCCGCCCGAGTGACGCGCTTCCCGTCGACTATCGGGAACTCGCGGCTGTGGCTGAGTTGCTTGGCTATGGGGCCGGTAAGAAGACTCAATTGGCCGAAGATACCCGCCGGGCCATGCGCCATGCACTGCGCGTTGTCAATCAGGTGTTTTGGGGTGAAACAGAAGAGGCGGAGCGCTGAACGCCCGGTGACTCCGGAGGCCCTGGCGTGCGGGGCGGTGTGGGAATCCGGTCCTGCTCACCGCGTTCGGGAAGAACTCAGGTGGGCTTGGCAGCTGCGCCAACCAGGGGGGGTCCATGCGCTAGTATAGGGCCACGACGCATCCGGGGTCGGTGAAAGTCCGAACCGGCGGTGATAGCCCGCGACCCTGAAGGCCCATGAGCCGCCAGGCTGACTCGGTGGAACTCCGAGGCCGACAGTCAGAGTCTGGATGGGAGGAGCGCGTCTGTGGCATGCGCTCTGCGTGGCGCGGGCCGCGTGCGTGCGCCCCGGATCCTTTGGAGTAAGGACCGGGGTTTTCTTGACCGATAAGCAGGCGCAGCGCAGCAAGGCGATCGCACGACTTGGCCTGTGGTCTGCCTATCCCGCCCGAACGCGGCCCGCCACTCCAGTGGCGCGGACAGTTCCCCCCCTGGTGGCTGTCGGAGTGCTGTTGCTCGTCTGGTGGGCTCTGGCCCGGGCGACCCCCGCTGTGCTTTTGCCCGATCCACTGGGCGTGGCTGGCCGTGTGATCCACTGGATTGGTTCCGGCATCGGGTGGCGCTACGCCTGGCCCACGCTCGCGGCCGCACTGCTTGGTTCGGGGCTGGCCCTTGTCGTCGCTTTGCCGCTGGGTTTCGTCGTCGCGCATTCTCGTCTGCTCGGCGCCATCATTGAGCCTTTCATCGCGTTCTCGCAGATGGTGCCGCTGGTGGCCGTCGCGCCTTTACTTGTGCTGTGGGTGGGCTACGGGACGACGCCTATCGCCATGCTGTGCGCAATCATCGCTTTTTTTCCCATGGTCACCACTACCGTCGTGGGCTTGCGTGGGCTCGACATGCGCATCATTGAGACGGCTTGGCTAGATGGGGCGGGTGCCTGGCAGCGTCTTTTCTACCTCGAAGTGCCGGTGGCGGCCCCAGCGATCCTGGCAGGTGTCCGGGGGGGAGTGGTGCTATCCATGACGGGAGCCATCGTCGGTGAGTTCGTCATGGGTGGTGAAGGATTGGGCACGCTGCTCACCATCTCCCGCGAGGCCGCAGACACCACTGGGGTCTTCGCAGTCTTGATTCTCATCGCGCTCATCGCTGCGGTCCTGGTGGCGTTGCTGTCGGTGGTGGAGCGCGCCGCAATCCGTAATCTGCAAGGAGAATACTCATGACCCTCAACCGACGCTGCCTGCTTCTTGGGGCCGCAGCCGCAACAGCCGCCCCTCTCGCCGCCTGCACGGGGGCTAAGCCCGCCGCGGGCGAGGCCATCACCGTTGGGCTGACATTCATTCCCAACGTCCAGTTCAGCCCTTTCTATGTCGCTGAGAGCGAGGGCCTGTTCAAGGACGCCGGGCTCGACCTGAGCATTCGCCATCATGGTACCCAGGAAGGGTTGTTCACGGCGCTGCAAAGCGGGGATGAGCACATTGTCTTCGCCTCCAGCGATGAGGCCATGGTGGCTGCGGCCGACGGCCTGCCTGCTCTGCGTACCTTCGCTACCTGCTATCAGAGATACCCCGGCGTGATCCTAGGCTCCGCGGGCGTCACGCACCTCAGCGACCTGGCCGGCCACTCCGTCGGGGTACCCGGTGGCTACGGCTCCAGCTGGTTCACCACGCTGGCAGCCCTCAAGCAGGCCGGCCTCACGGCCGATGACGTGGCCGTGCAGCCCATCGGATGGACCCAGGTGGCGGCCCTTACGACGGGAAAAGTTGACGCGGTTGTCGGCTTCCGCAACAACGAAGCTGTGCAGCTCGCGGCCGCGGGGACGCCGTTCACACAGCTTGAGGTCATTGACGCCGCCGTGCCTCAGCTGGTTGGGCCCGGTTTGGTGACGTTGGCGGACACCGTGCCGACTTCGCAGCTGGAAGCTGTCGTGGACGCTGTGCTGGAGGCTGAGCGGCGGATTGCGGCGGACCCCGAACTGGCTCTCAAAGCTACCGAGACCCAGGTGCCAACCCTCGCGGACCAGGACCAGCGCGCCCAGGCCGCCAAGGTGCTGGAGGCCACCGTCGAGATCTGGGCGACGCCCGCTGGGCAAATCTCCCTTGACGTCAACCCAGCTGATTTCACCCGGATGGGTGAGTTCCTCACCGCAGCTGGGGTCATCGCACAAGCACCTGCCGAGTCAGTACTGGCCGTGGCCTAGGCGCAATTTGGTGATGAGATGCCGGTGTGGCAGCCTGGTCGGCATGCCTGCGCTGTTCGTCACCCGTGCCTGGGTCGATCTGCGTCTTCAGGCCAGTTGCATCTGTTGAGGTGAACTCCAGCGACGCGTCCCTCGGGCGCGCTGCAACTGAAACCCCATCCACCCAGAGGCGTATCGCGCCCGGGCTCCGTTCGACCCAGGAGATTCTGCATGCCCACAACCGATCTCGACCCCACCGCTGAGAGCACCCCTCAGTCCCCGGCGAAGAGACCACACCCCCTATCCAAGTTCAGCGTACAGATCGTGCTTGGCCTCGTAGCAGGCGTGCTGCTGGGTGCTGTGGCTATCGGGCTGAGACCCGCTGGGGCGGCGCCCAACTGGCTGACCGTCACCCTCGATGAGGTGGGCGGTGCCTACGTCGGACTGTTGAAACTGCTGGTGGTGCCGTTGGTGTTCACGGCCGTTATCTCGTCCATCGCGCGGCTACGTCAGGTCACCAACGCCGCCCGGCTGGCCATCAGCACCCTCATCTGGTTTGCGTTGACGGCCCTTGCTTCGGTGCTCGTCGGCCTCCTCGTCGGGGTCATCTCCCGGCCGTGGCTCACGGCGGGGGTCAGCGCGTCGACGGCGGCCGAACCCGGCAAGGTTGGCTCGTGGACGGCCTTCCTCACCGGCCTGATTCCCAACAACTTTCTAGGGCTAGAAGTGGCGCTAGAGACCACCGGTGACGTTTCTACCGCCAGCCCCACCTTCAACGTGCTGCAAGTCCTGGTGCTCTCCATCGCCCTCGGCATCGCGGCCCTCAAGGTCGGCGAGGCAGCCGACGGCTTCGTCAACGTCACCGAATCCGCCTTGGCCGTGGTGCAGAAGGTGCTGTGGTGGGTGATCCGCCTCGCGCCCATCGGGACGGCCGCCCTGATTGGCAAGGCCATTGCCGACTACGGCTGGACTTCGCTGGCCTCGCTCGGCGTCTTCGTCCTCGCCCTATACGCCGGGCTGCTGCTGGTATGGCTCGTGATCTACCCGGCCGTGTTGCGGCTCAACGGCCTGGCTATCGGCCAGTTCTACCGGAACGTCTGGCCGGTGATCACCCTGGGTTTCGTGACCCGGTCATCCATGGGTGTGATGCCCGTCACCGAGCAGGTCACTGAGCGAAACCTGGGTGTGTCGCGAAGCTACGCTGCGTTCGCCGTTCCACTCGGCGCCACCACCAAGATGGACGGCTGCGCCGCAGTCTTCCCAGCCCTTGCGGCTATCTTCATCGCGCAATTCTATGGCGTGCCGCTGGAGTGGACGCACTATCTGCTGATCGTCGCCGTATCTGTGCTCGGTTCCGCGGCCACGGCTGGCACCACAGGGGCAACTGTCATGCTGACTCTGACACTGTCAACGCTGGGGCTGCCACTTGCCGGCGTCGGGCTCTTGCTCGCCGTTGAACCCATCGTCGACATGGGGCGTACCGCTCTCAACGTCACCGGGCAGGCGTTGGTGCCCGCGGTCGTCGCGAAACGGGAAGGCATCCTTGACCAGAGGGTCTACGACGCTGCCCCCTCCTTCGATGGCACCGAGGTGTAACAACAGCGTGTGACGTGTGGCGCCCGCCAGGCAACAGACGGGCGCCACACTTACGTCAATTGATCACAGTGCGTAGTAGAGCTCAAATTCGTGTGGGTGCGGACGCACAGCGATGGCCGCGATCTCGTCCCGCTTCAGCCCAATCCACGTCTCGATCAGGTCGGTCGTGAACACGTCGCCCGCCAGCAGAAACTCGTGGTCCGCCTCTAGCGCGTCGAGCACCGCCCCGAGGTTCCCGGGAACCGTGGCCACCTCGGCATGCTCCTCCGGTGGGAGTTCGTAGAGGTCCTTGTCGATCGGGGCAGGCGGCTCGATTCGGTTCTGGACGCCGTCGAGCCCTGCCAACAGCATCGCCGCGAACGCCAGATAGGGGTTTGAGGAGGGATCGGGGCAGCGAAACTCAATGCGCTTGGCCTTCGGGTTGGAACCTGTGATCGGGATTCGAATGCAGGCGGAGCGGTTCCGCTGCGAGAACACCAGGTTGACGGGGGCCTCGAAACCCGGCACGAGGCGGTGGTACGAGTTCACGGACGGGTTGGTGAAGGCCAGGAGGGCCGGGGCGTGCTTCAGGACGCCGCCGATATACCAGCGGGCCACGTCGGAGAGCCCCGCGTAGCCGTTGGCATCGTAGAACAGCGGGCTGCCCGACTCCCACAGCGACATGTGGCAGTGCATGCCGGAGCCGTTATCGCCGAAGATGGGCTTGGGCATGAACGTGGCGGTCTTGCCCGCGTGCCAGGCGGTGTTCTTCACCAAGTACTTGAACTTCATCACGTCGTCGGCGGCCTTCAGCATGGTGTCGAAACGCCAGTTGATCTCCGCCTGGCCGGCCGTGCCGACTTCGTGGTGGGCGCGCTCGACGACCAGCCCGGCGTTCTCCATGTGCCGGACGATGTCGTCGCGCAGGTCACCGAAGTGGTCGACGGGCGCGACGGGGAAGTAGCCCCCTTTGTACTGGACCTTGTAGCCGCGGTTCCCGCCGTCCTCGATGCGGCCGGTGTTCCATGCCCCGGCCTCAGAGTCGATGTGATAGTAGGAGCTGTTCGCGCTGGTCTCGAAGCGGATGTCGTCGAACACGTAGAACTCGGCCTCGGGGGCGAAGAAGGCCGTGTCGGCGATGCCCGTCGAAGTCAGGTAGGCCTCGGCCTTGCGGGCGATGTTGCGGGGGTCGCGCGAGTAGGGTTCTTTCGTCAGCGGATCGTGGACGAAGAAGTTCACGTTCAGTGTCTTGGACTTGCGGAAGGGATCGAGGAACGCGCTCGTGGGGTCCGGCAGCAGCGCCATGTCGGATTCGTGGATCTTCTGGAATCCTGTGATGGACGAGCCGTCGAAACTGAGCCCGTCGGTGAAGACCTCGGGGCCGAAAGAGCCCGCGGGGACGGTGAAATGCTGCATCACTCCAGGTAGGTCGCAGAAGCGGCAGTCGATGGTCTCGATGCCCTCCTCGTTGACATAGGCCAGAAGCTCCTCGGCGCTATGGAACATGTATTCCTCCAGACTGTCTCGTGAACAGGAACCACTGGTGAGTAGCCCCGCGTTGCCCGATTCTGGCGCCATCGTAATGGACGGGGCGTCGCAGGCGCCCCGTGGCGAGCCCGTATGATGGCGGTGGGCTCTGACCCCGCCGAAAATCGCCTACGGTGTCTCCTCGGTAGGGGAGGATGATGAGTCGTCTGAGTCTGCCTCGGCTTCTGGCCTCAGGTGACCGGTCAGATAGTGCTGCAGGACGGGGCCGATGAGGTCGGCTACCTCCTGGCTACTCAGGCTTGCCATGGGGTCCAGCCTGAAGATGTGCCGGGCCATGATCATGCCTGCCATCTGGGAACCAACCAGGACAGCTCGCAGGCGGCGTTCCGGCTCGGGGCACTCCAGGTGGGCGACGATGCGGTCCAGGATGGTGCGCGTGACGAAGTCGCGCATGAGGGAACTCTTTCCGGCGATGGCACGCCGCACCGTTGCGGCAAGAGCGGGGCCCGCCGGGGAAGTCCAGATCCGCTCCGCC
>JAUNKK010000101.1 GCA_030532825.1 Propionibacteriaceae bacterium
GTCAGCCGAGATGGTGTAGCCGCTGGCCGGCGTGGCCGTGACGGTGATCTTCACCTTGTTGCCGATGACCTCAATCGTCGGCTTGCTGTAGGTCAGGCCCGGGGTGTCCGGCGCCTTGACGGTGGGCGGGGTCGGCGTGGTCGAGCCCGGCGCGCAGACGCCCGGCGTGATCTCCGGGGCCACCGGGGTCACGGTCTTGGTCTGCGGTGAGCAGTCAGGCTGCTCGCCAGTGGCCGTGAACGTGGCGGTGGTCTCGTCGACACGCGTCCATCCCTCGGGCAGCGGGCCACCGATCTGGTAGCCGGACTGCGCGGTGGCGGTGACGGTCACGGTGACCTTGGCGCCATCAACCTTGATCTCCGGGGTGGAGTAGGTCAGGCCGGGGGTCTCCGGGACAGTGGCCGCCGGGGGGGTCGGGGTGGTCGAGCCCTCGACACACTTGCCCCAGTCGATCGTCGGAGCGACAGGCACGGCGCACGCAGGCTGCGTGATCGTGGTGGAGTACGTCACCACACCGTCAACCACGGACCAACCCTCGGGCAGATTCGCGGTATCGATCTCGAAACCTGCCTTGGCGGTGGCGGTCAAGGTCACGGTCACCTCAGAGCCGTTAACGGTGATCTCCGGCTCGCTGTAGTCAATC
Source organism: Propionibacteriaceae bacterium (assembly GCA_030532825.1). Classification (GTDB taxonomy): domain Bacteria; phylum Actinomycetota; class Actinomycetes; order Propionibacteriales; family Propionibacteriaceae; genus Arachnia. Next base: position 644 of record JAUNKK010000101.1, read on the forward strand.
TGGTCGGTGTCCTCGGCGCCGGTTACGGTGGGCGGCGTCGGGGTGGTGGAGTCGACCGGGCAGACGCCAGGCGTCACGGTCGGGACCACCGGGGTGACCTTGTTGTTGTTGGGGGTGACCGTGTTCGTGAGGGTCACCTCAACGGTTTCCGCGCCCTGAATGGTCAACTGGGCGCTGTTGTCGTCCGGCACGCCATCGGTAACGCCTTCGCCGGAGAACACAGGATCGCCGAAGGTCACACCGTCAACGGTGGGGGTCTGCTCCGTCAGCGTGACGACCACGCCACGCGGCAGGTTGGACAGATCAACGAGGGCACCGTCGGCGGTCGGGCTCAGCTCACCCGTCTTGGTCTCGCCAGCAACCTCGTAGCTGTAGGTGACGGGGAAGACGGTATCGGCCGGCACAGCACCTGCGTCGTCGCCCGCGACAGTCTTCTTCAGGCTCAAGTGCCCGAGCGCCCTGCCGGCGCCCGTGCCACCACCTGCGACGCGCTTGGTGGCCTCGGAGCGCAATTCGACCGAGTCGACCGTAGCGTTATTGACGTACTTGGTGCCCTCCGGAATGTTCTCCGGCGCATGGAGCCGCAGCATGAACACGTAAATGCGGTCGGCCGAGAAGTTCTGGCCATTGTTATCCACCGTCGCGGTCACCGTGTCGGAGGCCTCGTCGATCTGGTAGGTGAACGATGGGGTGGTGTTCTCGTCGTAGACTTCGCGGCAGCCATCAGGCTTGCCGATGTTCCAGCACTCGGGATCAAGCGTCGAGGAGAAGAACTCCGGGTAGCCGTCGGCAACCGTCAGATCCATGCCCTCCATCTTGAAGGTGTCAGTGATCTCCAGCTTCGAGCGATCGGCGATCTTGGCGCCGGGGATGGCGATCTGCCAGTTCATCATGGAGTGATCGTCATCGGCGAACCAGCCGGTCTTTTGGAGATCGGTGGGGATCTCCTTGTCGTAGCCAATGCGTCCTTGGTCACCGGGCAGCGGCACCTCAACGTTACCCTGGTTGCCCAAGTTGAAGGTCAGCTTGTTCTGATCGGTGGTCTCGACGACCTGGGCGTCGACCCAAACCGAACCACCGACGTCGCTCTTATTCTCGACGTTTTCGTTCAGCGTGCAGGTCAGATCGCGGTCCGACAGCACGCAGTTGCCGTAGACCAGCGGGTCCCCGTCGCGTCCATCAAGATTAAAGGTGCCCGCGGTTCCGTCGAACTCCTCGGGCAACCCCAGCTTGAAGGTGTCGCCCGCCTTCCCCGTACCGTCCGGAATGGCCCAGTCGGCTTCAACGCGGACCATGCCCCACAGGTAGATCTCCGAATCCTGCGAGGTCCGGATGATCTTGACGCTGTCAGGAATAATGGCCTTGACCTCGTCGGCCTGGGCCACGGGGCTCGCCGTGACCAGGCCTACGAGGCCCAATGCGAAGGCAAGGATCAGCGCTGGTAAGCGCCGCCTCCCCTGGTTTTGAGTTTTTTGCGGCATGACATCTCCCTCTCCCCCCCTACCGTTCAACTGTCTATCGAACGTTAACACGTTCGAGCGGCATATAGGGTCGACGGGCCAAGGTAGTGCGATACCCGCAAGTGATCACGGCGTTCTACCAGCTAGATTTCACGATGCCTGGAAGTTCGCCTTGATGTGCCAACCTCCGGAAACGTACGCGCGACACCCCGGCCACCCGCAGGTAGCCACGCGGTCGGCCGTCGATGGCATCCCGGTTACGCAGTCTCACCGGAGACCCATCACGCTTGAGGGACGCCAGCTTGCGCACGGCCGCAAAGCGCTCCTCGGGGTCAGTGTCTGGGTCGCTGATGACTGCCTTGAGGGCTGCACGCTTCTCCGCTTGCTGCACGATGATGCGTGCTCGGCGCTGATTGGCCACGACCTTGGAACGCTTCGCCATCAGCGTGACTCCTTGAACTCGACGTGGCGGCGAGCGATGGGGTCGTATTTGCGCAACACGATCCGGTCGGGATTATTGCGGCGGTTCTTCCGCGTGAAATAGGTGTAGCCGGTGCCGGCGGTGGAGCGGAGCCTCACCAGGGGACGCAGGTCGTTCTTCTTGGCCATGGGTGTTACAGCTTCTTTCCTTGCGCTAGGAGGTCGGCCACGACGGCGTCGATGCCTCGCGCATCAATCACCTTGATACCGCGAGCGGAGACGTTGAGCTTGACCCGGCGACCCAAGGACGGCACCCAGTAACGCTTGGTCTGGACGTTGACATGAAACCTGCGGGCCGTCTTCTTTTTCGACCAGGAGACGTTGCGCCCAAAGCTGGGGGCGGCTCCAGTGACCTGGCAGCATCGCGACATGGCACTCCTCGGGTTGTGTGAACTACGGCTGATAATGATAATGCTTCTTGTTATTCTGGCAAGCCGATCGGAGGAACCATGAAACCCGGCATCCACCCCGACTACCACCCCGTCGTGTTCCGCGACATCTCCACCCAGGCGACGTACCTGACGCGCTCCACCCTCACATCCCAGGCCACCATCGCCTGGGAGGATGGCAACACCTACCCGCTAGTGGATGTGGAGATCAGCGCCGACAGCCATCCGTTCTACACCGGCAAAGCCCGGCGAATCAGTGTCACGGGACGCGTGGAGCAGTTCCAGCGGCGCTACGGGAAAACGCTATGACCACCAGCATCGCGCTCGTTGCCGCCTGGGACCAGGTGACCAGAGCAACCGCCACAACCGCCTTAATGCTTGATCTTCCCGGCACCCTCGTCATCCAGCATGACCTCTACCCCGGCGGCGAGTTGCGACGACGCTGCTGGGACGCGACCGGGTTGAGTGAAAGCACCACCGTGAGTCTCGGGCACGGCTGCACGTCGTGTGCCACCGGGGAGGACCTGGTGCCTGCACTGACCAGCCTGCTGGAGCAGCATTCCTGGCATCATGTCGTGGTCTCGCTACCCCTGACCGCCGCGCCCGAGGCCGTCACCTGGCACATCAAGGAAGCTATCCACAGCGGAGAACTCGACGCTCGGCTAGCCGCCGTGTTGACGGTCACCGACGAGTCCGCGCTCGTCGATGATATCTTCGGCGACGACCTCCTAGCTGACCGCGGCCTAACCCGCTCAGCCAGCGACGAGCGCTCTGTCGGAGAGGCGGCCTGCGCCCAGTTGGACTTCGCGGATGTCATCGCCACTCTGGGCACCCCAGGTTTCCGAACCCGCGCCGCCCTCAACCATCTGGCGGGCGACCGGCAGCACACGTGCATCCACGAGCTGAACGCGACAGCCCTCATGGCACGCTCCCATGATTTCGCGGCCGCCCAGGCCCGCACGGATCCGACGGGACCCCATCACCATCGCAGCATCGACTGCCACGGCGTGTGGACGCTCGTGCTCTCCAGCGACCGCCCGCTCCACCCGGGACGGCTCTACGACCAAGTCGAACTCATCGGGGCGGGACGGTTACGCAGCCGCGGCCTGACGTGGGTGCCGTCGCGCCCCGAGATGGTAGTGGCCTGGGACGGCGCCGGCGGCCAGCTGAGCATCGGCGATGCCGGGCTGTGGCACAACGCCAACCAGCGTCACACGCGTCTGGTGATCACCGGTGTTGAGGCTGCCGACCGGGGACGGGTGCAGCGCGCTTTTCATGACATCCTGCTCACCGACTGGGAAACGGCGCGGCTGGATGACTGGGACCTGGACGACGGCCTGGACCTCTGGTTGGGCAGCGTCGATTAGCTGCTCCGGGCCACCAACTCGTCGCAGATCTGGGCCAGGAGGTCCTTCGCCTGGCCGTCCGGCAGCGGGGCCAGGTGACCCCGAGCTGCATTCGCCCGCCGACGCACCTCAGCGCGGGCCTGCTCAATCACCGGGTGGGCCCGCAACTCGGCCAACGCCTCAGCAAGGGCTGCGTCGTCGCTCAGGTCGCTAGCCAGAAGATCCTTCAGGCGCTGATCCGCGGGGTCTGTGGACTGTGCCAGCAGCAGCGTGGGCAAGGTCGGCACTTTTTCGCGCAGATCCGTGCCGGGTGTCTTGCCCGTGACATCGCTGGTGATGTCGATGATGTCATCGCTCAATTGGAACACCAGCCCCATCTCCTCGCCATAAGCCGCGAGGGCCTGCTGCACCTCAGCGGAGGCCCCGCCAACCATGGCGCCAAACAGCGCGGAGGCCGCGATGAGAGACCCGGTCTTGTCGGCAATCACCTGTAGATAGTGGTTGAGCCGATCCTCATCGGTGGCGGGACCGCGAGTTTCCGCGATCTGGCCTTGCACGAGGCGCGTGAAGGTTTCGGCCTGCAAGCGGACATAGTCCACACCGAGATCAGCCACCAAGATCGACGCCTTCGCGAACAGATAGTCGCCGATGAGGATCGCGATGGAGTTGCCCCAGCGGGAATTAGCCGATGGGGCAGCCCGCCGCACGTCGGCCTCATCCATGACATCGTCGTGGTAGAGGCTCGCGACATGCGTCAGTTCCATCACCAAGGCCGCCTTGAGTAGGCGCTCCTCATCGGCTTCACCCCCAAACTGGGATGCCAGGTACACCAGCTGCGGCCGGAAACGCTTGCCCCCCGCCATGATCAGATGGCTGGCCGCCTCCGTCACAAACGGCGAATCTGCCACCGCCACCTGCCGTAGCAGCTCCTCGAACCGCGTCGAGAGAAAATCGATATCGAGGGCCAAGGTGACTCCGTAGGATCAGCGAATGAACTGCGCGGCACTGGCCGCCAGATCAAGGATAGTACCCGGGAACAGTCCCAGGCACACGGTCGCCAGGCACGTGACACCCACCACAATCCAGGTGCCTGCCGAGGCCAAGGTCACCGTCCCCTGCTCGCCGCGCTCCGGCGCCTTGAACCACATCGCCACCACGACCTTGAGGTAGAAGTAGGCCGTCACCAGGCTGGCGATGACCGCCACCAGCACGAGCCAGCCGAAGCCACCCTCCCAGGCCGCCGCGAACACCAGCAACTTGCCGACGAAGCCTGCGGTCAACGGAATACCGGCGAAGCTCAGCAGGAACAACGTCATGATTCCCGCGACCACAGGGTTGTTCCGGCCCAGCCCCTGCCAAGCCGCGATCCCGTTCGCCTCGCCACCGGAACGGCGCACCATGGTGATGATGGCAAAGCCGCCCAGCGTCGCAACCCCATAGGCCACCAGGTAGAAGGCAATCGCCGCGACCGAGGGGACGTTCACGTCTTCGCCGGCACCCACTGCGGCCACGAAACCAGCCAAGATAAACCCGGCATGGGCGATGGACGAGTAGGCAAGCAGCCGCTTGATGTCCTGCTGAACCAGACCGACGACGGCGCCGACGACCATCGTCGCGACGGCGACGGTGGCGATCAGCGGCTGCCAGTCCCAGCGCGCCCCGCCCAGCGCCACGTAAAACACCCGCAGCAGCGCAGCCACGGCAGCAGTCTTCGTGGCAATCGCCATGAACCCGGTCACCGGTGTCGGCGCGCCCGTGTAGACGTCGGGCGTCCAAGAATGGAACGGCACCGCGCCCACCTTGAACAACAGACCGACGGCCAGCAGCACCAGCCCAGCCAGCAGCAACACGCGCGGGGTGGTATCGGCCACGATGGCTTGGACGATACGCGCATAGGTGAAGGACCCTGCGTAACCGTACAGCAGCGCCACACCGAACAGGAAGAAGGCGGAACTGAACGCCCCAAGCAGGAAGTACTTCAGTGCAGCCTCCTGGCTCAGCCAGCGGCGACGCCGCGCCATGCCGGACAGGATGTACAGCGGCAACGAGAAGATCTCCAGCGCGACGAACAGCGTCAGCAAGTCGTTGGCAGCGGCGAACATCAGCATGCCGGACAGCGAGAACAGCAACAGTGGGAAGACCTCACTGTGCTCGCGCCCCTGCCGCTCAGCCTCGCGCTCCAACGGGGAACCCGGCACCGTGGCAGCCTGCGCGGCAAAGGCTGACACGCCACCTCCCACGGTGCGCTCAGCGAACAGCGCGACCCCACCCAGCCCGACGACGAGCAGCAACGACCAGAAGAAGTAGGCGGGTCCGTCGAGGGCGAAGGTGCCAAGCGCCACCAGCTCAGTCTCACCCTGGCTCCAGTTGAAGACCGTGAAACCAAGCGCGGTGAGGATGACCAGAAGGGCCACAACGGCCTGAATCGAATACCGGTAAGCACGGGGCACGATGGCCTCGACGAGTACCCCAAGCGTGGCGCCGACCAGCAGCGTGATCAACGGCGCCTCAAGCAGCCACTCCATGGCCGGAACGGTGATCTCAAGCGGGCTCATCAGTTGTCTCCCTGGATCGAGGGGGCGGGATCGGTGACACCGAGGGTGGACAGCACGTGCTCAGCCGCGTCATCGGCCACCTGAAGCACCGGCTTCGGGAAGAAGCCGAAGACGATCAGCAGCACCAGCAAGGGGAACACCGCGACCCGCTCTCTCAGGTTTAGATCACGGCTCACGAGCCGCGTCACCTTCTCGGGTGCCGGCCCCGTCGCGACGCGCTTGTACACGGTCAGCACATAGGCCGCCGCCAGCACCATCCCGAGCGTGATGACCGCGGTATGAACCGGGTAGCGCTGCCAAGCGCCAGCCATCACCAGGAACTCAGAGACGAAGCTGGACATGCCGGGCAGCGCGAGCGCTGAGAGCCCGGACAGCAACAGGAAGCCCGCCAAGACAGGGGCCGTCTTCTGCACGCCGCCATAGGCTTCGATGGCGGCTGTCCCACGGCGCTTCACGAGGAAGCCGACCACCAGGAACAATGCTGCCGTGGAGAAGCCGTGGTTCAGCATGTAGAAGATGGAGCCGGTGAGCGACTGCGTGGTGAGGGCGAAGACCCCGAAAACCATGAACCCGAAGTGGCTGACGGAGGTGTAGGACACGAACCGCAGCAGATCGGGGCTGACCAACGCCATCAAAGCGCCATAGATCATGGACACGATCGCCCAGACCAGGATCAGGGGCGTGGCCCACTGGGAGGCCTCGGGGAAGATCATCAGGCAGATCTTGATCATGCCGAAGGTGCCGATCTTGTCGAGGATGCCAACCAGCATCGTGGAAGACCCAGGGGTGGTCTGCTCGGCGGTATCGGGCAGCCAGGTGTGAAGCCCGGCCATCGGGGCCTTCACCGCGAAGGCAAAGAAGAATGCCGCAAACAGCCAGCGTCCGAGTCCCCCGCTCAAATCGAGTTGGGCTAGATCCTCCAACAGGAAGCTGGGACCACCCTGGCTAGCAGAGACCGCGTACATGCCCGCGACGCCAACCAGCATGACCAGCCCCCCTGCCAGTGAGAACAGCAGGAACTTCACGGCCGCGGCGGAGCGCTTCGGCCCGCCGAATCCAGCAATCATGAAGAACATGGGGATCAGCGTCGCCTCGAACATGATGTAGAAGAGCAGCAGGTCGCTGGCAAGGAACACCAGCAGCGACAGCCCTTCCAAGGCCAGCGCCAAGGCGAAGAAGGTCCTCGTCGACCAACGGGCACCGCCGCTCTCACCGACATGCCACTCCGCGAGCAGCACGGCCGGGGTGAGGATCACAGTCAGCAGGACCATGATTGCCGCCATCGAATCCAGGTCGAGCGAGTAATAGACACCAATCGCGTTGATCCACGACAGCTGCTCCGACAGCTCGGTACCTTGGCCCAGGACGAAGACGACCACCCCCAGGGCGGTGGTTGCGAGGGCGACGCCGAAGCCGATCACCCGCGCCGCATTGCCGCGGACGAACACCAGCAACAGCGCCCCGGCGAGCGGGAGCAGCGCCAGGATGCTCAGGAGGGGAATCGAGTTGATCACGTGCGTTCTTCCTTCCTCACACCAGCTGCCCGATAAGCATGATGGCGCCAATCACGACGATGCCGATCACCACGGTCAGGCCGTAGGTGCGGGACTGGCCGTTCTGGGTACGGCGCAGCAGCCGACCCAACCCGACCGAGCCATAGCCGGAGCCGCGCACCACGCCGTCGACGATGCCCTGGTCCGCCAGGCTCAGTACCGTGGCCACCCCGGTGACGGGGCCGGTCACCAGGTAGGTGTTGACGGCATCCCCGTACAGGTCGTTGCGTCCGATGAGGACCAGCGGATTGCGGCTCTTCGGCTCCTGGCGGGAGATCCCGCCGCGATGCAGATACCAGCCGACGGCCACACCCGCCGCCACCACGGCGAGGGTCACCAGCCCGATGGGGGTGAAGGCCAGCAGGCTCGTTTCGTGAGGATGCGAGCCAGTGGCCGGGGCCAGCCAACCCTGGATCCAGTTGTTCATGGCCAGCCCCGCGACGAGCGAAGCGATGGCCAGCAGGACCAGGGGCACGACCATCACGGCCGGGGACTCGTGCGGGTGGACCCCTTCCTCCCAGCGCTTGGTACCGAAGAAGGTCATCATCATCAGCCGGGTCATGTAGTAGGCGGTGATGCCGGCACCCAGGAGAGCCAGCCCGCCCAACACGGCGTTCTGCGCGAAAGCCGTCTCGATGATGTGGTCCTTCGAGTAGAAACCAGCGGTGAACGGGAACCCGATGATGGCCAGGTAGCCCATCGCGAAAGTCAGGAAAGTCCACTTCATGGCCCCGCTGAGCGCGCCATAGTGCCGCATGTTCACGTCATCGTTCATGCCGTGCATCACCGAGCCAGCGCCCAAGAACATATTCGCCTTGAAGAAGCCGTGGGTGATGAGGTGGAAGATCGCAAAGGCCGCACCCGCCGGGCCGAGACCCGCCGCCAGCATCATGTAGCCGATCTGGGACATAGTGGATCCGGCCAGAACCTTCTTGATGTCGTCCTTCGCGGTACCGATCCACGCACCGGCCAGCAGCGTCACCACGCCGACGATCGCGACAGCCAGCGTCGCCGCCGTGCTCTGCGTATAGATGGCGTGGCTGCGCACCACAAGGTACACGCCCGCCGTGACCATCGTTGCAGCGTGGATGAGAGCCGATACCGGGGTCGGGCCCTCCATGGCGTCCAGCAGCCAGGAGTGCAACGGCACCTGCGCCGACTTGCCGCACGCCCCAACCAGCAGCAGACAGCCCAGCAGCGTCGCAGC
>JAUNKK010000012.1 GCA_030532825.1 Propionibacteriaceae bacterium
TTGTCCCGCACGGTCGACAGCAGTGCCATGATGGCGACGGCTGCCATGGCGAGGACACTCAACTCCCCCAGGGTGTCGAAGGCACGAAACTCCACCAAGATCACGTTGACCACGTTGTCGCCTGAGGCGATGGTTTTGGTCTGCTGCAGGAAGTATTCCGCGAGCTGGGACTTCTCACGGCGTGCCACAAGCGCCCACGTGAGGCCAGCGACCCCGGTACCCACGAGTACCGACGCCCCCAGCGTGAGCAACGTGCCCCGTCGAGGACGCCGTGGGAATCGGACCGGTAGCTTCTGGAGCACCAACATGATGACGATGATGTTGAGGCTCTCCACGAGCAACTGCGTCATCGCAACATCAGGGGCACCGAGCGCCAGAATCTGCACCGTCGCGAGCACCCCAACAGCCGACATCGACAACACGGCCGCGATGCGCACCTGGGAAACACACGCCCCGATCACTGCCGCCGTGATGAGCACGAAAAGCACGACATCGATGGGCTTGGTGAGCCCCGGAAGCTGCGCGGGCAGACCTTGCCGGTACGCCACCCAGGAGCCGACGACCCCGATAACACCGAGGGACCCCACGATCGGGATGACCGATCGGGTCGGCGTATCCGACGCGACAAGACGGTCCAGTTGGGAGCCACAGCGTCGTGTCCCCTCAGCCAGCCGCTCCATCGCTCGGGGGCCCTCGAGCGGGAACGGATGGGCCAGGATCCAGGCGATTAACGGCTTGCGCGCCCAGGCAAGAACTAGACCCAAGGCGATGATGACGCCCGTGGCGACCAGTTCCGGACTGACGCCGTGCCACAGCGCCAGATGGGGGTGCGCGTCGGCGCCGGTTGCTGCGGCGGTGGCGAGTCGCACGGGGGTTTCCAGACCGGCCAGCCAACCGATAAGCGGTACTGAGATCAGGATTGGGAGCCCCGCGCTAGCCACGAGCAGGGGATCTTTGAGGTCTACCTGGCGATCATCATCGGTGCCATCGACGAAGACTCCCAGCACCACCCGCGTGCAATAGGCGAACGTTAGAACCGAACCGAGCGCCGCCACGACGAACGCGGCCCAGCCCACCCAGGAAGCTCCTGGGGCGCCGAGCAGCGACGCCAGGATGGCTTCCTTGGAGACAAAACCCAGCATCGGCGGAATGCCGGCCATCGAGGCGCAGCCCAGCACCACTAGCCCGAAACTCACCGGCATCTTTCGGTAGAGCCGCGGTGGGAACCTTCGAAGGTCGCGGGTGTGGGTGGCGTGGTCGACCACACCCACCATCATGAACAGCCCAGACTTGAACAGGGCATGGGCGATGGTGTGCAACACAGCCGCCGCAATGCCGACCTGAGTGCCCAGACCGATGCTCGCGGTCAGCAGACCGAGCTGGCTGACCGTTGAGTAGGCCATGAGTCTTTTAACGTCAGTCTGTTCGAGGGCGAAATAGCCGCCGAGACAGGCAGTCACCAACCCGATGCTCAGCAGCATCCCTTGCCAGAGCGCATCGTGCTGAAACAGGGGGCTGAAACGCAACAGCAGGAAGATCCCCGCTTTGACCACAGCTGCGGCATGCAGATATGCGCTGACGGGGGTGATCGCCGCCATGGCGTCGGGCAGCCAGACGTGGAAGGGGAACTGCGCTGCCTTGGTGAAACCCGCCACCGCCACCAAAGCTGCCATGGCCGTGGTAAAGGCTGGATTGGTGGCCCACACATCATGGGTGAAGGCCTGCGAGAGTGATGTGGTGCCCGTCTGCCACCAGATGGCGACCAGCGCCACCAGGAGCAACACTCCGCCCAGGAACGTGATGAGCAGGGTTCGCATGGAGGCGCCCTCGCCAGCATGGCCGGAGCGCGCAATCAGTAGGAATGAGGCAAGAGACGTGAACTCCCAGCAGATGAACAACACGACGAGGTCGTCGGCCAGGACTAGGGCCTGCATCGACAGGGTAAAGGCCGTCATGACCTGGTAAAAGCTGAGGCTGCGGCCCATTGGCAAGTATCGGGTGGAGTAGACGAAGACTATGGCACCGATGAGCAGCGCGATATAGCTGAAAACCAACCCGAGCCCATCGACGGCGAAAGCAAGCCTGATGCCTAGGGACGGTACCCAGTCGACAGACCATGCTGGGCGCTCCCCTGCTGCGACCGCTGTTGCCGTGGGCACCAGCGCGGCAGCCGCAGCCAGGTAGAGCACAGCCAATGGCCATCCGGTGTTCCGGCCGAGGACGCGCGTCAACCCCGGGGTCGCGACGAAAGCCAGCCCGAGGAACGCGAGTGAGATTAAGACAGCCATCGAGCGGCTTATCCTAGCAAACGCGGCCCCGCCCGCTCGGGGAAGAACTCACGATTCGAGGGCGGACAAGGCTCGCCACTCGTCCCACGAATACAGCCATACGCCCATACCCTCCTGGGGCTCCATGGCCCGATCGGAACCGGTGAACTCTACGACATCACCGACGTTGGTCCGGCTGTAGAGCCAACCAGCATTGTCGGTACTGAGGCCCACGCAACCGTGGCTGACGTTGTCTTTGCCCTGATCGGCTACCGACCACGGAGCAGCGTGGATAAACTCGCCCGTCCACGTAACCCGCATCGCCCACTTGACGTTGAGGTCATAGGATTCCGCGCTTCCGGACGGGATGGCGATAGTCTCGGAGTTCATCTGGAGCGAGTCGTGTTTCTCGAGGATCAGTTTGGTCCCTGACCGGGTCTCGAAACCGGGTTTGCCCGTCGTGGAGGGCAGGGTCGAGACGGTCTCACCGTTCTCGACCACCGTGGTGGTGTGGTTCGCGATATCCACCTTGATGATGCGGGAGACATCACCAATGGAGAAGTCAGCGTCGATGTCCTTCAGGAGCCAGGTGTCATCTGAGGCCTGAACACCCGACCAGTTCAGGTCGAGATGCACCTTGGTGCCGGGCTGCCAGTAGTCCTTTGGTCGGTAGATCAACTCGGTGTCACTGAACCAGCCCCAGGCCCCCTCCTGCTGCGGCTCAGTCTGAACGAGCGCGCGCTTTTCGATGGCCGCTCGATACTCCTCCGGTACCGGCTTGTTGAACTTGACGTACCCGGGCATCCCCACCCCCATGTCGTCGTACAGGTAGAGCACCTGGAAACTGGCCTCAGCGCTGCCCGGGGCAACCGTGTGGATTGAGGCCGCGCGTGTCGCCCCATCAGCGGTAGTCACGGTAATCGTGTAGTCACTGTCGTAGGCGAGAGCCTCCGACGGCGTCCAGGCTCCGTCGGCGTAACTGCCGGGGACGGCGCCCGTCGGTCCCGTTACGGTCACGTCTGTGATGGCGCCATGCTCCAGGCTCAGCGTCACCGGATCGTTGGGGATGGCAGCGTCGGTACTAGATGTGATCGACAACTCCCCCACCTCCGGTGTTGGTGACGGTTCCTCGGCGGCACTCTCGGCGGAGTCAGCGGTACCGGGAGGCTCCTCCTGGAGCGTGCTACTGCGAGTAGCGCACCCAGTTACCAACACGGCCAAGGCCAGGAATGCGATGAGCAGGGAACTGACGCGCGAGTTCATGTCTCTCAGGGTACTTCGGGCCGGGGGCGTTTACGTTTCAGGCGTTCCTGCAATGGCAGCGTCCCCCACGCGCAGGCACCGGTGGGGTGGATTCGCGTCTTTCGCCCAGTCCCGCTAAGCTACCCGCGTTGCCGCAGGCAATCGGGACGTGGCGCAGCTTGGTAGCGCACTTGACTGGGGGTCAAGGGGTCGCAGGTTCAAATCCTGTCGTCCCGACAGAAAAGCTTCCGTGGGGTTCACCCCACGGAAGCTTTTGGTTTCCCGAGACGACCACGACCACCTTGCCTCTGGCTGGGAGGATCTCCCGACCATCTGGCAGGCGTCTCATGAGCTTTCGCCAACCGAACGGTCGCAACTTGTAACGTTGTGGCATTGGCAGACATATACGAAACGAAGCTGGACGCAGCTTCGCCCCGCCTACCTGCCGCCACGCAGGTCTGAGACGTTTGGAAGTGATTGATGAAACGGCCACTGATCGCGTCGCTGGTTGTGGTCTCGGCGTTGGCGCTGGCATCCCTGCCAGGGCCGATTGCTCACGCCGAGAACGGCGACGATTCCCCAGAAGATCTAGCGGTTGCCGCCGCTGAAGCCGCCGACAATGCCGCGCTGGCTGAGGAACTCGGCGTGCCTGAGGAGCAGGCCGCCGAATGGTTCCAAGGCGAGGAGGAGTTCCTGGGCGCCGTTGAACATGCTAAGGCCGCTGCCGGGGAGCAGTTTTTCTATGCTGCCTGGACGCCGCAGGAGGAAGCAGAAACCGGCTACAAGGGATGGATCGCCTTCAAAGGCGAGGTGTCGCAGGAGGCAGTCGCCCCCTTCGCCGCTCTTGACTTCCCCGTTGAGGTGCGTACCAATGCCGAGTTCACAGAGAACGAGTTGGAGCAGATCCGACAGGAGAAGATGACGGCTCTCGCCGAGGCCGGCAACTTCAAGGGGCTTGTCGGCGACATCGAATCAGACGGGTCCATCACCATCCAATACGAACCCAGCATCGACATGATCGGGTCCCCTCAGATCAGTGCGACAGCCACTAGTCTCTCGGAGAACTCCCCCGTCAAAGTGACGGTAGCGCCGGCCACCGGCATCGCCCCAACGGAAGAAGTCCTCAAGGGGGGAGCCGGGATAGCCAGTTGCACATTGGGGTTCGTCGTCGTTTACCGGGGACGAGTAGGTGCCCTGACCGCAGGTCACTGCCCGAACTCCCCCGGCGTGCCGACCGGCAGCAGCGTCGCACTCAAGTTCGTCAAACAACACATCGGCGACTACGGCGATGTGCAGCTTCACACCAGCACGGATAGCGCCGCGAACGAGATCCGCGTCTCGCGTGCCGGGGAGTACCGGACCATCACGGCCAGCGGCGAGGGGATCAAGGGATCGAGAGTCTGTAACTACGGGAAAACGCGGGCGCTCCCCTCCTGCACCACCATCCGAACGGTGAACCACGCCTTCATCCACCCCGACACGGGAATGTACGTCTCACAGATGGTGCAAACTAACGGCAGCTTCACCAATGCTGGGGACAGCGGCGGGCCCTGGTACTTCGCGCAAACAGCACGGGGAATCCACTTTGGCAAGTCAGGCGGCTACGCAACCTATACCAGCATTGGCGCGGCCGAGTCGGTGATGGACGCGACTGTCCTGAAGGCCGCGTCCTCTTGATGGGAACGAGCAATGCCGAGGCTAGAAGTGGGGCTGCTGGCGGCGGCGATCACCGTCGTCGGTGCCACGGCTGGGTGTTCTGGAGCAGCATCATCCTCTCCAGTTCATCCAGAGACCAACACGGCTAGCCACCCCATCGTCGTGACCTCCCCAGTCCCACCTGAGGCGGGGCGGATGGAGGCGCTATTCGAAGGTCGCGTCTTAGTTGACCACGCAACTTCCTGCGTATATGGAGAGGCCCAGGGCTCGCGGGTTGGTCTAGTCTTTGAGGACGGTGCGAGCGTTGTCAGCGGCGGTTCGCTTACGCTACCCGATGGAGCCGATGTGCCCTTGGGCGAACCCGTGATGCTAGCTGGCGGATACGTAACGTGGGAAGCCCCTGATGAGCGATGCCCTTATCAGGAATATTTCGTAGTCCATGGCATGGCAGGCCAGTGACGCCATGCCGGGCCTGGTGAAGACCCGCTCAGGCATGGGCTGGCCGTGGGCGAGATCAGCAACAGGAGAGCAATTGGAGGCAGCCGACTTTGAGGCTGTGTACCGGCAGCAATACTCACTGGTGCTCAGCCTGGCAACCCATCGGCTGAGCGACCCCACTCAGGCCGAGGACGCCACGAGCGAGGTGTTCCGCATCGCCTGGGAGCACCACCAGGGCGGCGGATCCGTAACGCTGCCTTGGCTCTACCAGACGTTGCGGAACGTGGTCGCCAACCAATATCGCTCAGCCCAGCGCACCACCCGACTCCAGCAGTTGCTCGGCGCGACACAGACCCCTGAGCACATCCCCGACGAGGAGATCCATGACTCGCTCATTATTCAGGCAGCTATGGCGGAACTCCGGGACGCGGACCGGGAACTCCTGATGATGGCCTACTGGGACGACCTCAGTCGCGCTGAGATCGCCCAAATCCTTGGCTGCACCAGCGTTGCCGTGCGTGTTCGGCTTACCCGAGCGAAGAAACGGCTATCACACAAACTCGACCTTGGGACCCGAAAGAAAGGAGGCCGGGATGACTGACCTTGAGACCCGGATCCGCCGGGCACGGCCCCACGGGGCGCATCGGACGGATCCGCTGACTGAGCGAGCCCAGCGTGAGATGCACGAGCTAACTTCTCGCGCCGCGGCCCAAGACGCTCCACTCCGACGGAAACCAGTGTTTTGGTACCGAAGAGTGCTGGTGGCTGCGATGGCAAGTGTCCTCGTGACCGGGGGAAGCCTGACTCTGGTACTCCTCCCCAGGCCTGTCGACCCCGCGGGAGTGCCCGAGGCCGAGCACCGATCGAGCGCTGAGGCCCCGGTCACCCGGTACGAAACCATCGCCGATCTGACGGCGGCTTCCGAGGCTGTTGTGCAGGTCACTGTGGTTGATTCGACGGTGGAGCAGTCAACGCAACACGGGGCGGCGATCGTCGCTGAAGTACAGGTCGTGGCGAACTTGCGTGGCGCCGCACGGCCGGGGGACAGGCTCCAGGTGATACAGCCTGGCGGTGAGTTGGAGGGAACCGACTACGATGCGCGCCACACCGTTGACTTCGCGACGATCGACGGCGAAGGGTTGGTCTTGTTCCTCACAAGCGGCCCAGAGACAGGCGTATTCGTCCTGACCTCAGCCCCTCAGGGAGTGCTGGCTGTCGACGGCAACGATGTGACATCAGTCTTCGATGATCCGTTGTTCGCGCAGGTTCGGACTTTGGCGGAGTTACGCGGCGCCGTGGGCCGGTAAGGCGCATGCCCCGGCCCACGGCACGTAACCACGTAACGAGGAGGTGCTGGGGCTATGGTCCCAGGCGCACCACCTCAGCCGATGGCAGCTGCGATGTCCTCGGCCGTTTTGGAAACCGGAACGTAGCGCGTCAGCTGCGTGACGTGGCGGGGTTCAAGTTCCGCAAGGCTGGCGACTCCCAGCAGCTTCATGGTGCGCACCAGTTCCTCGCGCAGGATTGAGATGGTCCGTTCGACGCCCGCGCGCCCGCCGGCCATGAGGCCGTACAGGTAGGCACGGCCGATGAGGGTGAAGTTTGCGCCCAGCGCAATGCTGGCGACGATGTCAGCTCCATTCATGATGCCGGTGTCCAGCATCACGGTGGTATCCCGGCCGACCTCGCGTACGACGTGCGGGAGCAGATGGAACGGCACGGGCGCCCGATCTAGCTGACGCCCCCCGTGGTTGGACAGCAGGATGCCATCGACCCCCGCATCAACCAGACGCTTAGCGTCGGCGACGGTCTGCACGCCCTTGATCACGATCCTGCCGTCCCACATGCCGCGGATAACCTCAAGATCCTGATGGCTGATGGTCGGGTCCATGGCCGAGTCGAGGAGTTCCCCAACCGTGCCACCCGTCGACTGGAGCGAGGCGAACTCCAGTTTGGGGGTGGTGAGGAAGTCGATCCACCACCAAGGCCGCGGTAGCGCGTTGATGACGGTTCCCAGAGAGATCTGGGGTGGAATGGAGAAGCCATTGCGCTTGTCTCGGAGTCGCGCCCCGGCCACCGGGGTGTCAACGGTGAACATCAAGGTGTCGAATCCCGCCTGCCGGGCGCGCTCTACGAGGCCATAGGAGATCTCCCGGCGACGCATCACGTACAGCTGGAACCAGTTGCGGCCCCGGGGATTGGCAGCAGTGACTTCTTCGATCGAGGCAGTGCCTAGCGTCGAGAGGGTGAAGGGGATGCCTGCCGCTGCGGCGGCACGGGCGCCCGCTACTTCGCCTTCAGTCTGCATGAGACGAGTAAACCCGGTGGGAGCGATCCCGAAGGGCATGGCCGAGGGGCCGCCCAAGATCTCGCATGACGTGTCGACGTCTTCGGCCGGGTGCAAGATGTCGGGATGGAACTCGATGTCCTCGAAGGCGTGCCGGGCACGGGTAAGCGAGAGTTCCCCTTCAGCAGCACCGTCGGTGTAGTCGAAGGCCGCCTTCGGGGTACGCCGCTTGGCGATCTTCCGGAGATCCCAGATGGTGAGGGACTCCTCAAGGCGTTTCTTCTTCGGGTTCAGGGACGGCTTCTTGAAGTGCAGCAGGTCGAATATCTCGCTGGGCTTCGGGAACTGGCGCTTGACCATGGTTACCTCTTCCGTAGGGGTGTCTGCTTGTGCAGGGGCGACTGAACGACGTCACCGCTCCATTTACAGTAACAAATCTTTTTCTAATTCTCTTAGGATCCCCTGCTGGCGTTGTGCTCCAGGAGTGGGGTCATCCCCACCAGACCACCCGCGGTCGGCTCAGGAGTTGGCTGCGTTCGCCCCGCGGTTCTCGCCGTCAGCCCCTTCCCCGTGTGACAAGCTGGTTGACAACAGGACCGTGAGATACGAAAAGGAGCACACAGATGCGTGAGATCCTGGCCATCACTGGTGTCACGGGGAAGATCGGTGGCGGTGTCGCCGCGGCGCTACAGGACCAGCACCAACGCCTCCGGCTGCTCGTGCGGGACATCAGCCGAGCGCCGAATCTAGCAGGCGAGGTCGCGGTGAGCGCCTACGGCGATGCCACTGCAGCCCGCGAGACCCTGCGTGACGTCGACGTGCTTTTCATGGTTTCGGCCGGTGAAAACCCCGATCGGATCGCGCAGCACATCAACTTCATTGATGCGGCAGCCGCGGCCGGGGTCAAACATGTCGTGTACACATCATTCCTTGGCGCCTCCCCTGACGCTACCTTTACCCTGGCCCGCGACCATTGGGCCACCGAACAGCATCTCCGGACTTCCGGCATGGCCTGGACATTTCTGCGGGATTCCTTCTACCTGGATTTCTTGCCCGATCTAGCCGGGCCCGACGGGGTGATCCGGGGGCCGGCGGGCCAAGGACGGGTGGGAGCCGTGGCCCGAGCTGACGTGATCCGGGTGGCGACAGCAGTCCTGCGATCCCCGGCGGATCACGAGGGACGCTCTTACGACCTGACTGGCCCTCAGACTTTGAGCCTGGCTGAGGCGGCCGAGACCATCACCCAAGTCACCGGGAGGCCTACGAGCTATCAGGAAGAAAACGTCGACGAGGCCTACGCGTCACGCGCCAGCTATGGGGCCCCGTCCTGGGAGCTTGATGCCTGGGTCTCCACCTACACGGCCATCGCGTCGGGTGAACTGAACGTGGTGAGCGACGCGGTGGAGCGTCTCACCGGAGCCCCTCCCCTGTCGCTGGCACAAGTACTGCGAGCCTGACCCCGAAGTTCTTTCGGCACAGCCACTGGCCTGGCTAGGCAGATCGCCGACAACCCTGTGACTGGGCCGAAGAAGCGGGATTTAGGACCGGTTCTTATGCTTCTCTCTGGCACGAACCTCAATGTGGATCGGCGAGCCGACAAACCCGAACTCTTCCCGCAGGCGCCGCTCAATGAACCGCACATAGGGCGCGTCGAACTGACCGCTGGTGAAGAGCGCGAAGGTTGGGGGGCTGGTGTGGGCCTGGGTGCCGAACAGGATGCGCGGCTGCTTTCCACCCCGCACCGGGTGCGGGTGGGCGGCCGCGAGCCTGCCAAGGAAGGCGTTGAGTTTGCCAGTGGAGATGCGCGTCTGCCAGCCCGCCGCGGCGGCCTCAATGGACTTGCTGAGCTTGTCTACATTGCGTCCCGTGAGCGCGGAGATGTTGACCTTCGGGGCCCACGTGAAGGCGACGAGATCCCGCTCGATTTCGCGGTCGAGATACCGGCGGCGTTCTTCGTCCGTGAGGTCCCACTTGTTGAAAGCGATCACGAGGCCCCGTCCAGTCTGCTCAATGTTGGTGAGGATCCTCAGGTCTTGTTCCGTCACGGGCTGGGAGGCGTCGATCACAGCCACGCATACCTCAGCACGTTCGATCGCCGTCTGGGTGCGCAAGCTGGCGTAGAACTCGTGCCCTGAAGCTTCCTTCACTCGGCGGCGGATGCCAGCGGTGTCGACCAGTCGATACAGTTGTCCGCCCACCTCAACCAATTCGTCGACCGGGTCGACGGTGGTTCCTGAGACATCGGAGACCACCGCCCGCTGTTGCTGCGCCAGCTTGTTGAGCAACGAGGACTTACCGACATTCGGTTTTCCGACGATGGCGACGCGGCGCGGACCACCAGCGTCTTCTGGCCGCTCGGGCGGGGCCTCTGGGAGAACAGCCAGGACAGCGTCTAGTAGGTCCCCGGAGCCGCGGCCGTGCATGGCGGAGACGGGATACGGTTCGCCCAGTCCCAGATTCCACATGGTGGCGGCCATCGCCTCGTGGCGCTGGTCATCCACTTTGTTTGCGGCCAGTACGACCGGTTTCTTCGAGCGCCGCAACACCTTCACCACGGCTTCGTCCTCATCGAGGGTGCCGACGGTAGCGTCCACCACGAACAGCACTGCATCAGCCATGGAGATCGCCATCTCGGCTTGCTCGGCAATCCTTTGAGCCATCCCCTGGGCATCCGAGGCCCAACCACCTGTGTCCACCAGCACGAACTCCCGCCCGCTCCAGTTCGCGTCATAAGATACGCGGTCGCGGGTCACCCCCGGCACGTCTTGCACCACCGCCGCACGGCGACCGAGGATGCGATTGACGAGCGTGGACTTGCCAACATTTGGGCGGCCCACCACCGCAACCACCGGCTTGATCGTGGATTTCTCGTCCATTGGCCCTCCCTCGTGTCGTGCGACAGCCCCCAGAATCGTACCGGAGGGTGGGAATGCCGCCGCTATCCCGTGGCGACGACGTGGAAAGCGGGCTCTTCGTAGGGATGTGCCCTCCTCAGGGCAGCCACAACCTCCGGCCGTAGCGAACGCAGGAAAGCGACCTCTACGCGATTTTCCGCGACGTATTCGAGTTCATCAACCGTCCCGATGGCCGGGGTAGCTCCGGTCAGGGGCCGGAATTGGCCCCTGCCGGGCGCGACAAAGGCGCACGAATCGTAGTTGCCGAAGTGGCCCGCTCCCGCCTCGAAAAGAGCGGCGAGCAGCCGGTCCGTGTCGGGGATCGGCACGTAACAGATGAGCAGGTCAAGAGGTTCAGTCATGGGGCACCAACTCCAGCACGGCGGCTACCACTTGGTCAAGGTTCAGGTGGGTGGAGTCGATCACGGTGACTCCCTCGGCAGCCTCTGTGAAATTGGCCACGCTCGAATCCTCTCGGTCGCGACGCACGATGGAGTCGGTGACTTGAGCGGAGGCCTGGCCCAGTTCGGTTGCTCGTCGCCCTACGCGCACGGCAGGCTCGGCGGTTAGCAGTAACCGGACGTCGGCATCGGGCGCGACGATCGTGGTGATATCTCGGCCCTCGACGACAATCCGGCGGTTATGCTCGGCGATAATCTGCCGCATCCGCAGGGTCAGGACGCGCCGCACTTCAGGAACCGTCGCAACCTGTGACACAACCGCGGAAATGGCGGGGTCTCGAATCTCATCAGTCACATCGCGTCCATTGACGAAGATGCGCGGTGCGAGCGGGTCCGTCGAGATCCGTAGCTTCAACCCCGCGGCCAGTCGGCCAATGGCCTCGGTGTCTTCCGGCTTCAGACCAAGGCGACGGTATTCCACAGCGACGGCGCGATACATGGCCCCCGTGTCCAGGTAGCCGAGGCGAAGCAGCTGTGCCACGCGCCGAGCCGTCGATGACTTGCCGACTCCACTGGGGCCGTCCATAGCGATCACAAGTTCTCTCATCAGGCTGTCTCCCTATCCAACCAAGCCCGCCAACCCCGCTCGACGAGGCGGTCGCAGAAGCGTTCCGCTTGGGGACGCTCCACGGAGATCGAGAGATAACCCACCTCGCGCACCACGTCGTGAGTCAGCTCGAAATCCTCAACGTTGTAGCCGAAATCGCCGACATCGGCGAACAGTCGGGTCAGTGAACGCGGCTCATCGGGAATCTCGACGGTGACCACGGCCAGGTCCAGGGGCTCTTGGCCATGTTTACCGCGCAGGGCCTGCGCCCCGTGCTGCCCGAGGGTGAGGAAGGCCTCTAGCTGATCACCGCGGTCGAGAACACTTATGAGATAGTTGAGGTCGGACGCGACCCCTGCCAGTTCCTTGCGGATAGCTGCCGCATTGGTCGTGATGATCTGGCGCCATAGCCCGGGATCGGAGCCGGCAATGCGCGTCACATCTCGGATACCCTGACCAGCGAGTTGCAGGTTCTCTCCCGGCACCCCTCGCAGATGGGACGCGGTGAGGATGCTCATCAGGTGAGGCACGTGGCTGACCTGCGCCACAGCCTCGTCGTGACGAACGGCGTCCAGTTCCACTAGCTGGCTCCCGACCATCCGCGCCACTTGGCGGACCGTCTCAAGGTGCGCCACCGTATTTCCAGCCGTGGGTGTGATCACCCAGGTGCGGTCCCGAAACAGCTCTGGGGATGCGGTGAGGGGGCCGGTGAACTGTGACCCGGCCATCGGGTGGCTGGGCACGTATCTGCCGGCGTGTGGACTGGCGGCGGTCACCGCCTCCACGAGGGTGCCTTTAACGGAACCGACGTCGGTGACCACGGCATCGGGGTAGCGTTCCAAGGCACGGACGACCACGTCAGCTATCGTCGCCGGCGGTGAGGCCACCACGACGACATCGACTGCCTCAGCCCCCAGCGCCACCCGGCCGGCGCCGAGACTTGCGGCGACCTTCGCGTGGGATGGGTTGAGGTCCGCCAGCTGCACATCGGCGCCTGCGCGGGTCAGGGCCATGCCGAGGGACGAACCGACGAGACCCGCGCCAATAATGAGAACTCGAAGTGCCATCAGGACGGTTCCGACATGTTGTGGGGCCGCGGCCCCTGATAGTCCGGCCCGTAGGCACCTGGCGCGGGACGACGCTTCTTGACTGGTGCGATGACACCGGGCGCCAAGCGCCGCGAGAACACGAGGAAACCGGTGTGCCCGCTGGTGCCGTGCCCGGGCCGGATCGCGAGCCCTTCGGCGTGCCAGTCGCGCACCGTCGTCTCCGTGGCCTTGGGCTCGGTATAGCCGCCGTGCGCGCGCAGCGTGTCCATCACCCGACCCAGCTGGGTAGCTGTGGCGACGTAGCAGCAGATCACGCCTCCTGGGGTCAGCCGCTCCCCCACGGCATCAATGCACTCCCATGGCGCCAACATATCCAACACGGCTCGATCAATGGGGTCGTCGCCAATAACCTCCACTAGGTCCCCCACCGTCAGGGTCCACGCGGGGTGCGAGCCGGATAGGAAGGTTTCCACATTCTTGCGCGCGACGTCCGCGAACTGCTGGCGGCGCTCATAAGAGTAGAGACGCCCCTCGGGCCCGATGGCGCGTAACAGCGCTAGGGAAAGTGCCCCGGACCCAACTCCAGCTTCAAGCACCCGGGCGCCCGGGAAGATATCGGCCCACATCACGATCTGGGCAGCGTCTTTGGGGTAGATGACGGCCGCGTCGCGGGGCATTGCCACCATGAACTCGTTGAGTAGTGGACGTAGCACGAGGTATTCGATGCCGCCTACGGACCGGACCGTGACTCCGTCGGGACCGCCGATCAGGTCATCATGGCTGACTGCCCCCTTGGTGGTGTGCCACACCGCCCCGGCTTTCAGCACCACCGACTTCTTTCGTCCTTTCGGGTCGGTGAGCGTGACGCGCTCCCCCGCCTCTAGCGGCCCGTGGCGCACTCCTGAGAGATTCACCACTGGCTTCTCCAGATCTCGCACAGTTCCTCCCACCGAAGACCTGCCAGGCCACCTTCCCGGATCACGCGGCGAGGCGCTGGGGCGGGGGTGCCTAGCAGCGGCACTGCCAGCACCACTGCCCCCGTAGCTGACGCCGCTGCAGTGCCTGGCACAGAGTCTTCCAAAATCAACACATCCTGCGAGGCCAGGCCCAGGCGCTTGATGGCTAGCGCGTAGCCTTCGGGGTCAGGTTTCGGGTTCGCCACGTCGTTCCCATCGATGATGAACTCGAACTCTGGCAGCACCTTGGCGACCACCGTCATGATGCGCTTCTCGCTGGCTGTGACTATCGCGCACGGCACACCGGCGGCGCGAATCTCAGTGAGCAGTTCACGGGCACCAGGAAGCCACGGAATCTCACCTGCGGCGAATCGCTCGCAGATGCGCCGAATCAGCTCTTCGTACACCTCTTCCGGCGAGATCGCCCCACCGCAGGAGTCCGCGATGTGTGCGGCGGTCACCATGGCAGGCACCCCGATGAGGTCGTGGTATTTCTGCTCCGGCCACCGCGCGCCGTAGCGGGTCAGGATGTCTTCCTGATGCTCGAACCACATTGGTTCAGAGTTCACGAGGGTGCCATCGAAGTCCCACAGCACGGCTCGGGGCGTGCGGCCGCTAGTCATCGCTATGCCCAGCCCTAACTGGCGTTGAAGTACTTCGCCTGGGGGTGGTGCACCACCAAGGCATCGGTTGACTGCTCCGGATGCAGCTGCAACTCTTCGGACAGCTCCACCCCAATACGTCCCGGTTCAAGCAGGTCTGCCAGTTTTCGGCGATCCGCCATGTTGGGACAAGCCGGGTAGCCGAAGGAGTACCTCGAGCCCCGGTAAGCCTGATCCCGGATAGCCGCTTCCGTGGTACCTTCAGCATGGCCCAGCCCCAACTCCTCTCGAATCCGGTGATGCCAGTACTCGGCGAGAGCTTCGGTGAGTTGGACGGACAGGCCGTGCAACTCCAAGTACTCGCGGTAGCGATCGCTTTCGAACAGGCGCTGGGTTCCACGGGCCACCTCAGCCCCCATCGTGACCAGTTGAAGCGCCAATACGTCTGGCCCCTGAGCCCGCACCTCCTCGGTGTCCCGGAAGAAATCCGCCAGGCACAGCCGCTTGTCCCGGCGCTGGCGCGGGAAGTCGAAACGCGTGAGTTCGCGCTCCGGGCCTGCCGGGTCGCCCACAATGAGGGTGTTGGCTTCGCTGTGAACGGGGAAGTACCCGTACACCACTGAGAAATTCGCCAGCTTTTCCGTAGTGATCCGATCCAGCCACATGCGCAGCCGTGGCAGGCCTTCGGCGGCGACGAGTTCGTCATAACTGAGCCCATCCTTGGTGGGCTTCAACCCCCATTGCCCCAGGAAGGTAGCGCGATGATCTAGCCACTGGGCGACGTCGGCAACGGGGAGGCCCTTGACCACCCGAGTCCCCCAGAAGGGCGGCTCCGGCACCGGGATACCGCGTTCCACCTCATCGGAGCGCCGAAAGTCCACCTCGGAATCCTCAGCAACCCGCGTCTTGGCCAGCCGCCGTTTCTTCGGTTCCGGGAGCCTCGCGCCAGGCACCCCTTGCTTGATCGCCATCACCGCATCCATGAGCGCTAAGCCCTCGAAGGCATCGCGAGCGTAGCGAACCTCGCCGTCAAACATGTCGTTGAGATCATGCTCTACAAAGGTTCGGGTCAGCGCGGCGCCCCCGAGCAGCACTGGATATTTTTCGGCTAGTCCGAGGCGATTCAGCTCGGCCAAGTTGTCCTTCATGACGAGCGTGGATTTCACCAACAGCCCTGACATGCCGATTGCGTCCGCGCTGTGTTCCTCGGCGGCGTCGATGATGGCTTGGATCGGCTGTTTGATGCCGATGTTCACCACCGTGTAGCCGTTGTTCGAGACGATGATGTCCACCAGGTTCTTGCCGATGTCATGCACATCGCCACGGACTGTGGCGAGCACAAGCGTCCCCTTCCCCGCACCGCCCTCGACTCGCTCTAGGTGGGGTTCGAGGTAGGACACGGCGCTCTTCATCACCTCGGCTGACTGCAGCACGAAGGGCAGCTGCATCTGCCCGGAGCCGAACAGCTCCCCCACTACCTTCATGCCGGCGAGTAGATCCTCGTTGATGATCTCCAGCGCCTTTTTCGATCGCAGCGCCTCGTCGAGATCACCTTCCAGCCCTTTAGCTTCCCCGTCGATGATACGGCGCTGCAGTCGTTCCCCGAGCGGCAGCGCGGCCAGTTCGGCTGCCCGAGAGGCGCGGACCGAGGCCGCCGTGACACCCTCGAACAACTCCAAGAATCGGGGGAGTGGATCATAGCCCTCGCGGCGGCGATCCCACACCAAATCCAGCGCGACCTCGCGCTGTTCATCCGGGATTCGATCCATGGGGATGATCTTGGCGGAGTGGACGATTGCCGAATCCAGGCCCGCCGCCACGCACTCGTGCAGGAACACGGAGTTCAGCACCATTCGTGCTGCCGGGTTCAGCCCGAAGGATACGTTGGACACACCCAGCGTGGTACGCACCCCTGGGTAGCGACGTTTCAGTTCGCGGATTGCTTCAATGGTCTCAATGGCGTCGCGCCGCGTTTCCTCCTGCCCCGTGGCGATCGGAAAGGTGAGACAGTCGACGAGGATGTCCCCCACATCCATACCCCACGTGCCGACCAACTCGGCGATCAGCCGTGCCGCAACCCGCAGTTTCCACTCCGCGGTGCGAGCTTGGCCGTCCTCGTCGATCGTCAGGGCCACGACAGCCGCACCATGCTCGGCGACCAGCGGCATGATCCGGCCGAAGCGTGAGTTGGGGCCGTCTCCATCCTCGTAGTTGACCGAGTTGATGATGGAACGGCCAGCCAGCCGCTCCAACCCGGCCTGCAATACCTGGGGCTCCGTGGAATCGAGTACAACCGGCATGGTGACGGCGGTCGCTAAGCGCCCGGCGATTTCCGTCATATCGGCTGTGCCATCGCGACCAACATAATCCACGCACAGATCGAGCACGTGGGCACCGTCCCGGGCTTGGCCCTTGGCGATGGCCACGCATTCGTCAACGTTGTCAGCCAGCATGGCTTCACGGAAGGCCTTCGAGCCGTTGGCGTTAGTGCGCTCCCCGATGTTCAAGTAACTGAGGTCCTGATGGAACGGCACCTCCACATAGAGCGACGAACAGGTCCGCTCCGTGCTTGGCGTGCGGGCCGCCACCGGCTGCCCGCTGAGTGAGTCGGCCAGCAGCGCGATGTGCTCCGGCGTGGTGCCGCAGCAGCCTCCGATGACGCTCAACCCATACTCCGCTACAAAGCTCCCGAGGGCGCTAGCCAGCGCCTCCGGACCCAGTGGATACACCGCCCCGTTGGGTGTCAGCTCGGGAAGTCCCGCATTCGGCATCGCCCCAACCCCGCAAGTAGCATGCCGGGACAGATATCGCAGGTGCTCGCTCATCTCGGCGGGTCCCGTGGCACAGTTCAACCCGATGACGTCCACCCCGAGGGCCTCCAAGGTGGTGCGGGCGGCGCCGATCTCCGAGCCGAGCAGCATGGTCCCTGTGGTCTCGACCGTGACGTTGACGAGGATCGGCAGGTCTACCCCCAGCGCTGCTCGGGCCCGTTTCGCGGCGATGACAGCGGCTTTGGCTTGGAGTAGATCTTGGCAGGTCTCGACCTGGACGGCGTCAATTCCACCGGCCACCATGGCCTCGACCTGCGCCTGGTAGGCGTCGCGGATCTCCGTGAAGGCGACATGCCCCAGGCTGGGAAGTTTGGTGCCTGGCCCCATGGAGCCGAGCACGAACCGGGGCTTGTCGGTGAATTCATCGGCCACGGATCGGGCGATGCGGGCACCGGCCTCAGCCAGCTCCGCTAGCCGAGGGGTGATGTCGTACTCAGCCAGCGCCGCGAGGTTTGTGCCGAAGGTATTGGTCTCGACACAGTCGGAGCCCGCTTCGAGGTAGGCGCGGTGGACGGCGGCCACCACATCGGGGCGGGTCACATTCAGCACCTCGTTACAGCCCTCAAGCCCCTGGAAGTCGCGCTGAAGATCAAGATTCCCCTGGGCCTGCAGCATCGTGCCCATGGCGCCATCAGCCACGAGAACACGCGAGTTCAGCAGGTCACGAAATACGGTCACGACGGGTGATCCTACCCGCCGCGGGCCAGCCACTGCTCAATCAGCTGGCGCGCCAAGGAGATTGGGCCCGGCAGCGTCACAGCGCCCGCGTCGAGGGCGTCGCGAAGTCCCGCCCGGGTGTGGAACTGGCCCCAAGCCAACTCACGTTCGTCTAAATGAAGCTGGGCTGCGTCGGCGCGGGTCTCGAAACCAAGCATCAGCGAACGTGGGAAAGGCCATGGCTGAGTTCCCACGAACCGCAACTCTTCGAGGAGCAGCCCCGTTTCCTCGTAGATTTCGCGGTGACAGGCCTGCTCGGCTGATTCACCCGCCTCAATGAAACCCGCCTGAATCGAGACCCGGTTACCGGTCCATGCCGCGGCATGGGTCAGCAGCAGGCGATCCTCGTGGTCAGTGACGGCCAGAATCACGGCCGGGTCAGTGCGCGGGAATAGGTCAGCTAGGCAGTCCTGGCAGCGCCGCGCGGCCCCTGCCAAGAACGGGGCGGTTTGGCCCCCGCAGCGCAGGCAGCATGGGCAGGTGGCGTGCCACTCGAAGAGCGCGGTGGCCATCATCGCCACCTGCAGTTGCTCGGCCGTTAGGTTCAGGTAGCGCAGGTCTGTTCCCGCCAGACCATCCCGCCGCGCCCACCAGACGTGCTCGCCAACACGGCCCAGCAGCAGGTCCGCTGGGTCTCGGACGTAGGGACCTGGGGCTGGTCGCAACCGGTCGCCTGCGACGGGGACCTCCAGCTCTGGGCCCAACCAAAGGAGGCGTGATGACGGTTCCGCGGCCAGAGCCGCGAGAGCTCGCTCATCGTCGCGGATGTCTGGGAGCCGGTCGAGGAGGGCAGCCGATCGCCAGTGGTTCACGTCTTGAGGTTATCCCCGCCCAGGTGCGCGGCCCGTAACCGGGCATCCCGGTAGCCGCTGCGCCACAGAAACGCCACAACAGCAATGATGCCCAGCCCCGCCCAGACAGCCCACCACGGAAACCGGGGAAGATCGGAACTGCGCATCGCAGCATCCAGGGCCTCGTCAGGCGTCGGAATGATCCGCTCAGCCGTCACGAGAATGCGATGAGTGTTGATTCCCAGGGGCGTGCAGGTGACGAGCGTGACCAGGTCTCGGTCGGGCTGTGGGTAGAGCGCCTCCTGCTCGTCGGGCGCCACCACTTGAGTCTGGATCACTTGGTAGGCCAGTACCTCACCGAACACCTCCAGCGTGAACATATCCCCGATCGTGACTTGATCAAGATTCGTGAACATGGTGGCCTCCGCCAGACCGCGATGCGCGGTGATGAGTGAATGCGTGGAAGCACCTCCCACGGGGAGTGATGTGCCCTGAAGATGGCCGGCACCCCGCAGCAGGGTCTCGTCTGCCGTGCCGTGGTACACCGGAAGATCGACGTCAATACTGGGGATCCGCAGCCGCCCCATCATCTCCCCCGGGCCCATCAGGAGCGAATAGTATTCGTCGGCCTCCGGCTCCTCAGCGCTTCGGGGCAAGTTGGAGTTTGCGGCCACGAGCGCGCCGGCCTTCAAGCGGGCGTTGTAAGCACGGGCACGGGCCAGCGCTTCGTCGTCCGAAGGTCGACTGTCGGTGCCTGGTTGCCGACGCATGGACTCGTTATACGAGTTGATGAGTTGCGACTGCTGGTACTGCGCCAGCCAGGAGGCCGCTGGGGTGTAGGTCAGCAGCACGACCCCCGCCAGCCCGCACAGGGCCGCCAGCCACGTAAGCAGACCGGGGCACCAGCGGGGCGGACGGGGACGCGGCGTGGGCATCAGGCGCGGTGACGGCGGGTCCCGACACGAGTGGCGATCATCACGGCACCGCCAATAATCAATAGGCCGATCCCGCCTGCAGCGAGCGCCACCTGGCCGATCCCGCCGGTGACGGGAAGCTGAGGTACGGTCTGCTTGGTGTTGGCGACGGGCTGGTAGTTGGCTGTGACGCCGGCGGTGTTCGTGACACCGGCGACAACCGTGACGGCCCGCGGCGTGGCATCAAGCGCGTAGCCGGCAGGCGCGGCCGTCTCGATCAGGTAATAGGTGCCGGGGCGTAGCACGGGCACAAGAACGGTGCCATCGCTACCGGTGGTCAAACCCGTGGCGACGCTGGTCCCGCAGCCGGCATCAAGGCAGAGCGAGAACACGGCGTCGGCGAGGGATCCGTCATTGGCGCTGTCATATTTGTAGACCGTCAATTGCCCCCAGGTGGTTTGCGCCGAAGCCTCTGCAGAGGTGGTGCCGTTGATGGTCACCGTCGCGGTGTTCGTGAACACCCCGTCACTAGCGCGGGCAACGTCCGAAATATCGGTGGTGAGAGTCAGGAGGACCTGCTGGCCCCCAGCAGCGCGAAGCTTGGCCAAGCCGTCGCTTGTGAAGGTGCAGCTCACAGTGCCAGAACAGGTGACATCGGACGGGATCGTCAGGGCTGTGCCATCGCTCAGCCTCAAGTCGGTGTTGGTGATCGTGACTCCGGCAGGAAGGTTGTCGGTGATTTCATAGCTGTCGATCTGGGTGTTTTCCCCGCTGCGCGGCACATCAGCGGAGATGGTCCACTGGATGCCTTTGCCGAGATAGCCGGCACGACCGACGGAATCATCCACGGTTTTGGTCAGGCCGGCGACGGAGTTCTTCGGGTACACATGGACGTTGTAGTTCCAGGCGTCGGCTGTGTTGTAGGGCAGGGTGACCAGGAACGGCTTGCTGCCGAGCACCACACCGGTGCCAGGGGCACCCGTGTTCGTCTCCCGCACGAGGTACAGGCCCAAGTCCAGGTTGCTCCAGGACGCGACTCCCGAGCCACTGGTGGTCTGAGCGGAGATGGGCGTCGACGGGTAGCTTCCCACCGTGGTGCCCGTCTCGGGGGCGGTCAGGTTTTGGGCGGCATTCCAGCCGGCCGACGTGGTCAGGTCAATGCCATCCACCCTGTAGATCGTGAACTCGACGCCGTTCAGCGGGGTGCAAGCGTTCGGAATCTCAGCCCCGGTGGCTGGCGTCCCAGACTGGTCCGGCTGGACACACTTGTGGATCGTCAAAGAGGCCCGGGCGTTCGGGTCGATGTTGGCCGAGTCGGCTTGCGCTGGGGCGCTGAGCCCCAGCGCGCCGATCCCCAGCGCGGTGGCCAGCGCCAGCAGGTGGCGAAGGCCGGTTCGGGTGGTCATGATGTTCCCTCCATCTTGTTGTGTCAACCAGGTCTCAGCGGTCTTCCGCTGTGATGGGTGAGTTCTTGCGACGGTTCCGCACCCCGATCAGGGCGGCTGCGACACATAGCAGGCCTCCACCGCTGATCAGAAACAGATCGCTCGGGGTGCCACCCGTCATTGGCAGGACCGGCACCGGCATGCGGACGTTCTCGAAGGCAGCGGCGAAAACGTGCTCGCGGTGCAGCGCTCCCAGCTCGACATGCTCAATGCGGGTGGTGATGTAGTACCCGACGGGGGCGTGTTTTTCGGCGAGCGTCCAGGTGCCCCAACTGAGATCACGCACCAAGAAGCGACCCGGTGCTGGGTCTTTGTCCAGCAGGCCGTCACAGGCGCCGCCGGTGCAGTCCGCGATGTCGGGCAGGGCTACTCCCCCGGCTGGGGTCAGCGTCCACACCGACCCAGCCAGGAGGGCGCCACTGTCCTCCGCAACCTTGCTCCAAGTGATGGATCCTCCCAGGCGTTGGTTCTTGATCCGCCCGAGGTCAGTGACCAGTTCGGTGCCGCCAGGAGAAACCTCCGCCGACACCGGTGCGGCAAGCGGTGCGTAACCCATGGGTGCGAGGGTTTCCGTCAGTGCATGTAAACCCCAGCTAAGACCCTCTAGGCGGAACGCGCCGGCAGTCGGGTCAACGTCCGGGCCAGCGCATCCACTTCGATCAGGGGCCACACAGTCAGCGATGTCCAGCCCATCGGGTGCCGTAGGGCCCGTGAGACGCCAGGCAGATCCGGCAAGCAGTTCCTCGGTGACGGCATCGGTCTTAGACCAGGTGAGGGTGGCGGGGAGGTCCCGGTTGATCAGCTCGACGACCTCGCCACCCCGGCCGGTCTGAGTGGGGTTGGTGAACTCGTAGCCGTCCTGCACGCTCGCGGTGGCGGATTCGGTGAACGAGAACGTGCTTGTTGCAGGTACAACAAACGTGTTCGTTGCGTTGGCCTCCTCCGCCCCGACGACTTCACGCAGGGTGTCATCCGCTTCGCCGCCGAAGTCCCCGTGGGCTTGCAGCCGCCATTCGGAGGCGTCTGGTGTGGGGTTGTAGCGGGTTTCAAAGCGCTTGAGCAAGGACAGGAGCGAGTATTGCTCAACATCGCAAGGCAGCCCGCTCTCGGTGTCCTTCCCGGTCTCGCTGCGGCTTTCGCAGGACACTGAGGAGGTCTGCGATTCGGGGTTCGTTAGCCCCCATGCAACGTTTCGTAAGATCCGGTCGCCACCTAGTTTCAGCTTCACGCGATACGACACCGTCGCCGTCTCGCCGCTGTTAAGCGCTCCTGACCAAGTGATGCGTTGGGTGGCGGAATCGAATCGGGCCGTGCCCCGCGCGGCCCCATTGACGGTACTTTGTATCGAGTCGGTTACCAGCTCGGCGTCATCTAGGAGGCGGGTCAGGTCGTCGACCAAGTGCGCAGGGACGGCGCTCGTAAAGGCGGTTGCCCCGGTGTTGGTCAACGCCACGGAATACGTGACCTCATGCCCCACATATTTCTGACCGGCCAAGGCGTCGGAGCGTTTGGTGATGCCTAACTCGCCAACGTGGACGCTTACCTGGTGATCTTCGACCTCACCGGTGGGCGTAAGACCGGTGGGGCGCTGAAGCTCCTCATTTGTCGCGGCCGCCCGAAGCCTCAAGTAGGTGGCACCGCTGACAGTGTCTTGTGGCACGCGCCAAGTTAACGTGGCGCTGCCGTTCGTACAGGCGGCCGGGTCGGAGACCTCTGCGTCTTCGAAACGCCCATTGCGGTCCCAATCGATCCAACCCCGAACATGTCCGGTCCCGGTACAGGCGACGACTTGGCTGGCGGGGCCGCCGCGCAGCACGCGATACTCGGGGGTCCCGGAGATGGCGTCCTCATCATCGATGCGACCGTTCGTGCCCGTCACGTCATCGGCCGTGCCATTGCTGTTGGGCGGGTAGGGCTGTTCGGCATCAATCAGGGAACCCAACATGATGCCTGGGCTGCGCAGCTTTGACAGCTGAGGGGTAAACGCGTCGCTGGTTCCCTGGGGCAGGGTGGGCCCGGTCCATCCGGGCTGGTAAATGGCACCGGTTGCGCCGTAGCTGGCGGGTGCATCACCGTAGTCCACGTTCACTACTGCGCCGACAGCGACGCCAGCACGCCCGGCCGAGCGTGCGGAAATGGTCGCCTCGGAGATGCCCTCGGCGAGGATGACCGGGACCGGGGCTATCGAGCACAATTGCGGGCTGGCACTCGGGGAAAGCTTCAGGCTTTGGCCGCCCGGTATCGTGGTCACTTCAGCCATGGTCGTCACGGTGCAGCCAGGATTCTTAAAACGCTCAAGCACATGCCAAGTGGCCGTCGAGCTTGCCTCAATCATGGTGTATTCGCCCAAATTGGACGTTTCTGCATCGGCGACAACTAAGCCATCAAGCGGCACCTGTCTTCCAGTGCCGGGAAAAGACGGCCCAGTCAACCGGGCCTCGCAGGAGATCTTGGCCCGGAAATACCCCCGGGTAGTGCCCGTATATAACGAGTTGGTCATCTGGTTCGCCGTGCCGGTGCCACCCCGGTTGTACAGATCATCCAAGGCATCGCGCCCATACGCTCCGGGACTGGCTGCCACGATTCGGGTGGCTGCGGTGGTGCCATACCCCTCCCCCGAATCAGGCTGCGAGATGCTACATTCGAACGTTAAGGTATCTTCCCCCACGGCAACGCTTTGGGTGGTGGTCATACCCGTAGCTGGAATGACAGCGTTACGGGCTCCCCACTCCGCCCACATAATGGAGCCAAGGTGGAAACCTCTCCCAGTCGGAGCGAAATCCGCTGTTGCCGTCAACGGGGTAACGACGGCTGGGATCGCGGCTAAAACGCATACGAGGCCAATGGCGATGCGGCTTAATGGCCTCATGCTCCCCCTTCGATAATTGCCAAAAGTTAAGGATGAATTCATGATGACATCCTTGAGAGAATGTTTCTGAATTCATGAAAAGAAACTATAACGGGGTTAATTGGAGTGTCAAGGCTGTCGGGCACCGTTGGCCAGCTCCCAGCGGGCCTCGTAGACTGAAGGGATGCACCAGCCCAGCCTCGAGGACCTGCGGGACCCGGCGGTCGTCATCGCGTTCAGCGGGTGGAACGATGCCGCTAACGCCGCCAGTGATGCGCTCTTGCACATCATGGAGGCGTTCCCAACCTCTGAACTGGAGGTCTTGGACGACGAACGTTACTTTGACTTTCAGGTGACTCGCCCCATCCTGCGCCGCTCCGCTGACGGACCGTGGATCCAGTGGCCGCAGGTCAGTCTGCACCGCGTCCGGCTGGCCAGCCGGGACCTCATCGTCGCAGTCGGACCTGAGCCAAACCAGCTATGGCGCAGCTTCGCCGCCGATTTCGTCACCCGCCTGAAGCGCTACCATCCGTCGATCGTGATCCTGTTGGGAGCGATGCTTAGCGACACTCCCCACACTCGTCCCCTACCGGTAGCGATGCACACCTACGATCCTGGACTTCGCTCCCGCCTCATGATCGAGGAATTGCGCTACGAGGGACCGGTAGGCATCACGGGCGTAGTCAATCAGGCGCTCATCGCAGAAGGCCTGCCGTGCGCATCCATGTGGGTGTCGATCCCCCACTACGTAGGGACCCCACCCAACCCGAAGGCCCAGCATGCACTTTTGAGTCAACTGGAGCAGTTGCTGGTTTCCCAGCTCGGCTCTGGGGCTTTGGAGCCGCAAGCCCTCGACTGGGCCAAGGCCGTCGACGAGTTGAGTGCTGAAGACCCGGATGTCGCCGAGTACATCGAGCAGTTGGAGGAGGCCAAGGATGCCTCCGATGTCGAAGGAGCGACGGGGGACTCTATCGCCGAGGAGTTTGAACGCTATCTCCGGGACCAGGGGTAGGCCCCTGATCGCTCATCCGCGCTCATCCTTCACTTAGTGTCGACATGAGCCTACGGCCAGGTCCCGCAGTTGCCGCACCATCGCATCGGGATCGGGAGCGTTGTATACCGCGGAGCCGGCGACGAATGTATCCGCCCCAGCGTCAGCGCAACGTTCGATAGTCGCCACGGACACGCCACCATCCACCTGCAACCACAGGGGGCGATCACCGATGAGTTGACGGGTGCGGCGAATCTTGGGCAGAACGAGGTCTAGGAACTTTTGGCCGCCAAACCCGGGTTCCACCGTCATCAAAAGGACCATGTCAAGCTCATCCAACAGATCGGCGTAGGGCTCAATGGGCGTGGCGGGCTTCAAGGCCATGGCGGCGCGCGCGCCGCGGGCGCGCAACTCGCGGGCTAGTCGAATGGGGGCGTGTGCGGCCTCAGCGTGGAACGTGACCGATTCCGCACCCGCTTCGGCGTAGGCGGGCGCCCATCGATCGGGATCCTCAATCATGAGGTGAATATCAAGCATCAAAGACGTGCTGCGGCGGATGCTCTCGACCACAGGAAGACCGATGGTGAGGTTCGGCACGAAGTGGTTGTCCATGATGTCCACATGGATGGCGTCCGCGCTCGGTACCCGCCCGATCTCGGCGGCGAGGTTGGCAAAGTCGGCGTTGAGGATGCTGGGCGTGATACGCATGAGAGCAGCTTAGTGAATTCGCAACATGGCCAGGAACATGGCGTCGGTTCCATGCCGATGCGGCCACAGCTGCACAAAGTCGCCGCTTGCACACTCGGGAACTTCCGGCAGTAGTTCGCTCGCCGACAATAACTCGGCGCCAACTCGGTCGGCCAGCACGTTTGCGACCACTTCGTGGGTCTCCCGTGGGTGGGGTGAGCAGGTCACGTACGCAACCACACCCCCGGGTAGCGTCACGTCGACCGCAGAGTGCAGCAACTCCGCCTGCAACTCGACGAGTCCATCCAACACCGTCGGGCTGCGACGCCAGCGGGATTCTGGACGGCGGCGCAGCGCCCCCAGACCGCTGCAGGGGGCATCGACCATGACCCGGCTGAACGGCCCTAAGGGATGCAACTCGTGGCCTTCGCGGCCGTCGGAGCAGACGACAGTGGTGGCCGTCGGCGGATAGGCGCTCAGCGCCTGAGCCACCAGCCTGGCTCGGTGGGGTGCGACCTCATTGGCGGTGAGCCGATGACCAGCCTGAACCGCAAGTCCTGTCAGGAGGGCTGCTTTGCCGCCAGGGCCGGCACACAGATCGAGCCAAGGACCTGAAGGCGCGTCGGCGCGGGCCAGCGCAAGAGCCACGAGTTGAGACCCTTCGTCCTGCACACCGGCCCGCCCCTCCTGGACGGCAGCAATGCTCGCGGGCACACCGTCCAAGACAGCCCCGTACGGCGAGAACCGGGTTGCCACCGCCGGAGCCAGTTCCGATACCTCAGCTAGGCCAGGACGAACGACAAGCGTGGGGCGGGGTGCCTGGTTGTTCGCTGCCAGTGCAGCCGGTAGTTCAGCCGCGGGAAGTAGCTCCTGGTAGGCTTCCACAATCCAGCGGGGATGGTGGAAGCGGACAGCCAATGCCCCCAGATCATCCTGCCCCTTCTCCAGTTCGGCGATCCACTCCCCCATGGATTTGGCCGCGATCCGCCGCCCGATGGCGTTGACGATGCCGGTCACCCGCTGACCGACACGTGCTCGCGCCAACTCGACGGTGGTGGCGACGGCCGCTCGGGGCGGTGTGTTCAGACTCAGGGCCTGGTGCGCGAGCAGCCGCAGCAGATCAATGACGGCGGGCTGAAGACTGTTGAGGCCACGGCGGCCAGCACGTGCAATGATGGCGTCGTAGGTTCCAGCAAGCCGGCAGGTTCCCGAAACAAGTTCCGTCGCAAATGCCGCGTCGCGGGTTGCCAGTCCCGCACCCGCGAGACGTTTGGCCAGGGCCAGATTCGCATATGCATCTTCCGAGCTCACTTGCCGGAGCACATCGAAGGCCACTTGCCGGGCAGCCAGTTGACTGCTCATCGCAGCCTCTCAACGCTGGCAGCGGAGCGAGCCCAGTCGATGGCGGCCATCCGGCGTTTGCCCGGCGCCTGCACTTCCAAGAGTTCCACCGCCCCATCTCCCGTCCCAGCGACCACCTGCCGCTTCGTCACGTGCAACTGGCCGGGCGCCAGGCTCGGCGCGTCGTCACACACTCGAGCCCGAAAGACCTTGAACCGGATGCTACCGTACTCGCACCAGGCGCCGGGGTCGGGTGAGCAGCCGAGGATGTGGTTGCGAACCTGGTGGGCTGGCTGTGCGAAGTCGATCCGCGCTTCGTGGGGCGTGACTTTCGGGGCCTGGGTGACCCCGGTCGTGGCTTGGGGCTGCGGTTGTTCTCCCCGCGCTATGGCATCCAGCGTTTCAAGCAGTTGCCCGGCCCCTGAGGCGGCGAGCTGCGACAGCACCTCGCCTGCGGTGGCCTCCGGCATGGGTTGTGCGGTCATCCGGTAGACATCGCCGGCATCTAGTGCCCTCGCGATTCGGAAACAGGTGGTGCCGATCTCGGGATCCCCCGCCATGATCGCGCGCTGCACCGGGGCTGCCCCGCGCCAGCGCGGCAGCAGGGAGAAGTGCAGGTTAACCCACCCATACGTGGGGATGTCGAGGGCGACCTGCGGTAGCAGAGCGCCGTAGGCGACGACGGGACATGCGTCGGGCGACAGGTGGCGTAGCTCAGCCAAGAAGTCCGCGTCCCGGGGATGTGCCGGCTTGAGGATCGGCAGCCCCCATTCCGTGGCCTGGACCGCGACGGGCGATGGGGTCAGTTTTCTTCCTCGCCCCGCGGGGGCATCGGGACGGGTCACGACTGCCGCCACCTCGTGCGTGGAAGCCATGAGGGCCGCAAGGCTGGGGATGGCGACCGCGGGGGTGCCGGCAAAGATCACTCTCATCTCTTCTCCTCAGGTGAGCATCATGGGATCGACCTGGACGAACAACCGGCCGCCCTCTTTACGTGCCGACCGGATGGCGGCCGCGGCCTTGACTTGAGTAACCAACTCGCGCCCCTGCTCCAGGGGACAACGTAGCAGCGCTTTGGACTCCGGTTGAGGTGTCTCTCGTACCAGCGTCGGCCCCAACACTTCGGCGTGGGCGAAAGGCGAGTTGTCCAGGAACGCCGCCACCGCTTCGGAATCCCCAGAGATCTGGACGGCCTTCACTGCCGGAGGTAGGCCAGCAGCTCGACGGTCTGCCAGCTCCCGGGCCGCGAACCAGCCGGGATCCGCCCGGACCAGCGCCTGCACCGCGGCCTCTTCCCGTGGGCCCACCAGAAGCGCGGTGCCTCCAGCCTGGGCAGGACGGACCAGGGAAAGCACCTGACACCAGCGCCGCATTGACTCCTCTCCTACCCGCAGGTCAGCCCGGGCCAAGGCTTGCTCCGCGTCCAGGATCAGGGCCGCTGCGTATCCGCCTGAGACGGTCGGCTCACCCCCGGGGGTGGCGATGACCAGGGCATGGTCCGCGGGCACATTGGAGCGGACCCGCTCGGCGGACGAGTTGATGACGCGCACCCCTGGGAAGGCCCGGCCTAGTTCGTCGGCAGTGCGTTCGGAGCCGACGACGGGAGCGCGTAGCCGCGTGCTATGACAGTGGGGGCACTCGAAGCGGACCGGAGTGTGCCCGCATAGCGTACATTCGAGGCGGTCGCGGCGGGGCTGAATCAGTGGGCCATGACATCGTGGGCAGAGAGCCCGGGAGCGACAGCGATCGCAGCGCAGCCCAGCTGCATAGCCGGCCCGGGCCACGGATACCAGGACCGGCCCGCTAGCTAGCGCGGCCCGCAGATGCTCAAAAACCCCGCTCGGCAACCGCAACGTGGCCCCCGAGGGATTATGACCCTGAGATTCCGAGATGACCCGCACCGGAGCGGAGAGGCGACGCACATGCGGTGGGGTGAGCGCCAGCTCGCGGAGCCAGCCGCGTTCGATCAAGTCCTGTGCTTCGCAAGACCGCGCGTGTGAGCAGAAGAGGAGGGCGCAGCCTTCCTGGATGGCGCGTAACGTCGCAATGGCGCGAACATGGGGCCGCGGGAAGCGCTCGAAGCTGTGATTCCCATTGCCGTCATCCACCACGACGATCAGCCCCAGTTCCTGCATCGGGGTGAAGGCGGCTGACTGGGTTCCGACGAGGACCTTGGCCTGGCCGCGTGAACAGGCAAGGTAGTTCTCGTACCTCGTTGCGCGCCCGAGTTCGCCACTCAAGACGGCGACCGTCCCTGGCCCGAAGGCCTGCTCCAGCCGGGCGGCTGTGGCCATCATGGCTCGGTTCGTCGGCACAAGCACCAGGGCGGAACGCCCGGCCCGGAGCACAGCGGAGACTGCCTCGGCGACTCCCCCTACGAGATCCCCGGCCACGTCCGCCACACAGGGCACCTGCCAGAAAGCCCGCGGCGCGGTGCCGCGCGTGAGGGCGGCTAACAGTTCTTTGCCACCGGGAAAGCCCGTGAGGACTGCATCGCCGTCAGCCCGACGGGGCGCGGGCCAGGGGCGTTGTGGTTGCTTCTCGACGCCGGCTTGACGTGGTGGGATGGCGAGTCGAGCGACATCCCACCACGTTCCCGCATAGTGATCGGCGACGCCCCGGATCAGGTCATACCCGGCGGGGCTGAGCACCGGTTCGGGCGAGACGACACTGCGGAGTTCGGCGAGACGCTGCCCGGCTTCTCGGCTGCCGAGACGGACGAGCCAGCCGTCGACGACCTGCCCTGAAAACGGGACCGTGACCCGAACCCCGGGGCGGGCGCTCGCCGCTAGTTTTTCGGGTATGCGGTAGTCGAAAAGCTGATCCAGGTGGGCCAAGGGCACATCCACGGCGACCTTGGCCACCTGCTCGGCGGTTGGGGCATCGAACA
Source organism: Propionibacteriaceae bacterium (assembly GCA_030532825.1). Lineage (GTDB taxonomy): Bacteria > Actinomycetota > Actinomycetes > Propionibacteriales > Propionibacteriaceae > Arachnia. Next base: position 29,855 of record JAUNKK010000012.1, read on the forward strand.
GCGCCGCCGATTCCACGTTCAGCCTTTGACGGCCTTCGCCAACGCCTCCGCCCGGTCGGTGGTCTCCCAAGTGGCGTCGGGCTCCGTGCGTCCAAAGTGCCCGAGCGTCGAGAACTGACGGTATACCGGTCGCAGCAGCTTCAGGTCGGCAATGATGCTTGCGGGACGCAAATCGAAGGTCTCGTTGACCGCCGCCACAATGTGCTCGGTCGGGACCTTCCCGGTGCCGAAGGTGTCCAGATAGAAGCCGACAGGCCGGGCCTTGCCGATGGCATAAGCAACCTGCACTTCGCAACGGTCAGCGAGCCCCGCGGCGACGACGTTCTTCGCCACCCAGCGGGTCGCGTAGGCAGCCGACCGGTCCACCTTGGATGGGTCCTTCCCGGAGAAGGCGCCACCACCGTGGCGTGCCATGCCGCCGTAGGTGTCGACGATGATCTTTCGGCCGGTTACCCCGGCGTCACCCATCGGTCCCCCGATCACGAACTTGCCTGAAGGGTTGATGAACACCCGAGAGTCGGCGGCGTCATAGCCATACTCCGCCAAGACCGGCACGACCACCTGGGCCGTGAGTTCGGGTGTGAGCACGCGCTCAAGTGAAATCTCGTCGTCGTGCTGGCTGGAGACCACCACAGCATCCACGGCGACGGGTGCCCCGGACTCGTAGCGCACCGTCACCTGGGTTTTGCCATCGGGGCGCAGGTACCCAAGCGTCCCCTGTTTGCGGACGGCCGTGAGACGGGCTGCCAGGCGGTGCGCCAAATGGATGGGCAGCGGCATCAATTCGGGGGTCTCGTTGCAGGCATATCCGAACATCAGCCCCTGATCACCTGCTCCTTGCCGACTGGCTGCGTCATCATCCTCGCGGGAGCGCACCTCCAGGGAGTCGTTGACTCCCCCGGCGATATCGGGTGACTGCGATCCGATGGCGACTGTGACTCCGCAGGAGGCTCCATCGAAACCTACTTTGGAGCTGTTGTAGCCGATCTCCAGGATGCGCTCTCGGACCAGCGTCGCGACGTCGGCATAGGCAGTGGTGGACACCTCGCCGGCCACGACAACCAGTCCCGTGGTAATCAAGGTCTCCACGGCTACGCGAGCGGCCGGGTCCTCGGTGAGCAGAGCGTCCAGAACGGCGTCCGAGATGGAGTCGGCGATCTTGTCCGGGTGCCCTTCGGTGACTGACTCCGATGTAAACAAACGACTCATGTCGATTTTCCTTCCGTGGCGACAAGCCACATGTACTACATGGGTGGCAACAAGCCACCAACCGCCGGATGGCGGGAGATTCAGGAAGCCGAGTCAGCGTCGAGTTCGGCAAACGGATCGACGAAGGTAAACGCGGGATCGGCCTCCGCAGCTGCGCGCTCGGCCGCCTCGGCCTCCGGGTCGATCTCGGTGTACTCAAGCATCCCGTCGGTCAACTCCCGCAGCGCGATGGACAGCGGCTTCTCTTGGGGCGCGACGCTGACGAGGGGACCAACGTTCTCAAGCAGCCCTTCGCCGAGTTGCGAGTAGTAGGCGTTGATCTGCCGGGCCCGCTTGGCCGCGAAGATCACCAGGCGGTATTTGGAGTCCACCTTCTCCAACAGATCGTCAATCGGCGGGTTGGTGATGCCTTCGGGATTCGTGCTCAAGGTCTACCTCTGCAAGGTCGGGGGGACTTGTGGTCACAAGCCCAGCAAGCTTACCAAAGCTTGGACGGTATCTTCGAGCCTGTCGTTGATTAGTAGAAAATCAGCTTCCCGCTGCGCGGCGAGTTCCGCTTCGGCGGTCCTGAGCCGTCGGGCGACGGCGCTGTCGTCCTCAGTGCCCCGCCCCTTCAGCCGTCTGATCAGTTCCTCCCAGCTCGGGGGAGCCAGGAATACCAATCGGGCCTCCGGCATGTTCCGCTTGACTTGCCTGGCTCCCTGAAGATCAATCTCAAGGAGCACCTTGCGCCCGTCGGCGACGGCACGCGTCACATCACTACGTGGCGTACCGTAATAGTGACGACCGTGTACCTGGGCGCTTTCCAAGAGTTCCCCGGCAGCCTTGAGTTCTTCGAACTGGGGCTGCGTGATGAAGTGGTAACTGATGCCATTGATCTCCCCAGGGCGAGGCGGCCGGGTCGTGACCGAGACGGGGATGTGGACTTCCGGATGCAATTCGCTCACCCTGGCGCAGACCGTCCCTTTTCCGACACCGCTGGGGCCGGAGATAATCCACACGGAAGGTTCGCTGGTTGCGTGCACGGGTCGATTTTAAGGGTTCAAGACGCGGCGTTGACGAAGGGTGCTCACCGTGCCGCTGTTGAATGCTCCCTGACGGCCCCAAGACACCTGGCCAGCCAGCCGATCCGTGGCTCTGGCTAACTGAACATCTCCTTGAGGCGATCAACCTGATGCCTACCGAGCCCGCGGATTCTTCGATTTGGCGCGATCTCAAGGACCTCCATAATCTCCTGGGATCTTGTCACCCCCACACGCGGCAAGGAGCGGAGCAGGTCCGTGACCTTCACGCGGGAGAGGACGTCATCACCGATGGCCTTATCCAAGGCCGCCGACAGCGTCAGCTTTCCAGACTTAATGTCCTCCTTGAGCTGAGCCCTAGCGCGTCGAGCTTCCGTGGCTGCGGCTCGCGCGGATTCGAGCTGTTCCGTGCTCAGTTGCGGAATGGCCATGGATTCTCCTTCGTGAGTGTTGCGACCGTCCTCGCGGACCCTGGCTCCCTTACACAAAATACTCGTCTATTGCGCAGAATGTGTACGAATCAGAGTTCTCAACACCCACCAGGATCAAGGATGTATGGCAGCTGTCTCCGCCAGCAGTCGCTCCGCCCGAGGAACCAACTCAGACCGCCCCCCACCGATGACCTCTCGGCTCACAGTGGGAAGCACGTGGGGCAACGCGGCCCCGAAACTGGCCCGCAGACCCGTGATGGTCCCGCCCTGTGCGCCAATGCCTGGAGCAAGGATCGAGGCATTGAAGTGCGTGAGGTCGCAGCCCACGTCCGCGTGCGTCGCACCGACAACGAGACCCACCGCATGATCCCAGCCGGGGTTAGCCTGGGCGATCTCGTCAACCACCAGCTGTGCGGCCCTAGCCTGCAGGGCTGCGCCCTCCGGATTGGAGGTGCGCGCCAAAACATAGACTCCCCGATACGAAACCACAGCTTGGTCGATGGCCGGACGTAGAGCGCCAACCCCAAGGTACGGGCTCACGGTGATGGCGTCCGCCGCTAAGGGCGATCCGTCGGTGAGATAGGCTGAGGCGTATCCCGCCATAGAAGAACCGATATCCCCGCGCTTCACGTCCAGCAAGGTCAAAGCGCCAGCAGCGCGGCTATCGGCCAGGACCCGCTCTAGCACAGCGATGCCAGCGGAACCGAACGCCTCAAAGAATGCTGATTGTGGTTTGAAGACCGCTATCCGCTCCCCCAGCTGCTCGACGATCCCGCGCGCACACTTCTCCAGTCCTACGATGTCCGCGTCCAGCCCCCAGGCCGCCAGCACGGAGGGCATCGGATCGATGCCGACGCAGAGATTCCCACGTGCGGCGGTGAGTTCAGCCAGTCGCTTGGCGTAGGTTGTCATCCGTTCCTCAGCATCTCGTGAATCCCGCGCACCAGCGCGGGCCCTGCGTAGATGAATCCGGTGTACAGCTGGACCAGCGACGCCCCGGCCTGCAGCATCCGTACCGCATCGCGCGGCGACATAATCCCGCCGACACCGATGACTGCCAGATCGGTGCTGGCGGCGATTTGTGCCACGAAGCTGAGGGCTTTCCGAGTGAGTGGGGCGCCACTCAACCCGCCTGCCTCAACCGCCAGCCGTTGATCCTCGAACGCGAGCCCATCCCGACCGAGCGTGGTGTTCGTGGCGATGATCCCGGCGACGCCGGAGGCATTGATCGTGGCCAGTGTCTCCCGTAGTTGATGTGCCTCCAAATCGGGGGCGAGCTTGACGAAGACGGGCACGGGATCGGGCCCGGCCGCGGCGGCAGCGACGATCTTGCTGAGTAGGGTATCGAGCTCCCGTGCGGCTTGGAGGGCGCGCAGGCCGGGGGTGTTGGGGCTCGATATGTTGATCGCGAAGTAGTCGGCATACGGCGCGAGCGCCTCAATCGAGGCGAGGTAGTCGCCGGCTGCGCGGGCGAGGTCCACCATCTTTGTTTTACCGATGGAGATCCCGAGTGGGATGCCAAGGCGCCGGTTGCCCCGCTGGACCCCGAGCTTCAGCAACCGATCGGCGAGGGCCTCGGCTCCGGCGTTGTTGAAGCCCATCCGGTTGATGACCGCCCGCGATGCCTTGGCCCGAAACATCCGCGGTTTCGGGTTGCCCGGCTGTGCCTGGGCGGTGACGGTACCTAGCTCAGCGAAGCCAAAGCCGAGTCGGGCCCACGCCGCAGCGGCGACCCCGTCCTTGTCAAGCCCCGCTGCGACTCCGACGGGGTTGGGAAAGCGGATGCCGGCGACGGTCGTGGGGCGATGTTCGTGCGCCGATCGGGTGGTGGGTAGGCACCCAAGCCACCGAATCATGTCCTCGTGGATTGCCTCAGGGTCGCCGCCCGCCCAGCGGAACAGGACGGGTCTGATGATCCGCTGGTAGAGCGCCAACTCGCTGCGGGTGATGAGGCCCGTCATATGAGTTCACCCCACTCCTGTAGCGACCGGACCCCAAGTTCCCCGGCGCGCGCCGATTCGATTCCCTGAACGGCGGCGGCGAGGGTGGGTACCGTCGTCACGCACGGCACGTCCGCGAACACGGCGGCCGTGCGAATGAGGTACCCGTCGCGCCGGGGGGTGGCGCCTTCGGAGGCCCCCTGAGGGGTGTTGAAGATGAGATCAATCTGTCCGTTGATGATCAGTTCAACGATGGAGGGTTCCGTACAGCCCTCAGGCCGCTGGCTGAGCTTCATCACCTCCTGGACGGTGACGCCGTTTCGACGCAGCACCGATGCGGTTCCGGAGGTGGCTAGGATGCGGAAGCCAAGATCAGCGAGCCGCTTGATGGGCCATACCGCATGCCGCTTGTCACGATTCCCGATGGAAACAAACAAGGTGCCCTCGGTGGGCAGGGGCCAGCCACCCGCGGCTTGCGTCTTGGCGTAGGCGATGCCGAAGTTGATGTCAAGACCCATGACCTCACCGGTGGAGCGCATCTCCGGGCCAAGCAGGGTGTCAACGAAGCCCCCGGAGACCGTGCGGAACCGGTTGAATGGCATGACGGCCTCCTTGACCGCCACCGGAGCGCCCTCGCGTAGCACCGTCCCGTCGCCCTCGGTGCGAAGCATTCCCTCCGCTCGAAGTTCCGCGATGCTTGATCCCAGCATGATCCGGGCCGCTGCCTTGGCCAACGGGGTGTTCGTCGCCTTCGACACGAACGGCACGGTCCGGGAGGCACGTGGGTTCGCCTCCAAGACGTAAAGCACGTCGGCGTGGAGGGCGAACTGAATATTGAGCAGGCCCCGGACACCAACCCCAGCCGCAATCAGGTGCGTGGAATGCCGAATGCGTTCGATCATCTCGTCGCCCAGGGTGATGGGCGGCAACGAACAGGCTGAATCACCCGAATGGATGCCCGCTTCCTCAATGTGCTCCATGACGCCGCCCAGGTAGAGCTCCTCGCCGTCGTAGAGCGCGTCAACATCAATCTCGATCGCGTCGTCAAGGAACCGATCGACGAGGACGGGTGACCCTTCGCTGACTTCCGTCGCCCCCGTGATGTACCGCTCGAGGGCAGCGTCGTCGTAGACGATCTCCATGCCCCGGCCACCCAACACGAAACTCGGCCGCACCAACACGGGATAGCCAATCTCGGCCGCCACCTGCCGGGCCTCTGCCGCTGAGCCGGCCATGCCATGCTTCGGAGCAGGCAGCCCGGCCTTGGCCAGCACCCGCCCGAACGCACCGCGCTCCTCCGCCAGGTTGATGGCCTCGGGCGACGTGCCAACGATCGGCACGCCTGCATCTTTGAGGACCTGAGCGAGCTTCAGCGGGGTCTGCCCACCGAGCTGACAGATAACCCCGGCGATGGGGCCTGCCAGGGACTCGGCGTGGAAGATCTCCAACACATCCTCGGTCGTCAAGGGCTCGAAATACAGGCGGTCCGAAGTGTCATAGTCCGTGGAGACGGTCTCTGGATTGCAGTTGACCATGATGGCCTCATAGCCGGCTTCCCGCAGCGCCATCGTGGCGTGCACGCAGGAGTAGTCGAACTCAATGCCCTGGCCGATCCGGTTGGGCCCAGACCCCAGGATCAAGACAGCTTGCTTCTCGCGCGAAGGCACTTCCGACTCTTTGTCGTACGTGGAATACAAGTAGGGGGTGAGGGCCTCGAACTCGCCTGCGCACGTGTCGACCGTCTTATAGACGGGGCGGATGCCGAGGGCCCAGCGCAGTTGGCGGATGACCGCCTCATCAAGGCCCCGCAGCTTCCCGATCTGTACATCGGACAGTCCATGCCGTTTAGCTTGGCGTAGTAGCTCGGGGGTGAGGTGATCGGCTTGCCGTACCTGTTCGCCGGCCTCGAAAATCAAGGCCAGCTGATCCAAGAACCAGGGATCGATGGCCGTGGCCTCACCTAGCTGCTCGACGCTCGCCCCCGCCTGTAACGCCGCCATGAGCTTGAGCAGCCGACCATCATGCGGCCTCCGGAGTTCAGACAGCAGTTCATCCAACGAGGTCCCGTTGTCCCCGAGGAAGAACCCTGTGCCGGTCTCGGTGGACCGCAATGCCTTGCCAAGCGCCTCGGTAAAACTACGGCCGAGCGACATCACCTCGCCCACCGATTTCATGTGGGTGGTCAGGGTCGTGTCGGCCGAGGGGAACTTCTCAAAAGCGAAGCGCGGCACCTTGACCACGACGTAGTCAAGCGCGGGCTCGAAGGAAGCGGGGGTGACGCGGGTGATGTCGTTCGGGATCTCGTCCAGCGTGTATCCGATGGCCACCTTCGCCGCGATCTTGGCGATCGGGTATCCCGTCGCTTTCGATGCCAGCGCGGAACTGCGGGAGACGCGTGGGTTCATCTCAATGACGATCATCCGGCCATCTGCGGGGTTGATGGCGAACTGAATGTTGCAGCCCCCGGTGTCTACCCCAACGGCCCGGATAATCGCGATGCCCACGTCCCGCATCCGCTGGTACTCGCGATCGGTCAACGTCATCGCGGGCGCCACCGTCACGGAGTCGCCCGTGTGGACGCCCATCGGGTCGAAGTTCTCGATCGAACACACGACGATGACGTTGTCCGCTTTGTCGCGCATCAGCTCAAGCTCGTACTCCTTCCAGCCGAGGATGGACTCCTCGATCAGGACCTCCGTCACAGGACTGGCTGCCAGCCCTGCCCCGGCAATGTGCTGCAACTCCTCTGGGTCGTGGGCGAAGCCGGAGCCAACGCCTCCCATCGTGAAAGAGGGCCGCACGACGACGGGGAAACCAAGCTCCTGCGCCGCAGCTGTCACCTCATCCATCGAATGGCAGAGGCGGGATCGTGCCACCTCCGGTGTTCCCCCCGGAATAGTGGTGAGGGATTCAACAATTGCCTTGAACGCCTCCCGGTCCTCGCCACGCTGGATGGCCTCGAACGAGGCGCCGATGAGTTCGCAGCCATAGCGCTGAAGCACACCGGACTCATGCAGGGCGACGGCGGCGTTCAGCGCCGTTTGGCCGCCCAACGTAGCCAATAGCGCGTCTGGCCGCTCCTTGGCGATGACCCGTTCCACAAACTCCGGAGTGATGGGCTCGACGTAGGTGGCATCTGCGAAACCGGGGTCCGTCATGATCGTCGCGGGATTGGAATTGACCAGGACGACGCGGTAACCCTCCGCTTTCAGCACCCGGCATGCCTGGGTGCCCGAATAGTCGAACTCGCAGGCCTGCCCGATGATGATCGGTCCAGAGCCGATGACGAGGATTGAGGAAATGTCGGTGCGGCGTGGCATCAGCGGTCCTTTCCAACCATGAGATCGACGAACCGGTCAAACAGGTAGTTTGAGTCGTGGGGGCCCGCGGCAGCCTCGGGATGGTATTGAACGGAAAATCCGGCGAGCTGTCCGTCTCGGCGCAGTTCTAGGCCCTCCACGACGTTGTCGTTAAGGCTGACGTGCGAGACGCTGGCCTGGCCGAACTCGGTGTCCGTGGCGCGGTCGAGGGGGGCGTCGACGGCGAAGCCGTGGTTCTGCGACGTCACCTCGACCTTCCCAGTGGTGCGATCCAGGACGGGCTGGTTGATGCCTCGATGCCCGAATTTGAGTTTGTAGGTGCCAAACCCGAGCGCCCGGCCGAAGAGCTGATTACCGAAGCAGATCCCAAAAAACGGGATCCCCGCGGCCAGCACCTGCCGCAGGACGTGGACGGGGCCGTCCGCGGTGCTCGGATCACCGGGGCCATTGGAGAAGAAGACACCGTCGGGGTTCAGCGCCGCGATGTGCTCGAAGGTGCTGTCCGCTGGGAGGATGTGCACCTCGATACCGCGCAACGATAACTGCGTCGGCGTCATGGTCTTGATGCCCAGGTCCAATGCCGCGACCGTGAGGCGCTTCTCCCCCACCGCGGGAATCACCTGGATCACCTCGGTGCTGACCTGTCCCGCCAGGTCAGCACCGGCCATCCGTGGCTGGTCCAGCACCCGGCGACGCAGCGACTCCGCGTCGAGGGTCCTAGTCGAGATCCCTACCCGCATGGCGCCGAGGGAGCGGATATGCCGGGTCAGGGCCCGCGTGTCAAGCTCACAGATCCCGACGATTCCTTGCTCGGCCATCGCCTGATCCAGGCTGCGCCGGCTCCGCCAGTTGGAGGGGCGGGGGGCCGGGTCCCGCACCACGAATCCCGCCACCTGGATGCGGGCCGACTCATCGTCCTCGTCGTTCCATCCGGTGTTTCCGATATGGGGTGCCGTGGCCAAGACCACCTGGCCCCGGTAAGACGGGTCCGTGAGGGTCTCCTGATAGCCAGACATGCCCGTCGTGAACACCAGTTCGCCGAAAGCCTCGCCCTCCGCGCCAAACGAACGCCCAGCAAAAGAGCGCCCATCTTCGAGAACCAGCAGTGCGGGAACGGTAGTCATGGGCGCTCCATAGAGTTACGAGTTGTTTTCTTTGGTCGCTGCGGCCTTACTCAAAAGCCCGTTGAGGAAGCTCGGTGAGCCGTCTGTGGACAATTCTTGCGCCAACCGGACGGCCTCTGAGATGACAACACCCGTCGGAGTGTCGGTGTAGTCAAGTTCGAAAATGGCGATGCGGGCAAGGTTGCGGTCCACCGCGGGCATGCGTCCCAGGGACCAGGAACTATCCAGCGCGGCCGAGATGCGGGTGTCTACTTCGTCGAGGTGCTCCGCCACCCCATGCACGATTCTGGTGGTCAGGTCCCGAACCGTGATGGTTGACAGATCGCGAGCTTCCAGAAAGGTCTCGACGATGCCCCGGCCCCGAAGCTCGGCAGCGAACAGTACATCCAGAGCAACCCGCCGGGCCTTCGTCTGGGTACCGTAACGGCCAGACTCAGCCATTCACCCGGGAAATGTAGGAGCCGTCGCGCGTGTCCACCTTGATCTTCTCACCTGTGGTGATGAACAACGGCACCTGGATCGTCTTACCAGTCTCAAGAGTTGCGGGCTTTGTTCCCCCAGTCGATCGGTCCCCCTGCAGGCCGGGCTCGGTGTAGGTGATGAGCAACTCGACGCTGGCCGGCAATTCAATGAACAGCGGGGTGCCTTCATGGAGCGCTACGGTGGCCGTCTGGTTCTCCAGCAGGTAGTCCCGCGCCTCACCGACGGTGTCCTTCGGTACATAGATCTGGTCGAAGGTGGTGTTGTCCATGAACACGTAGTCTTCGCCGTCCAGGTAGAGGTACTGCATGTCACGGCGATCGATCGTGGCGGTGTCAACCTTGGTGTCAGAGTTGAAGGTCTTATCGACGATCTTGCCGGAGAGAACGTTCTTCAGCTTGGAACGCACGACGGTGTTGCCTTTGCCGGGCTTGTGGTGTTGGAACCACTGCACCTGCCACAGCTGACCGTCCAGGTCAAGCACCATGCCGTTCTTCAGATCATTGGTGGATACCACGCGCCTCGCCTTTCGGACTCTGGATGCATACGCCGTCGCGGAATCTTACCGGAACTACCGCTGTCCGGAAACCGCGACATAGGCGCGGGCCAGTTCGGACTCCGGGGCATCGGCCAGGATGACCGGCTGCCCCTGCGCTTTCAGGCCCACGAGTCTGAGGGTCGCGCCCCGGGCCTTTTTATCCAGGCTCATGAGATGCCGCACCTGGTCCCAGGCCGCGGGATCATAAGACACCGGCAATCCCAGCGCCGCGAGCAGGCGGCTGTGCTCTGCAGCCAGCTGCGGATCTAGACCTAGCAGGCGGCGGCTGACCTCCGCGATCCACACCATGCCCACGGAAATCGCTTGTCCGTGGCGCCAGGAGAACTCCTCTCGGGCCTCAATGGCATGCCCAAGGGTGTGACCGTAGTTCAGGGCCTCCCGCCCCACCTGGCCACCAATAGAGGTGCGCTCCTTCAAGTCGGCAGCCACGACGGCTGCCTTCACGGCGACTGCGCGGGCCACCAGATCCGCAAACACAGCCGAACGAACGTCGAGCGCCTCGTCTAGGTGCCGGTCGAGCAGGCGAAGAATCTCGGGGTCGGCGATGAAACCACACTTGACGACCTCGGCCAAACCGGACCGGACCTCAGAATCAGGCAGCGTACGTAGCAAGGCCACATCGCACAGCACCGCCCGGGGCTCGTAGAAGGCACCCACCAGGTTCTTCCCAGCCGTCAAATTAATGCCCGTCTTACCGCCGACGGCCGCGTCGACCATGCCGAGCACCGTAGTTGGCACGCTGATGAATCCGACCCCCCGCAGCCAACTTGCGGCCACGAACCCTGCCAGGTCCGTGGTGGTCCCGCCGCCCAGACCAACGATGAGGTCGCTGCGGGTGAAACCGTCGGCGGCAAGACGATTCCAGCACTCGACCAGTACCGCCGAGGTCTTGGCGGCTTCAGCCTCTGGCACGGGGATCAGGGTCACGGCCCCAGAACAGTTGCGGGCCACCTCCGAAGCCAGCTGCGCCAGCGGTTCTGGGAAAATCACGGCCACCCGATCGGCGACAGCGGTCAGCTCGGCAAGACGATGGACCGCGCCGCCGTCGATAACAACCTCGTAGGGGGCGGCGCTCGTGACAGGGATAATCACGGCCTGTCCCTCCCCTCCGCCAGTTGCGCCGCGATATCGGCGGGTTCGCGGTCGTCGGTGAGGATACGGGTTCCGGCCACGGCTTCATATAGGGGGGCACGTTCCCGGAGCAACTCGATCAGACGGCCCCGTACATTGCCCAGCAGGAGTGGTCTAGCCCGGTTCAACCCGACCCGCCGGGCCGCGTGTGGAATCGAGACCTCCAGCCAGATGACGTCGTGTCCCGCCAAGGCCTCTCGGATACGTGGGCTCATCACCGCCCCTCCGCCGAGACTCAACACATCTTTCGTGGTGAGCAACTCCAGGGTGGCAGCTTCCTCCAGCTGGCGAAACTGGGCCTCACCGTCGTCGGCGAAGATCTCCGCGATGGGCTTACCGACGACCTCTTCGATGCGGGCGTCCACGTCCACGAAGCCCCGACCGAGGCGGGCGGCAAGCAATTTCCCGACAGTAGTCTTTCCGGCCCCGGGGGCGCCGACCAGCACGATGGTCATGCCCGAACCCCAAGGCCCCGGGCAGACACATCCGCCAGGTAAGCGTCCCGGTTACGGCGGGTCTCGGCAACGGAATCCCCGCCGAACTTCTCTAGGGCCAACTCGGCCAGCACGAGTGCTGTCATGGCCTCGGCGACGACACCCGCCGCCGGCACCGCACATACATCGGAGCGCTGGTGGTGGGCGGCGGCCGCCTCACCGGTCGCAACGTCCACGGTACGCAGCGCCCGCGGGACGGTCGCGATGGGTTTCATGGCGGCCCGCACCCGAAGCACCTCTCCCGTTGACATGCCGCCTTCGACGCCCCCGGAATGCTGTGACGCGCGTGCGATGCCGTCCGACGTGGGTTCGATCTCGTCGTGAGCCGCTGAGCCACGGCGACGGGCCAGCTCAAATCCGTCGCCAAACTCGACGCCCTTGATGGCTTGAATGCCCATCAAGGCCCCAGCCAGTTTCCCGTCGAGGCGCCGATCGCCCTGGATGTGGGAGCCAAGCCCCGGGGGCAGTCCCCAGGCCAACACCTCAACGACCCCACCCAAAGTGTCTCCGTCCCGGCGACAGGCCTCTACCTCCGCAGCCATCTCCGCGGCGGCAACCGGGTCAAAGCACCGGGTCGGGTCGGCGTCGATTACCTCCTGATCCTCCACTCGAGGCAGTGTCGACATGTTCGCGCGCACCTGCCCCAACTCCACCACATGGCTAACGATGCTGATGTCCAGAGCCTGACGCAGGAAAGCGGCGGCAACACTACCCAACGCGACTCGGGCGGCTGTCTCGCGCGCGGAGGCCCGCTCCAAAATAGGTCGGGCCTCCGAGAAAGCATATTTCTGCATCCCGGCCAGATCGGCGTGACCAGGGCGGGGGCGTGTGAGCGGGGCATTTCGTGCCTGCCCGTCGAGGTCCCCCGGCGGCACGTCGCCTGGAGCCATGACCAGTTCCCATTTGGGCCATTCAGTGTTACCGACCATGATCGCGATGGGCGAGCCCAGCGTCTCGCCATGTCGGAATCCGCCCAGTAACGTCACCGCGTCGGCCTCGAACTTCATCCGCGCCCCTCGCCCCACGCCGAGGCGACGTCTCGCGAGCGCCGCCGCGATCTCGGGCTCGCCGACGCGCACATGCGCCGGGATGCCCTCCATGGTGGCGATCAGGGCTTGGCCGTGGGACTCCCCCGCCGTCAAATAACGCAGCATGGGGTCATTGTGTCAGGTGGCGCGGCGAGCAACGAGTTCCGCCCGTGCGGCGGACAACGCCAGTTCGTAGCTTAGCTGGGCTCCCGTCAGCAGGTGGAACTGGTCGACGGCCTGACCAGCCAGCAGCTCCAGACCGGTGATGACGGGCTGCTCGGGAGCGGCTGCCTCGCCCAGCGGCGTGGGCCACGGGTCGTAGATGGCGTCGAAGAGCACCGCGGATCGCGCGGCCCACTCCGCCGCGTGATCCGACGTGGCGGCGGCAGGGACGGTGTTGGCCAGGAGGTCAGTCTCCCTGATCGAAGCGCCGAGCGGCTGGATCTCCAGCGCCACATTCAGGGCGTTCCCTAGAGTGCGCAACACCCCGGCCCGCTGGGGATCGCGAGCTAGCACTGTGACTGATTTCACGCTCAACCCGGCGAGGGCCACTAGTAGTGAGCGCGCCGTGGCCCCATTCCCGATGATGACGGCGGAGAACAACTGAGTCAGGCCGCGGCGGCGCCAGGCCCGCACGAATCCGGGGACATCGGTGTTGTACACCTTGGGCTCGGATGCGAACACGATGGTGTTGCCACCTCCGACGAGGCGCGCCACAGCGTCGGGCTCCCCCAGCTCAAGCAAAGCCTGCTTGTGGGGAGCAGTCACGCTCAGCCCGGCCCAGTCGGTGGAGTGACGACAGGCCGCCACGAAATCGCCGAAGCTGGCGGCCGGGACAGTGATGGCCTCATAAGTCCAGTCCAGCCCCGCAGCCTGGTATCCGGCGCGGTGGATGGCCGGGGATAGTGAATGCCCGGCGGGATCCCCAACGATGGCGCAACGCATCTAGGTGCAGCGCCCTGGATGCGAGTTGCACCACTGCTCGAACAGAGTCACGTTCGCTTTGTGCCCCTCCCAGTCCTCGGAGTAGCGGGTCTCGCCGGTGTCGAGATCCACGGTGGTGAAGTACACGTAGTTATGCTCTGCTGGGGAAAGCGCCGCCTCCAGCGCAGCCTGCCCCGGGTTGCTGATCGGGGTGGGGGGTAGACCTTTGTATTTGTAGGTGTTGTACGGGCTATCCGTCAGACGATCCTCTTCTGTCGTCGTCACCCGGCTGAAATCCCCCACCGCGTAGTGCACCGTGGAGTCGAACTCCAGTTCCTTGTCGATGGCCAGGCGGTTGTAGATGATGCGCGCGATCATGGCGCGGTCCTCCGGGCGGCCCGCCTCCTTCTCCACAAGAGAGGCGACGATGAGGATCTCGTAAGGGGTCAGGTTCCGTTCGACGGCTTTCGACTCTAGGTTGAGCGACCCGGCGACCTTGTTGAATTGCTCCACCTGCTGTTTCAGCACACCAAGAGCCGTTGCGGGCTCGGCTACCTGATACGTGTCAGGGAACAGAAAGCCGTCAACTGTGCCACCCGACCAGGATGGCAAGCCCAACTCGGAGGACTCAGCCGCCGCCTGCAGGTCTTCCTCCTTCAACCCGAGATCGTTCATCAAGATGGACCACTGTTGCGCAGTGGCGCGGCCCTCGGGCAGGGTCACGGTCAGCGCCACCTTGCTGTCCGCATCCAGCAGCAGCGCCAACGCCGCCTCAGCAGACATCTCGGTGCGAAGCCGGAAGCGCCCCGCCTGCAGCGTCGCAGCGGCCGGGGTGCGCGCGCAGACATCCCGGAATTTGCGGGTGGACTTGATGACCCCGTGCTCCACGAGGATGTCCCCGATTCGGGTGATATCCACACCCTCAGGGATGGACACGATCACTTCGTCTTTGCCCTCGCCAACGTAGTCGTTCTCGCTGCGCATGGCGACCCAGGTTTCTTTCACCTTGTAGTAGGCGAACCAACCACCGCCGATGAGAATGGTCAACGCCAGCACCACCGCGAAAGCGCTGCGCGCGTGGTAGGCGATCTTTCGCCAGTTCAGTTGGCCGTCGTTGTCCACGAAGGCTGGGCTCACGAGTCCTCCTGTTGCAGTGGCACTCCGGCCAGCTGGCCGGAGGAAGTCTCCAGGTCGAGGGCACGCTGCAGGATCTCGACCGCCGCGGCTTGGTCGATGACGCGCCGCTGCTGCCGCGAATTGCGGCCCGCTCCCCCAAGATTACGCGACGCTCCAGCCGTGCTCATCCGCTCATCAACCAGCCTGATTGGCACTCCGGGCAGCCGCTCGGCCAGCAGGGACGTGCGTTCCAGCACGAACTTGGCTGCGAAGGATCGCTCGCCGCTCAGGGTGAGCGGCAGCCCCACATACACCACCGCGGCCTCGTATTCAGATGCGATGGCAGCCAACCGGGACAATTCGCCGCCGTTGACGCGAACGGTTTCGACGGGGTAGGCGAACGTGGTGTCGGTGTTGCAGGCGGCCACACCGATCCTCGCCTTGCCCCAGTCGATCCCGAGGCGAGGCCGCTCAGCCACGATTCGCCAGGGCGGCCTCGACGGCCGCCACAGCCTCGGGGGCCGCGCCAGGGTTGTTGCCGCCCCCCTGGGCTAGGTCGTCCTTGCCACCGCCCTTACCGCCCATAGCGGCCGCGGCGACCGCGATGAGCTGTCCGGCTTTGACTCCGCGTTCCCGAGCCCCGGCGTTGGTGGCGACCACAGCGGCAGCCTTACCGTCTGCGCCGCCCATGAGCGCCACCACCGCCGGCTCCTGGCCAAGCCGTTCGCGGATATCGAGTGCCAGCGTCCTGAGATCGCCCCCTGGGATGCCCGGTAAAGCGACCGCGGCGAGTTTGACGTCGCCGACCAGGCGGGCACCTGCCGCCAGCTCGCCGGAGCGGGAGAGCAGCTTCTCGGCCTGCAACGCGGCGATCTGCTTCTCCGCTGCCTTGAGTTGATGCACCAGCCGGTCGACACGCTCCGCTAGCTGATCCGGCTGGACGCGGAGGTTCTCGGTCAACGTCGTGACAAGCGCCCGTTCCGCGGCGAACCGGTCGAACGCGTCCTGCGCGACCAGGGCCTCAACCCGTCGCACGCCCGAGCCTATGGACGACTCGCTGAGCAGGTTCAACACCCCGATCTGAGCGGTGTTTGCGACATGGGTGCCCCCGCACAGTTCCCGCGACCACGGGCCGGCGAGTTCGACCATGCGCACCATGGGCGGGTATTTCTCGCCGAACATCGCCATGGCCCCGAGCGCTTTTGCTTCCTCAAGCCGCATCTCCTGGGCGGTCACGTCGAACGCGTCCCGGATAGCCTGGTTGGCGCGCTGCTCAACTTCCAGGCGAAGTGCCTCGCTCAGGCCGTGCGTGGCCGAGAAGTCGAACCGCAAATAGCCGGGCTTGTTATAGGAACCCGCCTGGGTGGCCGTGGACCCCACCAGCTCCCGCAGGGCGGCATGCACGATGTGCGTGGCCGTGTGAGCCTGCGATGCGCCATGACGGGCGACGGGGTCTACCGCCGCCTGGGCCGTGGCACCCGAAGCCACCTCGCCGAGCAGCTGCACGCGGTGCACCACGAGGCCCGGCACCGGGCGCTGCACGTCCAGTACCTCGGCGGACCAGCCGTTGCCGGAGATCGTTCCGGCGTCCGAGTCCTGCCCACCCGACTCCGCGTAGAACGGGGTCTCCGCCAGCACCAGTTCAACTATCTGACCGTCTGTGGCCCGATCCACCACTTGGCCATCGGCGATGATGCCCACGACGTTGGTCTCGTGTTCCAGGTCGTGATAGCCAACGAACGGGGTCTCGTGCGACTCGCGGACGCTCTTGTAAGCGTCCAGGCTCGCGAGGCCGCCCTTCTTTGCCTTGGCATCGGCTCGCGCGCGTTCCTTCTGCTCCCCCATCAACGCCGTGAACCGGTCTCGGTCGACGCTCAACCCGGCCTCCGCAGCCATCTCGAGGGTGAGATCAATGGGGAACCCGTAGGTGTCGTGCAGCTGGAAGGCCTGCTCGCCAGGGAGGACGGTGGTTCCGGCTGACTTGGCGCGATTCACGGCGAGGTCGAAGATCTGAGTTCCCGCCGTCAGGGTGCGGCGGAAGGAGTCCTCCTCATGCTCGCTGACCTCGATGATGCGCGGCCACGCCTCAGTGATCTCGGGGTAGGACAGGCTCATCAGGTCGCGGCTGACGGGGAGGAGTTCCTTCAGGGCTGGCGCGTCGACGCCCAGCAGCCGCATTGCGCGGATGGAACGGCGTAGCAGGCGGCGCAGCACGTACCCACGCGCCTCGTTACCGGGGGTGACCCCGTCGGTCATCAGCATCAGCGAGGAACGGATGTGATCGGCCACCACGCGGAACCGGATGTCGTCTTCCGGGTTGCTCCCGTAGCGGCGCCCAGAGAGCTCCGCAGCTTTAACGATCACGGGATAGACCTCATCGGTTTCGTACATGTTGGCCACGCCCTGCAGCAGGTAGGCCATGCGCTCCAGCCCGCCCCCGGTGTCGATGTTTTGGGTAGCCAAGGGCTTGACGACATCGAACTTGTCTTTGGCGGATACGTTGGTGATCTCTTCCTCTTGGAACACGAGGTTCCAGATCTCTAGGAAACGATCCTCGTCGGCCTCGGGCCCGCCGTCTGGGCCGAACTCGGGGCCGCGGTCAATGTAGATCTCGGAGCACGGCCCCCCGGGCCCAGCCACGCCCATATGCCAGTAGTTGTCCTTGAAGCCTCGCTCCTGGATTCGGTGCCGCGGCACCCCGACCTTCTGCCACAGGTCGATGGTTTCCTGATCGCCGTTGAGGGCTGTTACCCACACTCGGTCCGGGTGGAAACCGTAGCCCCCGTTGTGGCGCTCGGAGGTCACTAGCTCCCAGGCGTAGTTGATGGCGCCTTCCTTGAAGTAGTCACCAAAGGCGAAGTTTCCCGTCATCTGGAAGAAGGTGCCGTGTCGCGTGGTCTTGCCGACCTCGTCGATATCGAGGGTCCGCAGGCATTTCTGGACGGAGACGGCTCGACGATAGGGGGTTGGTTCCTCGCCCATGAAGTAGGGCTTGAACGGCACCATGCCGGCGTTGACAAAGAGCAGCGTCGGGTCGTGGTAAAGCAGGGACGCGGAAGGCACCACGGTGTGGTCATGGCGCGCGAAGAAGTCGATGAATCGGCTCCGGATCTCGGAGGTCTTCATGGGAAGGATTCCTTATCAGTTGTGCTCAGGAGTTTTGGGCAGGGCGAGTTCCTCGCGGAGTTCGGCCTCTTTCTCGCGCATCGCGGTACGGAAAGTGGCGAAGAACTCCCCGAGGCCGGCGGCAGCCCGCTGGCCGCTCTCCTCGACGCGCTCCGCCACACCCTTCGGCGTGAACTGGTGCAGCCAGGTCCGGCCGCGCAGCGCGATCACGACCGCGAGGGCTGCACCCACGAGGATCCAAAATAGGCGACTCACTTTTTACGTCCCTTCAGTGCGCTCCTGACGCCGTGCACAACGGCAGCGGTCTTAACGAGCGGGCCACCCAGCGTGGCGGCGAACAGCTGTGACAGGTTCGCGGCGTGCTCGCTGACGACGGTGGCATTCGCCGAGACCTTCGCCACGTCCTCCGTGACGGCTGACAGTTTGGCCAGTTCGTCGTTGGTGTTCTCCACAGTGCTCTTCAACTCCACCAAAACGGGCACGGAGTTATGGCCCACGTCCCGCACCGCCAAGCGTAGTTCGTCTAGGGCGCGGCCCGCCTTGAGCAGCGGAACGGCGGCCAGGGCAACGAGGACACACAGGGCTATGGCTGCGAGTAATCCTGCGAGTTCACCGACGGACATGATGCTGGCCTCCTTCGTCGAAGTATCGCCGTAACTCTAGCCCACCTAGCCGCTAGGGCCGCAGCCATTGCTCAACCGCGGCCAGCCGCTCGGTGATGGCTGCCTCGGCGCCGTGTCCGGTAGGACGGTAGTACCGGGCCGCGATGAGGTCATCCGGTAGGTATTGCTGGGGCGCCACCCCGGACGGTAGGTCATGGGGGTAGATGTAGCCCTCGCCGTGGCCGAGGGCCTTGGCCCCGGCGTAATGGGCATCCCGCAGATGGACCGGCACGGGTCCACCTCTGCCGTCCCGGATATCCCCGATGGCCTCCTCCAGGGCCAGATAGGCCGCGTTGGACTTCGGAGCGGTTGCGGCAGCCACAGTGGCATGAGCCAGCGTGATGCGGGCCTCGGGCATACCCAGTAGCTGGACTGCCTGCGCCGCAGCTACACATGTCGCCAGGACCCCCGAAGCAGCCATGCCGATGTCCTCCGAAGCCGAGATCATGAGACGCCGAGCAATGAAACGGGGGTCCTCCCCCGCTTCCAGCATTCTCGCCAGGTAGTGCAGGGCTGCCTGAACGTCTGAGCCGCGGATGGACTTGATGAATGCCGAAATGACGTCGTAGTGCTGGTCTCCATCCCGATCGTACCGGACGGCAGCGCGATCCACCGCCTGCATCAGCACATCAGCGGAAATCTCCGTATGTCCGAGGGCAGTGGCCGAAGCGGCGGCCTCCTCCAGATAGGTCAGCGCTCGGCGGGCATCGCCCCCGGCTAGGCGCACCAGATCAGCACGTGCCGCGTCCGCCAACGTGAGTTCACCCGCCAGGCCGCGCGTGTCGGTGAGGGAGCGGTCTACCAGGGTGGCGATGTCCGCATCGGTCAGTGGCTTGAGTCGCAGCAGTAGCGAGCGTGACAGCAACGGTGAGATCACGGAGAAGCTGGGGTTCTCCGTGGTGGCGGCGATGAGGGTGACGATGCGGTTTTCGACGGCGGGGAGCAGAGCGTCCTGCTGGGTCTTGGAGAAGCGGTGGACTTCGTCGATGAACAAGACCGTGGCACGCCCGCGTTCCAACTCGCGGCGCGCCTTGTCCAGCTCCCCACGTAGTTCTTTGACGCCGGCGGTCACCGCGGATAGTTCCACAAACCGTGCCCCCGAGGCTTGAGAGACAATCGCGGCCAGCGTCGTCTTACCCACCCCGGGCGGCCCCCACAGGAAGACACTCATGGGCTGCCCGGCGACGAGCCGCCGCAGCGGTGAGCCGGGCCGCAAAAGATGCTCCTGTCCCACGATCTCATCCAGATTCGTCGGCCGCATCCTGACGGCGAGCGGCGCCCCCTCCAGACGGGCATCCCCCAGGGATCCACCACCGCGGGGCGTTGCCGGATCTGGGTTGCCAAACAGGTCGTAGTCCACGCCACCCCACTGTAGTGACATGTGGCCTTGCGAAATGTGGCGTACACTCACTGGGCCGTTCACGCCCTCCTCGCAGCGGAGATAATCCATGTCCCAGCAACCCGGAGATCAGTTCAGCGCGCGCCGCAGGGTGGCCATTGTCGTCACCTTGGGCCTGCTTAGTGGGCTTGGCCCATTCACGATCGACCTGTACCTACCGACCTTCCCGGCGCTCAAGACCGACCTCAGCATCACGGACCCGCAGGTCCAGGTCACGCTCTCCGCCACAACGATCGGCTTCGCCCTCGGCCAGTTGGTGGTTGGCCCCCTGAGCGACCGCTTCGGCCGTCGACGCCCGCTGCTGATCGCGGCCACGCTGCACATCGTCGCCTCCGTGATGGTGGCCATCGCCCCCAACGTGTACTTTCTGACGGCCATGCGCGCCTTGCAGGGAATCGGCGCGGCGGGGAGCGCTGTCGTCGCCATGGCCATGGCGCGGGACCTGTTCTCCGGTCGACGTCTGGTCAGAATGCTCTCCCGGCTGGCTTTGATCAACGGGTTAGCTCCCATCATCGCGCCCCTGATCGGTTCCTGGATGGTGACCTTGATGGACTGGCGTGGCGTGTTCTGGGTCCTGGCGACGTACGGTGCTGTGCTGCTCGTGCTGGTGTTGCTGTTTATCGTTGAGACCCGCCCGCCGCACGAACGCACCCGAGGGGGTTTGCGTCAGTTGCGGGCTGCCTACGCCGCGGTCCTGGGCGACCGGCTTTTCGTGGGCGTGTGGCTGACCGCCTCATGCGCGTTCGCCGGACTGTTCTCCTACATTTCGACGTCGTCGGTGCTGCTGCAGGAGACCTTTGGGCTCTCGGAAACCCAGTTCGGCGTGGTGTTTGCGGTGTGCTCCGTCGGGGTTTTCGTCGGCGTACAGTCGGGCAGCCGCCTGACCACCCGCTTCGGGCCGCAGTGGGTCCTCGTCGGCGGGAGCACCGGCATGATCCTGACGGCGCTGGCGCTCCTGGGACTCGACGCGCTGGGCGGCGGCTATCTGCCCCTGGTACCAGCGATGTTCGGCTTCACCCTGACCTTCGGAGCCTGCACGCCCGCCGCCCAAGTACTTGCCTTACAGCATCACCGCGCCAATTCCGGGGTTGCGGCCTCGCTGATGGGGGCTCTCAACATGACGATGGCCGCCATCGTCGGACCGGTGATCGGGCAATTCGAGTTGACGTCGGCCGCTCCGATGGCGGTGTCCATGCTGGTCTGCGCGGTCCTGGCGACCGCCGCCTTGTGGGTGATCGCCAGGCCCCGGCAAGTGAAGTTCACCCTTTGACAGCAGCCGCCTCCGCCGCCTTGGGGGTGGCGTCCACGCCCGCTTCACGACGCTGCTGAGCCGTGATCGGAGCGGGCGCGGCGGTCAGTGGATCGAACCCGCCACCAGACTTCGGGAAGGCAATCACCTCGCGGATCGAATCGGCCCTACTCAGCAGGGTCACCACCCGGTCCCAGCCGAAGGCGATGCCGCCGTGCGGCGGGGCCCCAAACGAGAAGGCTTCCAACAGGAAGCCGAACTTCTCCATCGCCTGCTCTTCCGTGATCCCCATCACCTTGAACACGCGTTCCTGCACATCCCGGCGGTGGATACGGATGGAACCGCCACCCAGCTCGTTGCCGTTGCACACCAGGTCGTAGGCATAGGCGGTTGCGCGGCCCGGATCGGTGTCGAAGCTATCGAGCCACTCCGGCTTGGGCGAGGTGAAGGCATGGTGGACCGCGGTCCAGGCCCCCTCCCCCACCGCGACATCGCCGTCGGCCTTGGCTTCGGAGGCAGGCTTGAACAGCGGCGCATCCACCACCCAGAGGAAGCTCCAGGCTTCCTCGTCGATGAGCCCAGTGCGGCGGGCGATCTCGCCCCGGGCTGCCCCCAGGAGATGTTGGGCGGCCGTCCGCTGGCCGGCCGCGAAGAAGACGCAGTCGCCTGGCTGGGCACCGGTCCGCGTGGGTAGCGCCGCTAGTTCAGCCTCGGAGAGGTTCTTCGCAACGGGCCCCCCGAGTTCTCCGGTGTCGGAAACCGTCACATAAGCCAGCCCCTTGGCGCCGCGCTGTTTCGCCCACTCCTGCCAGGCGTCGAATTGGCGGCGTGGTTGGGAGGCGCCGCCCGGCATGACGACGGCACCAACATATGGGGCCTGGAAGACGCGGAACGCGGTGTTGGCAAAGAGTTCCGTCACCTCGGTGAGCTCAATCTCGAAGCGCAGGTCCGGCTTGTCGGAGCCGTAGCGGTCCATGGCCTCGGCGTAGGTCAGGCGCGGGAACGGGGTCTTCAGAGCAATGCCCTGGGTGGCCCAGACCTCCTTCACGAGTGCCTCTCCTAGTTCGATCACGTCCTCCTGGTCCACGAAGCTCATCTCGATATCCAGCTGGGTGAACTCAGGCTGGCGGTCGGCGCGGAAATCCTCGTCGCGGTAACAGCGGGCGATCTGGTAGTAGCGTTCCATGCCGGCGACCATGAGCAGCTGTTTGAACAGCTGGGGACTCTGCGGCAGGGCATACCAGGAGCCCGGACTGAGGCGAGCCGGTACCAGGAAGTCTCGCGCTCCTTCGGGCGTGGACCGGGTCAACGTCGGGGTCTCGATTTCGACGAAGTCCCGCTGCTCCAGCACTCGCCGGGCGGCTGCGTTGACCTTGGAACGTAGGCGGAGTGCCGCCGCGGGTGCAGGTCGCCTCAGGTCGAGGTAGCGGTACTTGAGGCGGGCCTCCTCCCCCACTGTGACGCGCTCGTCGATCTGGAAGGGCAGCGGGGCGGCCGGGTTCAGCACCTCCAACTCGGAGATCGCCACCTCGATCTCGCCCGTGGGCAGCTCGGGGTTGGCGTTGCCCTCGGGCCGGACCTCGACGACACCGGTCACCCTGATGCAGAACTCGTTACGCAAATCGTGGGCGCCGGATGAGGCCAGCACCTCGTCGCGCACCACGACCTGGGCGATGCCGGAGGCATCCCGTAGATCGATGAACGCCACCCCACCGTGGTCTCGCCGCTTGGCCACCCAACCTGCCAGGATCACCTGATCCCCTGCATTCGCGGCTCGCAGTTCGCCAGCGTTGTGTGTGCGCAACATAGGATTCCTCTCTGTATCGGCTGCATAGACGGTGCAGCTCGCTCAGGGAAGCATCCTACTGACCAAACAGCGTCTCTCCCACGTAGCCGCCCTCAGTGGTGCCCGGCGGGACCAGATAGACCCCAGTGGCGAGCGTCTTGAGATACTCAATGAACATGTCATCGCGGGCCATGTTCCGATGCACCTTCGCGAACCGCCCAGGGGCTTTGACGAAGGCCACGAAAAATAGGCCAGCCGCGAGCCGTCCCTGTTCGTCGTTGCCGTCCACGTAGTTATACGCCCGCCTGAGCATATGGATGCCGTCGTTGTTCGACGGATGGGTCCGGGCGACATGGGAGCGTGCGTCGATGAGGGGCTTCCCGTCTTGTCCGCGCTTGGCGAAATCGGGGGTCGTGAACTCGTCGCCACCAGACAGGGGGGCGCCGGAGCCTTTCGCCCGCCCCAGGACGCGGTCCTGTTCTTCCAGGCGTAGGCCATCCCAGACCTCAATGGTCATCAAGATCTTGCGGGCTACGAGATACGAGCCACCGTGGGCCCACGCGGGACCGTCACTGATCCAAACGTGTTCGGCGAGTTTTTCAGGTTCTTCGGCCTTGATGTTGTTCGTGCCGTCCTTCTGACCAAAGAGGTTGCGCGGCGTCAGCTGTTCCGTGGAGGTGGAGGAGGCCCGGCCGAAACCCAGCTGAGACCAGCGTAGGCTTGCGCGCCCGAAAGCCAGCCGCGTGAGGTTCCGGATGGCATGGACAGCCACCTGCGGGTCGTTCGCGCAGGCCTGAACACACAGGTCACCTTCCGAGATGGCGGGCTGGATGAAATCGTTCACCATCTTCGGCAATGCCGTGAATTCCTCCGGGAGTTGGTCAGCGATACCGAAGCGGTCGCGTCCTTCCGCGTCGACGAACAGCGAACGCCCAAAACCGAACGTGATGGTCAATCCGTTCGGGCCGTGATCAGCTGCCTCCCCAGTGTCGGTGGGTGGCGCCAGTGGGTCACCGTCGAAGGCTCCCCCGGCCCCCACGGGTAGTCCCATGGTGAGCCGGGAGGCCGCGTACGTCCAGTCCCGCAGCAATTCGACGAGGTCGTCACGAGTCTGATCCGGGGCTACGTCGAAGGCCGCGAAATGCAGTTGTTCCTGGGCTGGCGTGATGATTCCGGCTTGATGCTGCCCGTAGAAGGGGTATTCGAGCTGGTCAGCCGCGTCGGCCGACCCGCTGTGCGACGAACCCCCCGGGCTCGCGATGAAAGCACCTACGCCAAGGCCCATCGCCCCGGCGGCGGCCCCCGACCAGGCCAACATGCCGCGTCGGGAGAGACCGGTGACGGGGTTCACCCGCCGCGACTCAGGCCCGCTCACGAGATTCCCAGCACCGTGGCGGTGAGCTTTGCCAAGGGTTCCCGGGTCGCGTCAATCTGCGCGATGAGTTCCTTCTGTTGCTGGGCGTCCACCGTGTCATACAACACGAACCCGGAGTCCAAGGAACCGTACCGGTTCAGCAACTCCTGCAACTTGTCGAATTCGGTGTTGATCTGGGCGACCAGCTGTTTGCCCTCTTCGCCCTTTCGTTCGGCGATCGGCGCCACCAGATCAAAGGCGATGCGGGCACCCTGCAAGTTGGCTTGGAAGTCCCACAGATCGTAGTGGCTCCACCAGTTCTCCTCACCCGTCACCTTGGTCACGGCGATCTCTTCCAGCAGCCCCGATGCGCCGTTGGACACGGTGGCTATGGTCACATCGTTGGCCGAGACGAAATCATCAGCGCTGACGGCAGCATATAGCTTGTTCACGTCGTCGATGAGCGCCTGTCCGATGCGCTGCCGGTCTTCCGGCGTCGAGGGGCTCCAGCCCTCGTGGGCCGGTGACCCATCGGGCTGCACCGCGTCGGCAGCCGGAACCCACAGATCCTTCTCGATGCGGTGGAAGCCCAGCCATTCCGTGAAGGTGGCGTCGTCCTCTTGGAGTAGTTCCGCCTCAGCGAGGTAGTCGATCTCCCGGTAGTCGATGCGGGGGTCGAGCACCCCGAGCGCCTCCGCGATGGGCTCGATCCGCTCGTAGTGGACTCGGGTGG